>JBBRDQ010000198.1:0-9348 GCA_038203695.1 Chitinophagales bacterium
GGTGATGCAGTACCGATATGACCTACTCGGTCACCGCCTCTATCAAAAGGGCATGGACAATGGCGAGCGTTGGATGCTGAACGATTGCTTAGGCAAACCTATAATGGCCTGGGACGAAAACGGGGTTGGGAGTACCATCGAACAGCGCGTTTTGACCACGCGGTACGACGTCTTGCACCGCCCAACCGATACTTTTTTGAAAAAAAACGGGCAACGCTTTTTGATAGCGCAGCTCGAATACGATGCCGCCGAAAACGGCAACGGGCAAATCCACCTGCACCGGGATGGCAGCGGGCAAACGACCCAGCTGCGCTATGATTTTAAGGGCAATCTGTTGGAAACGCGGAAGCAGCTGCCCTCGACTTATCAAGCCGAAATCGTCAATTGGGAAACGGAAAGTGCGGAGGAAACCAGCTATACGCTGATCACGGAATACGATGCGCTCAACCGCATGCGCAAACTGTACAATTGGCACCAAAACCTGCCCGATGCCGCCGTATATGCGCCGACGTACAGCGAACGCGGCGTGCTCTCAAGCGAGACATTGACCATCGGGGATGCCACCACCCTGGTGGTTTCGGGCATCGAATACGATGCCAAAGGACAGCGCACCCGGATGCGCCAAAACAATGGCGCCACGACGACCCGCTATAAATACGATGACAAAACCTTTCGTTTGCTGCAATTGCGCACGACAAGACACGATTTCGACCCCGCATTTCCGGGATTTCACTCCGGTTTGAAGGATGACCATGTGTTGCAGCAATTGAACTATACCTACGACACGGTGGGCAATATCACCGAGATATACGACGAGGCGTATCAACCCGTATTTTTTCAAAACCAAAAAATAGAGCCGAAAGCCCAATACGAATACGATGCCCTGTACCGGCTGGTAGCGGCCTCCGGGAAAGAAAACGCCACGAATACGGCCCCCAAAGGCGCCGGAAAGGTGGATGATATGCCCCCAATTGACTTTTCCAACCAACCACAGGCCCTGCGCAATTACACCCAACGCTATGCCTACGATGCGGTGGGCAATTTTATCACCATGCAGCACCTCGCTAAAGGCGGCAATTGGACGCGGCACTACGAAACCGCCGACACCAACAACCGCCTCCTGCGCAGCTGGCTGGGCGACGACGAAACCGAAGCAACGCGCTACCACTATGACCTGCACGGCAATATGCGCAACCTGAGCAATGAAAGCACCGAACGCATCGCCTGGGAGTACCGGGATATGATCCAGCAATACGACCTTATCGGCGGCGGTATGGCCTATTACCAATACGGCAACGACAAACAACGCAGTCGAAAAGTAATCGAAAGAGATGGCGGCATAAAAGAAGAACGTCTTTATTTCGGAGGCATGGAACGCTACCGCCGTTGGCAAGGCGATAGTCTATTAGAAGAAATAGAAACCTGCCACGTTTTTGAAGGCGACCACCGCATTTTGATCGTAGAAAACGTAAAAACAACCAATAATACCCAAAATAGCGAGGGGGTACTGTATCGCTATCAATACAGCAATCACTTAGGTTCGGCGACCTTGGAACTGAATGGGGATGCTGCTATTATTTCTTATGAAGAATATCATCCTTACGGCACGACTGCCTACCAAGCCAAAAACCAAGAAATAAAATGCACTGCTAAACGCTATCGCTATACGGGCATGGAGCGGGATGAGGAGAGTGGTTTGGCGTACCATACGGCGCGGTATTATTTGCCTTGGTTGGGGCGGTGGTTGAGTAGTGACCCGATAGGGGTTGGGGGAGGGGTGAATATATTTGCATATTCAGATAATAATCCAATAATGAAAAATGATTTTTCTGGTACAGAACCGAATCAAAAAAGTGTCAATATAGGAACAAGGGGAGAAAAAAATCAAATGACGGATAGATGGTTATTGCCAGCAGAAGATCCAAATGCGATTGAAAAATTAAAAAACCTTCCTGGTGGTCAAGATAATACAGTAGATAGATTTAGAGGGCAAGAATTAAAAGCAATATCATTTGATTACAAATTCGATGCAGAGTTTAAGAAAATTATTAATTTAGAAGCAGAAGCAGATTTTTTAAGTCCTTACTATATTCTTTCTTCATTTAAACATGACATTTATGTTCCTATTAAAGAAGTATTTTCCCCAACACCATTAAGGTATATGAATAGTGATGGGCAAATCAAGGAGCTTACTCGAAGAGATAAAACAGATGCGATACCTGCATTTGCAAATCTTGGATTAATGTTTTTGCCTATCCCAAAAGCAACAACAGGATTTTCGATTTTTGCAAAAGCAGCCGAAGAAGCGGTTTTAGTAGGTGCTGTCGAAACAGGGAAAGGAACCGCAACACTAGATTTGCCTGAAGTAGCACAAACCTTTGAACCGGTGACTATACCAAAGGCCCCACCAGAAGGTCAATGGGTTCTTTTTGCACGAAATAAGGAGGAGGCAGATGCTTTTAGGCTAACTGTTGACCAAATTGAAGGAAGGTCGACACCACCTCCAAAAAGTTTAGGAGGTCCTCAACTTAACGGCAACCCTGGCAAATGGGGATTAACTTTTTATAACCAAGAACAATATTTGCCTCCATCTTTATCTCCATTCAAAGAATTTACGAGTCTTTTGGAGGGTGCGACAGAGAGAGGAACATTGCGTATTGTAACAGGTTCAGATGGTTCTTTTTTTAATACTTGGACACACTATGGAACAAGTGCACCATTTAGTCCCCCATTCTTGAGGTTTCGATGAATATTTTCTAGAATCGCTAGTAGAGCCCTTATTATTTGTGAAAAAAAATGATATACCTCGCGCTGCCAAGTTTTCAGCATGACGTGTCCGTTCCCCGCTGGGCAAAAGTGTTCAGCAACCTCGAAAAGCCAAAAGTAACGCACGTGCTCGTGAGGGTCTGCGACCCGAAACGCCCCGTCATCAAGTCTCCGACTTGTAATTAAAACAGACTGAACCGAACTCAAAAAACTTAACAATCCACAAAAAAACAACCAGATCATGTCCACCCAACCCAACTCCCTAAACCTGTTCAAACACGACTTAGTAAAAGACAAGGCTGTAAACGAAAAATTCAACGCCCTCTACACCGAGAAGCAAGGCGATTGGCATGCCATCAGTGACGCCTTGACCGAGGCAGAAGGTTTTATGCCCTCCATCAAAACCAGCAACTAAACTTCAAAACCCAGCATTACTGACAATATGCAAATCAACCTCCTCCACTTCTACAAACAGCAAAACGCCCTCCCCCCGGAGGCGCCCTTGGAGGCGCACGAAGTCCCCGACTGGAGTGCCACCATCCAGCAGGCCATCGGGCAGTTCCCCTCGTATGTGCCGGGGCAGGTGGCATCAGTGGGCGGAGAGTTGTTTTTTCCCAATGGCATCTATCGCATCACGCAGCCCATCGCCATCCGCAACTCGAAGGTGACCGCACTCAACCCCGTGGGTTGGCGACAGAACATCACCCTGCGCGGCGAAAACGCCGCTGCATCGGCGGGATGGGGCAGTTGCGTGCTGTTATGGGCTGGCAGGTCGGACGAGGTGATGCTCAATCTATTTTCCGCCGGGTGCAGCATCGAACGGATTGCCTTCCGGGTCTCCGATGAAGTGGCGGGTTGCCATGCCGCCATCCACGTGGATCACCCACACCTGGACGACCCGGAACTGCAAGCGGGCGACTTTGAAAACGGCACCACGCACAGCTTCGACCGGGTGCGCATCGGGCATCCGAACATCACTTTCCGGCAGGCGAAATTCGAGTACGGCATCATTGTGGGTTCGTCAGGCGGCTATCGCTTTACCGATGGCAACCTGGAAAACCTGGTTTTCCGGCAATGCGATTTCCGTAACATCCAGCAGGCTTGTTTTTTCATCGCCTCCCGTTCCGGGCAATCGAAGCACCACAGTTTTTACGACTGCACCTTCACTTTTGCAAGGCTCGGCATCCATACCAACTCGGGGTCGTTTCAAACCTACACTTGCAGCTTTGGGCGAATGTGGCAAGCGGCAATTTGGTTGCTCGCCGACACGGACAATATTGCCCTCTTCGATACCGACAGCGAAGCCTGCACCCGTTTTTTGGTAGCGGAAGGGAGTGCCAGCACCTACGCCCCGGTGATGCTTTGCGGGGGGAGGTTTGGCACGGACAGCGTGCTGCACATCGAGGACGATGAGTACAGGGAAAGCCAACGAACTGCCACCGACCCCGCCATAGGCAGTTATATTCAGTTTCGGCAGGGCGGGCAATTGACCGTGCAAGGTTGCTTATTCGAGTCCTATGGGTCGCCACATTCGTTGGCGTTCCACATTTCCTTGGAGGGCAGGGCGGTGCCGGGGGTCACTTTTTGTGCCATCGGGAACGGATTCCCCAACGCCAACCCCGTGAAACAAACCGGCAGCGTTACGGTCACCATGCTGGCAAACACTGGCTGGAAGAACGGGCAGTTCTTCCACTTACGCAACAAAATTTGACCATCAAAATAAGTCCCCCGCTGGCCGCAAGTGTTCAATAACCACAAAAACCAAACGCAACGCGCAACCGCGCTCGTGAGGGTCTTTGACCCGAAACGCCCCGTCATCAAGTCTCCGACTTGTAACTAAAACAGACTGAACCGAACTCAAAAAACTTAACAATCCACAACAAAAACAACCAAATCATGTCCACCCAACCCAACTCCCTAGCCCTGTTCAAATCTGATTTGGGCAAAGACAAGCAGGTAACTGAAAAATTCAATGCCCTCTACGCCGAACACAAGGGCGATTGGCAGGCCATCAGTGCCGCCTTGACGGTGGAGAATGGCTTCGATTCTGCCTTGGTCCAAAAACTGCATTTCACGCAGAACCTGGCGGTATGGAGTGGCGGGCAAGAGGCATTGGTGCGTCTTTTTCAAAAGGACAAGCAGATCAATGCGTTGCAGGATATTGCGTTGCAGTATAGCCAAGCGGATTTTGAGCAAAAAATTGCTTGTGCCAAGGTGCCCGCTACCGACGACGAACCGGAACTGGATGTGGAGGCCTTGTACCACCGTCTGTTTCAACAGGAACCGACGGCGATGTTATTGCGTATGGTTGGCAACGACCAGGAAACGCCGTTCAGCGACGCGGTTTTAAGGGGCAATGTGGGTGTTTTTCTCCAAAATCAACCCGCCAGTTTCAACCTCAAAACGGTGTCTGTCTACGAAGCCTTCAAGCAGCCCGAAGCGTTCAGAGGCATTGCACCGGAGCAACAGGACAGCGTTAAAAAGACCTTGAAAGCCTTGCAACGGGTGATGGCTATTAGCCCGACCGATACGGTGCTGCGGGTCTTAATGCAGTCCAATATGCAGTCGGTGATGCAAATCAGCGATATGCCCGAAGCACAATTTGTGCAGCGCTATGCCGCGCTTTTTGGTGAAAATGGGGCGGCTATCGCCCGGCAAACGCATTATAACGCCATGAATGTCAAAATCCGCAACGAACACGCTTTGATGGCGTTGCGGGAAGCAGGGCGGGGAACGGGTATTGCGTTTATTGATAAATCCTTGAATTTAATAGAAAGAGATGGAACGCCGGTTGTCAATACCCGAATGAATATCAAAGGCAACCAGGAAGGGGTCATAAACAATCCGAACGCGCAAAACCAGGTAGAGCCAGTCTCTGCCCAGTCTGCGTTTGTCGCAAACGCATTAAACAAACACAACCTCAGTTGGGATACCCTTTTTGGCGATGCTGATATTTGCGAATGTGGCGAATGCACTTCCGTGTACAGTGCCGCCGCCTATTTTGTGGAGTTGTTGCAGTATTTGCGGAATAATAATCTGGACCCGCATGCGACAGGACCGGTAGAAATAAACCCTGATGCAAAGAGCATTTCAGGCACCCCTTTGGAAAAACTCTTTGCCCGTCGCCCCGACCTGGGTTGCTTGCAATTAACCTGCAAAAACACCAATACCATCTTGCCTTACGTGGATTTGGTGAATGAAGTGATGGAAAGTTATGTGGTTCATCAGAACGAAGTAGCGAATAAGCGGATTGTGCCATATAATGTAATAGACGAAACCAGTGGCGAACTATTATCCGAACCACAACACACCGATTACAAAGCCTATTGTATTTTAAAAAATGCGGTATATCCGTTCACCTTGCCGTATCATCAGCCGATAGATGCCGCGCGGGTTTATTTGAACCATTTGGGTACAAGCCGGAATGAATTGATAGATACCTTTCGGTCTGCCCGAAAATCTATTGTTCAGCCTGACGGCATAGATGATTGCATATCCGATACAACTGCAACAGCATTAGATGATGCAAACACGCCATTTTTAGAAACTCCCGACCTATCTAAACTCCACGATGACTATATCAATCGAGCAGCCGATGCCGAATACTTAGGCTTGACCCAGGAAGAATACGTCATTTTGACCAAAGAAGCCTTTGTCTCCAACGGATATTGGAATGACCAAACGACAACAGCCCACACGCTTGATGAATATGCCACAAAAATCGGTGTCAGAAAGGTGCATGAATATTACGGCTACACAACAGAAGCCAAGATGCGTGACGAGACTTTGGAACAAGGCTTGACTTACGTCAAAAAACAATTTTTGCTGCGGACGGGGGTGTTGTATACCGATTTGGTGGACTTGCTGAAAACGCAATGCCTGAACCCGAATATGCTCCAAGGTGAGGATTTGAGTATTATGGAAAGCATTCGTTTTAGTTATCGGTATTTGAAGGGTTTTATAAATAAAGACCCCAAAGTAACCGACCCAAATCAGAAATACGCGAAATTGATTGATGTATTGGTAAAGGCGGCTGAAGAAAATACGCCATCAGATGACCCTTGTCCACCCGCTACAAATGAAACTTCTTTAACTGCTGATAGAAACAAAATAACGAACTGGGTCATAAACCATTTTGAAAAAATCGGAAAACTAATTGTCTTGGATACGGCCGTTCCCCTTGATGGTGCGACCATAACACCTGCCCCAAAAACAACCCAGGAATTCAATATAGGTACAAATTTGAATCTCAAACAACAGCAAATAGCCCTGCTTAGTAACAATATATTGAGCATTGATACTGGATTTGGGCAGCAAGATATTGCCACTTTTGACTATAATTCAGGGGAGTTGAAGGGGAAAGACGGCGCAGTACCGAGAAACTTAATCGGCGCAGCCTATTCGGGTGCCAAAGGACAACAAGGACGGGTATTTGAAGAATTGGGAAAAGCAGTTTTAGTGGATGATAAAACCAAATCTCCATTCTCCGCCAACCACCCCGACAGTTGCAATATTAACACTGTTCGCCTTGTCCATTTAGATGGTTCGGCGGTCACTTTGGAAGAATACGACCGTATCCACCGTTTCATCCGTTTATGGCGAAAATTGGGTTGGACGATCAACGAAACCGATAACGCCCTCATCGGTTTGTCGCCTGCCAATACACCGGCAGAAATAACGCCTCACTTGCTGTCGCAATGCGTGGCGGTTAAAAAATTATTGGAACTCACCGGCTTGGAACTCATTAAATTATTGAGTTTTTGGGCAGATATTAGCACGGTTGGCGAGAAATCGCTGTATCACCGCTTGTTTTTGACGCACAATGTGCAAGGGATTGATACCGTATTCCAAGCGAACGACCAAGGCGAGTATTTGGGTGGTACGGAAATAATTTCAAATCATTTGCCTGTCATCATGGCAGCACTCAATCTGAATGCTGATGATATTGCTGCCTTAAAGGAAGTGCTGCCTGTTGAGCAAAACGATCGTTTAAGCATAAATAATCTCTCAATTTTTTACCGCTATCGTTTGTTGTCAAAGATACTAGGGTTGCGTGTTCCTGCTTTTATCCAAGTGACTAAACTGTTGGGCAGCCCTTTTAAAAATACCGATGCTCAATCAGATGCCCACACCACGCTTGCATTTATGGAAAACTGGCAGCGCATGGAAGACGCGGGTTTTGATTACAAACAACTGAATTACATTATCAAGGACATTGATGAGGAGAAAAAACCGTTTGCGCCTTCCGAAAAAACCATTTTGGTTTTAGCCAAAACGCTTTACGATGGTTTGAATGCGATTGATGAGGCGCATAAAGATTTGAAAGTCATTACAGTGTTCAAACCCGACGAAGACGAAGCCGTTATAGCGAATGTAAGTAAATCAGAGATTGAAAGTCAAGCGACAACGGAGTTTCTGCGAAGCAAGGCAGCGTTGCTTTTTGACCCCTCCGTAGTGGATAAGATTTTAGGCCTTTTGGAAGGGACAACTGTCTTTTCTACCAATGCACCCAAAGGATTAAAGATTAAAATGAATGATGGTAATTCCCTGCGTAATAAACTAAAATACAACAAGACCGAAGGAAGTGTCCAAATCGCAGGTGTTTTAACGCCCGCTGAGGCAATCGAGTACACCGTATTAAAAACAGATGCTAATGTTCCAATCGCAGACCCTGATTGGCTTAAATCTTTGGAACGCCTTAAAAACCAACAAAAAAAACTGTTTAAAGAAGTATTATCTGCCGTATTTGAAGCAGACAAAACGGCAGATAGCGATAGTGTAAAGGCAACTACCGTAATTAAAAGTGGCGACATCAATATTCCGATTGACCAATTTGAAGAGTTGATAACTAAAATAAAAGCCAAACGGCTTCCAACCGACCTCAGCCCCAATGTCTCAATTGATGAATTGGATGCATTAAAGAATGACCCAGATGAACACCTCATTATGCCAATTAGCCAGTTGGCAGAGTTAATAGATAAACTGAACACCGATATTCCTGCAAATACGAATATTGCATTTGAAACATTAATTGCCCAAAACACAGCCACACAAAAACGAGTAGCATTTTTGAACGTATTTATGCCTTATCTGCGGCAGGAATTGACACATCGGTTTATAGCCGATACTTTATCAAATTTGGTCGGTTTGGATAAGCAAACAACCACTATTTTGATTCAAGAAATCTTGAAAACCAAAGAGACAAACACGCCGATTTATTCCACTTTTGAAAAAATAAAAAACAGTGCAAAACCTATTGAAACAGATTTTAATGGCTATTTGATTCCGTCCGTTGAAAGCGATTACATGTTTATTGTCAAAGACAGCATTACTAAACCTTCACATTTCTTTATTGATGCTGTTGAACTAAATTTTTTAAAAGAATTGGACGCAGACCCAAGCAACGAATGGTGGGGTGACCGCATTGTAAAATTGCAAGCAGGTAAATTGTATAAACTTTCAGTAACAGATATTGACTTAAAAAATCTGTATTGGAAAACGGCGACTTCTTCTGTCGCTGTAATACCCTCTTCGGCATTATTACCCGATTTTGCGTCAAATGACGTAAAGCCCGCTTTTGTC
>JBBRDQ010000199.1:0-9300 GCA_038203695.1 Chitinophagales bacterium
GGCCTGACGGTTTGGAAAGGAAACGTCGTACGCAAACAGGATATCATCATCGCTAAAAATTACTTGAGCCAGGATGAAGTGGATACCCTCAACCGCAGGTTGTGGCGATCACTGACTTCTAATGGAATATTGAAAATAGTGGAGCCAAAATCGGATTGGAACGTGCTGGCAGCGCATGCTATATTCGTCCCTTTGCCTACCTTTGCTCCATGAAATACCTGATCACCGGACTGGGCAACATCGGTTACGAATACGCCGGAACCCGGCACAACATTGGCTTCGAAGCCGTCGATTATATTTGTCAGGACCTCGGTGGGGCCTGGCGCGACGACCACCATGGCGAATTGGCGGAAGTGAAGTTCAAGGGGCGCACCCTTATTTTACTCAAGCCCAATACCTACATGAACCTGAGCGGCAAAGCGCTGCGCTACTGGTTGCAAAAGGAAAAAATCACGGTGGAAAACAGCCTGGTCATTTGCGACGACCTGAACCTGGTGTTTGGCAAACAACGCTTGCGTCCCAAAGGCTCCGACGGTGGTCACAACGGCCTGAAAAATATCCAGGAAGTCCTCGCTACGGACGAATATCCGCGCCTGCGCATCGGCATCGGCAGCAATTTCTCCAAAGGCCGGCAGATCGATTTTGTGCTGGGTAAATGGACAGAAGATGAAAAGGCCGAACTGCCGCATATCCTGAAGCGCACCCTGGAAGGCGTAAAGGCCATGACAACCATCGGACTGACAGGGGCGATGAATGCGATTGCCAAGTAACTTTGGGTAGTGGACTACCACCAGCGCCTGCGGATCAATCGAAATCGATCTCCGTATTATCCCCAATATTCAGGCTGAGGTTCATGCCGCTGATGGTGGTATCGCTGCCAATCACCGAATGCCGCAACACCACATTCTCCAGCGCGGCGAAACTGCCAATAATACTGTCTTTCACGATCGAATACTGGATATTGGTATTGGCACCGATCGTTACATTCGGTCCGACGATGCTGTTGGCAATGATACAACCGGTACCGATAGCGACCGGATGAATGATAATCGTGTTGTCGAATTCGGGTAAGTGAAAATCGTCGGTCGCGTACCCGCGTTGTCCGAGCAACATGGCGTTGGTTTCCAGCAGCACTTCTTTTCGGCCGCAGTCGAACCAGTTTTGGACTACAATCGGTTGAAAATGAATGCCTTGTTCGGTCATGTATTGCAGCGCGTCGGTAAGTTGGTATTCGCCGACGGTGCGCTGGTTGGTTTCGATCAGATGGTCTATGGCCCGCAACAAGGCCAGCACTTCGCGCACTTTATACAGTCCCACCATGGCCATATTGGACTTCGGGATGCGGGGTTTTTCAACCAGCCGCGTGACAAAACCGCCTTCTTCAAACTCCGCCACGCCAAAATCGCGCGGATCGGCCACTTTTTTCACTCCGATACAGGAATGCGGGCAATCGATCATTTGCTGTAAATCGGCGTCAAAAATAGAATCGCCGAAGGCTATAAAAATTTCCGCTTCATCCTCGATGGCTTCGCGGGCGGTAATAATGGCATGGGCGGAGCCTTCGCGTATTTCCTGGTATACGAACTCCGTATGGAGGTTCGGATACGTTTCTTCCACAAAATTGCGGATCTTCTCGCCCAGGTAACCGATGATAAAAACAAAGTCCGTAACGCCGGCTTCCACGAATTTATCTACGATGAAGCAGATAATAGGCTTGCCCGCTACCGGCATCAATGGCTTGGGCTGCGTGTAAGTATGGGGGCGAAGGCGAGTGCCGACACCGGCAACAGGAATGACGACTTTCATGGGTGATATTTACGCCAAAGGTAGTATTTGAAGGCAAGTACCGTGTTTTTATAAAAGGAAAAATTGCACGCGTATTGGTGGTTATGCCCCAAATCACTTCCGTGCTTACATTCCTGCATTGTTCTACAATGCAGGAAATAAGGCTTTGCAGGCACGTTAAATGATAATAAATAGGTTTTTAGGGAGAAATAACCGCTTTTCTTGCACTAAAAACCGCTGAATAGCGGACATTTGCCGGAGTATCACAAGAACAAGATATGGGCAACCAACAACACCAGCACAGTCATCATCCACTTACCACTGCGGGGCTATTAATTACGCTGGGGATCATTTACGGCGATATTGGCACTTCTCCCCTGTATGTAATGAAAGCGATCGTTGGTGAAGACAACATCATCGACCGCATGACGGTACTGGGCGGCGTATCCCTGGTTTTCTGGACCTTGACGCTACAAACCACGGTGAAATACGTGTTATTGACGCTGCGGGCGGATAACAATGGCGAGGGCGGCATTTTTTCGCTCTACACCCTGGTGCGTCGGCGCGAACGCTGGTTGTTATTTCCGGCCCTGTTAGGCGGTGCGGCGATGTTGTCCGACGGCATGATAACGCCGCCCATTTCAGTTATTTCCGCCATTGAAATTCTGGAAGCCAAATACAACGGAATTCCGACTGTGTGGATTACGATCGCTATTATCTCGGCATTGTTCTTTGTACAACGCTTTGGGACAGCGGCGGTGGGCAAAGGTTTTGGTCCGATCATGTTGTTGTGGTTTTTGATGCTGGGTGTGCTGGGTATTGCCGCTATTGGTCATGATCTGGAAGTATTGAAGGCGCTTAGTCCCCACTACGGGTTCAATTTACTGCGGCATGGGTCTAAAGGGTTCCTGATCCTGGGTGCCGTGTTTTTATGTACGACCGGGGCCGAAGCGCTGTATGCTGATCTGGGGCACTGTGGTCGCAGAAATATTCAATCCAGTTGGATTTTTGTTAAAACCTGTCTGGTACTCAACTACTTAGGGCAGGCGGCATTTTTGCTGCACCATGAAGGCGAGCAACTGGATTTCAACCCTTTTTCGGCAGTAATGCCGCAGTGGTTTCTGTGGCCGGGGACGATTTTATCCGTTTTTGCGGCGATTATTGCCAGCCAGGCACTGATTTCCGGTTCGTTCACGCTGGTTTCGGAAGCCATCCGCCTGGGTGTTTTGCCGAAAATGACGGTGCAGTTTCCAAGTAATATGAAAGGCCAGATCTACATTCCGGCTGTTAACACCTTTTTATGGATGGGATGCGTGGGCGTGGTTTTATTTTTTCAAGCCAGTTCGGCCATGGAAGCGGCATACGGCCTGGCTATTGTCATGGCGATGTTGTGTACGACCATTTTATTATCGAACTGGCTGATCATCCGGCGGTGGCGCCCGTGGGTCATCTGGATGATTTTGTTGTTTTATTTAAGCGTAGAGCTGTCATTTTTTGCCTCCAATGCCCATAAATTCCTGGATGGCGGTTATGTGACGGTCGGTATGACTGTCTTGCTTTTTGGTGTGATGTTGTTATGGGTGTACGCCAAGCGCATCCGCAATCGCTATCTGGACGAAGTGCGCATCAAGGATTTTCTCGATCAACTTGTGCTGTTGAGCAACGACGCAGATGTGCCGCGTTATGCCACCAATCTGGTTTTCCTCAGTGCCTCTAAAAGTCCTAAAAAGGTCGAGGAGAAAGCGCTGTATTCCATTTTGCAAACCCAGCCGAAACGCGCCGATGTGTATTGGTTCGTGCATATTGAAACCATGGACGAGCCGCACACCATGGAATATGAGGTAAATACCATCTCGCCCGACGATGTATATAAAGTGAATTTTAAGCTCGGCTTCCGGGTGCAGCAGCGCATGAATGTGTTTATGAAAAAAGTGGTGGAAGACCTGGTCGAGAACGAAGAACTCACCGTGCATTCGCGTTACCACACCATGAGCAGTAAATATCCGACCGGTGATTTTCGCTTCGTGCTGATCCAGGAATTTTTGTCCAATGAAAACGAACTACCTTGGGGCGATCAACTGATAATGAGTATTTACCTGACCATGAAAGGGTGGGTATCTTCGCCCAAAAACTGGTTTGGCCTGGATGCCGATTCAGTTGAAATCGAAAAATCACCGCTGTTACTGCAGCCGGTAAAAGATGTGCGTTTGCTTCGGATCAAGAGCCATCGCGCAGAAGGATAGCAAGTTTATTGTCTACCGCAATTTTCTAATTCATTAAATGTTTTTACCAATGTACAAAGGAACCGTCAAATTCTACAATGAAGCCAAAGGCTACGGATTCATCGTCGAGGAGGGCACCAGCCAGGAAGTTTTCGTGCACACGACTGGCTTGATTGATAAAATTCGCAATGGCGATACGGTGCAGTTTGAGACCAAACGCGGCAAAAAAGGCATGACTGCTGTGGAGGTGAAACTGACTTAGTGGAGTGATGGGTTAATGCGTTACATTCATGCTGGGAAACTGGCTTGGCAAGCCAAAGGGCGTTTTATCGCGATGGAACAATGTATGTTCGCGATAAAACGCCCTTCCACATCCGTCGGTCATTGTCGGTCAATCGTGAAACGTAAAAGTGTAATTGGCCCAAAAATTCCAGATCATCACCATACCGGTAGCGATGAGTTTGGCGGTGTAAAACGGTATTTTATTGCGTTCGTTGAGCGCATAGATAATGCCGTTATTCATTGCCAGTCCGACTAAGGCGATCACGGCAAATTTGGTAAACTGCGTGGCGATAGCCGGATCGTGGCTGTGAAAAGTCCAGATGCGGTTAAGCATGTAGTTACTCGCCACCGCACAGACAAATCCGGCGCTGTTGGCAATGTACTGGTTCAGTTTTAAACGTTCTTTCAGCATCCAGGTTACGCCAAAATCAATTACTACGCCGGAAGCGCCGACGATGCCGAATTTTAGAAATTTCTCAAGTAAATCGTTCATTGTGTGGGCAATAGTCAATAATCAAATAGGCAGCCGTGTCTTTTGCAAAAATTAATGCCGTTCTTCGGTTTTGCGATTGGGCTGTACTTCCAGGACTTCTTCCGGCGAAGTTCTTAGTAATTTTAAAATATCTGCTTCCGAAATCTTGGCGGAATCGTACGAAACCTGCCAGATATTTTCTTCGCCCAGTCGCTTCATCAAATGCAGGTTGAGGGTTTGGTATTGCCGTATCCAGTTGCCCGCATTCACGTCGGGTCTAAGTTTTGCAATCAGTTCCATTTTGGTCTTTTCGGGTGTTTCATTGGGATTTACGCCTTTTTTTACTTGTAAACCGTGGGCCTCCGCCAAGTCTTTTAATGTGTTTTCCAAATCCAGCAGGGGTTGTGGGCGATCGATACTGCCCATGACGGCATGGCTTTTACCGGCTTGAAATACCGTAAGAGTGGCGGACGGCGCATCGGCCACCCGGCTTTCGATTGTGGTAGGATATTGCCATAAGTTGGCTTTTTGCACCACTGCCTGGAGAATTTTCAATTCCTCCGGGGTAATGTTAAACGTGCTGCTGCCCATTTTTTCAACAGAACGAATTCCCTCGTAATCCACCTGGCCATCGTTGCGGAAGGTCAGTTTGTACACCGGACAGTAACCGCGACAACCGGAAGTCTGCAAAGCAATAAACGGCTGGTTATCGGCCGGTTTTGGCATGCCCTGCTGCGGTTTACAGTTGCTCCACAGGAGCAGTACGCAGGAAATTAGCACACATTTTCTGAGTTGTACCACAATGAAAGGTGTTTACAGGTATGAATAAAAAAAGGATTGGCGGCGCAAAATTGCGTTAAATTCAGGTGCTTTTTAACAAAAAAAGAAAAAAGTGACTCGTCCGCTGCACGCATGAGCAGAAAACGATCCCGTATAACCTGGCCGATCACCCGATCGCCTGCTCGATATCGGCGATGATGTCAGCAATATTTTCTATACCAACCGATACGCGCACCAGCCCATCCGTAATGCCATTTTGTGCGCGCACTTCCCTGGCTACTGCCAAATGCGACGACGACGCCGGGTGCAAAATCAGTGTATCCACATCGCCGAGCGTAGGCGCCAGGGTACAAAACTGAATGCGGTTCATACAGCGCAAACCAGCTTCGAGTCCGCCACGCAATTCAAAGCTCAGCATCCCACCGCTGCCATGCGGCATTTGACGCTGGGCCAGCGCATAGTCGGGGTGGGATGGCAGACCAGGATAGTTGACCCGTTGTACAGCCGGGTGTTTTTCCAGGTATTGCGCCAGTGCGAGGGCATTCTGGCAGTGGCGTTCCATGCGCAACGCCAAGGTTTTCAGCCCATTATAGGTAAGCCAGGCTTCGAAAGGGGAACAGTTGGTGCCCACAAGTTTCATGGCGCGCCACACGTTTTTGCGCATTAAAACCGGATCGAGGCCGACGATTACGCCGGCGATACTGTTGCCGTGTCCATTCAGGTATTTCGTGGTGCTGTGAATGATAAAGTCGACGCCCAAGGCAAACGGTTGCTGCAGGAGCGGGGTCAGAAAAGTATTGTCGATCGCGCACAACGCATCGTGCGCATGCGCAAGGTCGGACAACGCGCGAATGTCAACGCAGGCCAGCGTAGGGTTGGCGGGCGTTTCGCAATACAGCAGCCGGATGTTTTTATCCTGTTGCAAAATGGCTGCAGTACCGGCCAGGTCGCGCAGATCGGTCAGGATGGTTTCTACACCAAACTGCGCCAGTGTAGCTGTGAGTAATTCGGTGGTGCCACCGTATAAATTACCCTGCGACAAGACTTTATCGCCTGCTTTCAGCAGTCCGAGCAGCAAGGTAGAAATAGCTGACATGCCACTGGAGGTCATCACGGCGGTGGCTTCAAGACCTAACCCATGTGTTTCGAGTTCGGCAATTTTCCGGGCCACCGTATCTACGGTCGGATTGGCGTAACGGCTGTACGCATGGCCACTTTCGATATTTTTAAAAATTTCAATGCCCTGGTCGATGTTCTCGAAAGCAAACGAAGAAGTAGCATAAATAGGCAAAACGTGCGGGGTAGTGGTGCGGTTGTCGGGCGTTTCGCGGACGGTAAGTGAGTCTATGTGCATAGGTACGGATTGTTTGAAAGGTGGATTTATTAAAAAAGGCTCGCGCAGATGATGCGAGAGCCTTATAGGTATGTTGTATCCTGGACGACTATTTTGCCGGTAAATTGGAATCGTTGATTTCGTTTTGAATTTTTATCACGAAGTCGATCGAAACGTCATTCACTTCGGCTATTTCGGCAATACTCAATTTGTTTTTGCGCAATAGTATCGTAATGGCATGGTGTTTTGCCCGGTATTCACCTTGCTCAATACCCTGTTCTATACCCTGTTCGATACCTTGTTGGTAGCGCAAGTCTGTGGTGATGTCGTATGTGAGTGGCATGGCTTCAATTTGTTGAATAGTTTGTGGCTGCAAGTTACGCAGATTAGATAAAATTTCCAATTGAATCAGGTATTTGCCCAATTCGGAATCGTCTACTGCGTAGCGTCGCAAATTGTATAAAATCCGACGAATCACATTTACCGAGTCTGTATTTTTAAAATCACTCAGAATCGCCAATATGATTTCTTCAGGTTTATCAGCGTTTATAAACAGTTCATAATCAATGCTATTGAGATTGATTATGGTGAAACTAAACTTCAAACCCGGATAATCGATATGGCTAATCATCGCTGGTTTACCTTTCCCAATATAAATAACAAACTGATCTACTGGAAGTTTGTACACGCTTAAAAACATACTGTAATAGTCCAGCATGCGGAAAACCATACCTGCAGGGCTGGTCGTCTGAAATTCCAGGTGCGCTAGTTTTTCTACGCCTTGCGTGGTAGTTTTCAGCAAAAAATCGGGCCTTCGCTCGCGGGTACGTGGAAAAGCGGTGGGCAAAGACTCCAACTTGTCAGGATGGAGTCCGCACAGTTTTTCAAGAATCGCCGGAATAGTACGTTCCAAATTTTCGCGAAGGATTTTGTCGTAATCCTGGTGTTTTTTCATAAAGAGGATGCCAGTGTAGATAAGAGGAGTGTAAAGATACACTAACCGCACTCAATCATACTGCCAGAAATGCTCAGAAACTTTACGAATATACTCGCCGGTTTTAGCCTTTGACGAAAGAAACAGGGAGGCTCGGCAGCCCACTTCATACGGACAATCCTGGATAATCGCATCGGGTTCATTATCGTGGTCGAGGTCGCCAAACCACAGCAACTCGACCGAGGGATTTACCTCCGGCTCGGCCGGTTTTACCCAGGGCGTAAGGTCCTGGATTCCGACGGGTTCTTTGCTATAATCAATCAAAGTCAGTTGATAATCAGTTACTTGCACGTATGCTTCCTTGAGGCGCGCGCAGCCGGTAGCGGCTAATCCATACGTAGGTTTTATCAATGTATCGGTGGCTTCACTGCCGGCGTACATGGAAAGTTGGCTGCCCGGGTTGAGTGATTTAGAGAAATAAAGCGTGTTCAGATCAAAAATGCCCAGTGGACCTGCGTAACCGGTTTTCAGGTTTATGGTGGTGGCAATCAGGAACTTGCAGTTTTCTTTTTGGTTGGTGCGCAATACTTTCACCTTTCCGCCGAAAGCCTCGTTCATTTCATCGGCCAGGCGCACATTTACCCGGCGCATTTCATCGGCAAATGAATCGCGGGCATACACACCGTACCATTGCAGCCCTTCCGGAATGACATCCATAATATCGCGCTCGTAGTAGAGATTCCAGGTGCCCGCCAAATAGGCACTAAAGGCATAGCCCGTTTTCCCTTGCGCACGCACTTTCAGCCAGTAACCGTAAGTGACGCTGTCGAGGGTGATAAACTCGCTGTTTTTATCGGCCTCTACTACCTGCACAAGGGTTCCGCGTGTCAAGGAGGCTACTTTTTTTGCACCCAGGTCGGGGGTGGCTCGCAGATTCAGCGAACTGGCTGTCACCACCATTTCATCGGGGAAGAAATTTACCATTTGCGAAAATAAAGTATTTCCGCCCAGAAAAAGACAAACAAACGCAGTGAAAATTGTTTTCATAAAACCATTATTTGTGAAACGATCTGCAAAGGTGAAAAAACGCCGATGCCTGTTCAGTTTTTCGACAGCAACTTTCTAAAAAAGTAGGAAACTTGCCAGCGAGTGGTAATTTTGCATTTTAAACCAATCACGAAGATTCCATGCCGATCATTGAATTGAAAATCCCCAACCTGGGTGAATCCATATCCAGCGTCACTTTTTCCAAGTGGCTCAAACCCGACGGCTCCACTGTCACGATGGATGAGCCGCTGTGCGAAATTGAAACAGAAAAAGCCAACCAGGAACTTTCGGCAGATGCTGCCGGAAAACTTACCTGGGTAGCCAAAGAAGGCGAAGACCTGGCGGTCGGCGCGCTGTTTGCCAAAATAGATACAGATGCCGGCGCGGTGAGTACCAGTACGCCGCCTGCTACAGCCACACCCGCTGCCACGCCTGCTGCTGCTAC
>JBBRDQ010000200.1:0-9234 GCA_038203695.1 Chitinophagales bacterium
GGCCAGCAATTGGCAGGCACCTACAATCTGGGTCAGTTGCCGCTTACGCTGCAAAACATCCACTGGAATGGTGGCAACAATGACGTAATCAAAGTATGCCTGATTACACAGGCCGGTACCAGCCCCTGCTGCCGCGAAAAAGAATACGCCGTGCCAGCCTGTCTGCTGAACAATACAGTGTGTGAAATCAACAACCTGACGGTACAAACCGGCGATTGCACGGGCGACAGCACGTACAATGTGGTTATTAATTTCCAGGTCAGCAACCCGACGGCCAGTCAGTTTAAAGTCTGGGTGAACGGCCAGCAATTGGCGGGCACCTACAATCTGGGTCAGTTGCCGCTTACGCTGCAAAGCATCCACTGGAATGGTGGTAACAACGACGTGATCAAAGTATGCCTGATTACACAGGCCAGTACCAGCCCCTGCTGCCGCGAGAAAGAATACGCGGTGCCGACCTGTCTGCTGAATAACACCGTGTGTGAAATCAACAACCTGACAGTACAAACCGGCGATTGCACGGGCGACAGTACGTACAATGTGGTTATTAATTTCCAGGTCAGCAACCCGACGTCCAGTCAGTTTAAAGTATGGGTAAACGGCCAGCAATTGGCAGGCACCTACAATCTGGGTCAGTTGCCGCTTACGCTGCAAAGCATCCACTGGAATGGCGGTAACAATGACGTGATCAAAGTATGTCTGCTTACACAGGCCGGTACCAGCCCCTGCTGCCGCGAGAAAGAATACGCGGTGCCGACCTGTCTACTGAATAATGTGTGTGAAATTTTTGACATGAGTGTCGTTACGGGCGACTGCACCGGCGACAGCACCTATAATGTAGTGCTTAATTTCCACGTCAGCAATCCGACAGCGAGTCAGTTTCAGGTGTGGGTAAACGGTCAGCCGTTGGCGGGCCTTTACAACCTCAGTCAGTTACCACTTACGTTGCACGACCTTCACTGGAATGGCGGTAATAACGATGTGATCAGAGTATGTCTCGTTATACCGGGTGCAGTGAGCACCTGCTGCCGCGAGAAAGAATACGCCGTGCCAGCCTGCCTGTTCAATAATGCCTGTGAGATCATCGAAATGAGTATCCAAACCGGCACTTGTGCCGGCGATAGCACGTACCAGGTATTCCTGAATTTTCAGGTCGCTAATCCTTCGTCTTCACAATTTGTGGTATTTGCTAACAATCAAATGCTGGGTACTTTCAATACCTCACAACTGCCACTTTTGCTTCCGAACTTCCCGTGGAATGGCGGTGTCAATGATGTTATTAAAGTGTGCATCGTATCGCCAAACGGGGTTGCACAGTGCTGTAAAGTGAGAGAGTTTGCGGTACCGGATTGCCTGCTTGATCCTTGTGCAATCTGGGATCTACAGGTATTGCATACGCCGTGCCTGTGTGGTCAATTCTTCGCGGTACTTACTTTCAACCATGTCAATGGGGGTGTAAGCGGCTTCGATATTACCGGCAATGGTAATAACTATGGCAATTTCCCGTACAACCATGCACAACCAATTGTACTTGGACCATTCCAAGGTGATGCCACTACGATGTACGAATTTATCGTAAAAGATCACTTGCACCCCGATTGTCATGACGCGGTAAATCTCGGCAAAATTGAATGTACGGTATCTGTGCCCGAATTTGGCAATGGCAATTCCAACCTGCTCGTTTCTCCAAATCCGGCCGGTAACTACATCAACGTCATTGCGCAATTTGCCGGTGTGACAAGTGTAGGCGAGGCGCTGGTGAAAATTTACCAGGCTGATGGTCGCATGGTGCAGACCAAATCGATTGCCGATGGCGGTAGTTTCCAACTGGATATTTCTGCCTTGCCAGTCGGCGTGTACCGTTTGTCGATGCAAACTGCCAGCGGCGCTGCAGAGGCAAGTTTTGTGAAACAGTAACCTGTATGTAGGATAAATTAAAAGGGGTTGGCTGCGCGAGCAGTCAACCCCTTCTTATACCGGCTCCTTTATTAGGTGCCGTATCATAAAATTGGCACCTAAGGGAGCCAGTACGGTACGTTATTCGTACATTTCTTCGATTTGATCGTGGTATTTCTGCATAATTACCCGGCGTTTCAGTTTCATTGTAGGGGTCAGTTCAGACTCCGTCCCATCGGTTTTTACCGCATCCCAGGAAGTAGACAACAGCATGAATTTTTTAATTTGCTCGGCATGACCAAAATGCGGATTAACGCGGTCGACTAACATTTGATACCGTTGCTGGATCCGTGGATGCTGGATCATTTCTTGCAAATTTGTCCAGGTAATGCCATTGCGCTGGCTCCAGTCGCGCAAACCTTCAACGGCGGGAATAATCAGCGCAGAGACGAATTTCAGATTTTCACCCACTACCATGACTTGTTCCACCAAGCGATGTTCTTTAAACATGGACTCGATCGGAGCCGGGGCTACATATTTGCCGCCACTCGTTTTGAGCAGTTCTTTTTTCCGGTCGGTTATTTTCAGGAATTTTTGTCCAACCGAACCAGTGACCAAGGTACCGACATCACCCGTCGCCAGCCAGCGTTCCGTGCCGAAGTAACGGATTACTTCGGCGGTTTTATCGGGCTGTTTGTAATAGCCTTCCATTACACCGTCACTTTTGACAAAGATTTCGCCTTCCCCTGGCTGGTAGTCCGGACTTTCCTCAATGCGAACTTCCAGGTTGTCCAGCAACAAGCCGACCGTGCCCAATTGTGCGCCATGCGGTGTAAAACGGCTGAATGTTACGGCGGGTGCAGCCTCGGTCATTCCATATCCTTCCCGTACCGGCACACCGGCTGCATTGAACGTGCGCATGATGCGCACCGGACAGGCACTGGCACCGGTAATGATTCCTTTTACGCGGCCACCCAGCGCTTCCCGCCATTTTGAGAAGATCAGTTTATGGGCGATGCGCCACTTGAAGGCCTGCAAGCCAGTATATGGTTTGTCAAACTCCCAATCTTCCGTCAGACCCAAAGCCCAGAAAAAGAGCGCACGTTTAATGCCTTTTAATTCGAGCCCTTTATTGTAAATGCGTTCGTACACCTTTTCCAGCAAGCGCGGTACGGTCGTGAAAATATGCGGTTGAATGGCTTTTAAATCCCCGTCTTCGCCACCCAAGTTATCGGGAGTAGTAAAACTTAAAGTCACCCCCAATGCCGTATAGGCATACACGGCTACCCGTTCAAAAACGTGACTTACCGGAAGGAAACTCAACCCCGATTCGCCGGGGAGAATGGGGAATATCTGCCGGGCAGCCTCCACATTAAAGGCAATATTACGGTGCGTAAGCATCACGCCCTTCGGATTGCCCGTCGTGCCGGAAGTGTAGATCAGCGTGGCTGTATCGTCGGGACGGATCGTGGCTTTAATGCGTTCCACCTCGCTCTGATCACTCTGAACGGGTGCTAGCAGTACGTTCCAGTGCCTGGCAGTCGGGTGGTCGAACAAGGTAATGATTTCGCGCAACGAGGGGGTCTGGGCTTTGATCTCATCCACCTTATTGTATAAATCGCCTTCCCCTACAATGCAGTATTGCGCTTCCGACTCATTGAGAATGTAAGCGTACTCCCGGGAACTGATCGTCGGGTACATGGGCACGTTGAGCACGCCGATCTGGGCGAGGGCGAAGTCGAGCACCACCCATTCCCATTGGGTTTTGTAGACGATTGTGGCCACTTTATCGCCGGGTCTCAATCCCATTTGTAACAGACCAATGCTGGCCCGATTCACCAGATCTACCGTTTCACGCGTTGAAAGATACTGCCACTTTGCCGCTACCTTATGGCCAAAGGCGCGGTCCAGTGGGTTGTTTTGGAGTTGTTCGTAGAGATAATCGAAAACGCGTTTGTCGGTCATAGCTGATGGTTATAGCGATCCTACAGGCTTTGATTGTGTGTTTTACTGTTTTGGTTTCTTTGGTTCATCGTCCGATTTTTTCCCAAATATTTTCTTGAAAATATTGCTTTTCTCTTCTTTAGGCTTGTCCGCGTCGTTGCCTTTTTCCGGTTTTACGGGCGTTTCACCATCCCCTTCGCCGCCGGGTGTTTCCAGTATTTTATTCTTGCCGACACTGCGCATCGAATCGCGGAACATCGTATCCTGCATCAATAAATTGAACGAATCGGGCTGTATACCAATCCAGGGATAACAGCCCAGCAATGCCTGGACTTCCGGCTTTAGGTCAGGGAATTTTTCGAGCAGCAAACGCTGCATCTTGCGGTCATTGGCAATTTTATTCCAGAAATTACCGACAATCGGTAGCGCCATGGCCGAGCCTTGTCCTAAATCCATCGAGCGGAACCGCACGGCCGGACTGGGTGCACCCACCCAAGCACCAGTGACCAGTTGTGGATTGAAACAGATAAACCAGCCGTCGGATTGATTTTGCGTCGTGCCGGTTTTGCCGGCAAAATCGGTGTCGTAACTAACATAGCGACGGAGCCGGCGGCCCGTGCCACTGTTAATTACATTCTCCATCATCGCGGTCATTGTAGCCGCCTGATTGGGCGTAAGCGCCTGCACGTGTGGGCCGAGATCCGGATTTTCAGCCAACTCTTTTTTATAATCGTAAATAACCGCCCCATTGCGGTCGATCACGGTTAATACCGTAACCGGTTCGGGGCGTCTTCCGGCATTGGCGATCGTTCCGTACACTTTAATCATATCGTAAAGGGCGATATCTGCTGCGCCGAGACTGATGCCGTATTCCCGCGGAAGTTTGGACGTCACGCCCATCTTAGCGGCTAGGTCAATGGTTTTTTGAATGCCCACTTTTTCAATGAGTTGCGCCGCAATTACATTGACGGATTTCATCAAACCGCCCGACATCGAGTACCAGCCCCCATAATGTTCGTCGGCATTGTGCGGTTCCCAATCAATGATTTTTTTAATTTGATTGGGGAAATACTGGCACGGTTTGATGCTGTCCTGTAAAGCGGCGGCATACACAATCGGCTTGAACGTAGAGCCTACCTGTCGTTCACTCAGAATGTGATCGTACTTAAAATAGCGAAAATTGGTGCCGCCTACCCATGCCCTGATGTAGCCGTTGCGGTGATCCATGGCCATAAAACCACAGTTGAGCATACAAAAATAGTAACGCACACTGTCAATCGGGGCCATGATGGTATCCGTTTCAACGCCGCCATTTTTCCAGGAAAAGATCGCCATTTTCGCTGGTTTCTCAAAATTGGCGACGACGTCTGCGTCATTCATGCCGGCATCTTTCAGGGCATCCCAGCGCGGACTGCGCCGCACTTGCTGATCGATCCATTTATCGTCGCCCCAGGGCTTGTCCTTTTTATAATTTTTCCAGTGCTGGTTGAATTGTCTTTGCAGCTCCTGCATGTGTTTTTGCACGGCTTCTTCCGCAAACTGCTGCATTTTGCTGTGCAGCGTTGTGTATATTTTCAGACCGTCGGTATAGAGGTTATACGTGCTGCCATCCTCTTTCGTGTAATTTTTAAGCAGTTTAGGCATCACTTCGGTCCGCAGGTATTCACGGAAATAAGTGCCGGACCCGTCGTTGTTGCCATCATTGTCATACCGTTTGGCACCAACCGGTTTTTTACTCAGCTCTTGGTAATCCTTTTGCGTAACCTGACCATTTTCAATCATTTTACGCACCATTGCCAGTTGTGGATCGTCGGCATCCAGGTTGATGCTGCCGCTGTTTTGCGCCATGCGCAGCAAGACAAGGTCGCGTTGTTTTTTGGCCTCTTCCGGGTTGCGAGTCGGGTCGTAAGCCGTCGTGGCTTTCAGCATTCCGATCAGCATGGCAGATTGGTCAGGCGAAAGTTCCTTGGCCTTTTTGTTAAAAAAGTACCTGGCGGCTACGTTTACCCCGTAGCGTTGCCCGCCGAAAGGCACCGTATTCAAGTACAGATTCAGCAGGTCTTCTTTGTTGTAAATTTCTTCCAGGCGGATGGAAATGATATTTTCCTTGATTTTATTGATCAGCAGACTGATGCCAGGAATATGGTAATTTTTGCGGGGATATAGGTTTTTGGCCAGTTGCTGGCTCAGGGTGGAGCCGCCGCCCAGGGTTTTTTGCCCGGTTGAAATACCTTTAAATACCCGCAGCCACGACATAAAATCGATGCCGCTGTGCTCGAAAAAACGCTTATCTTCCGTTGCGAGGATCGCCGTTACGATATAGGGTGAAATTTTGTCCAGTCCAATGGCGGTACGGTTTTCAATAAAATACTTACCGATTAGTACGCTGTCGGCCGTGTAGATCTCGGTCGAATTGGCTGTCTCAATGGTGCGCAATTCTTCGTTATTGGGCAAGCGGCCAAATACACCGATCCAAACGCTGAAAACCAGCAATAAACCGGCAAAAAACCCCCATTTAATGACCCATCCAGTCCAACCCAGGATTCCACTGGCGATCGGATGGCGCTGCCGGAAGGCCGTCCAGCGGTGGCGGAGTGGCGCAGTAAAAGCCGCTATTGGTGCTGTAATGGGGGCAAAAACACGGCGTATCGGCGCTGTGATGCGCTGCCAGGTGGTCTGGACAAGAGCCTTTTTCTCCAGGAATTTGTCCGGAAATTTATCTTGAAATTTACTCAAAGTCGACTAAAAATGCAGTGAAGGGAAATTCACCCGGCCACGCTATAGCAGCGGACGTTGTAGCCGTTGCACTTTGCGGAAGCCCTGAAGGGCGAGTTGTGCCGCGAAGGTAGTACATTATTCATCTTTCATTTATATCCAAACACAAATCCAACTGGTTACCTTGCGGCATATTTTGAAAAAAAACGCTTATGCAAGTCGTCGTTTACGGCAAACAATACAAAGATAAAGACCTGCCCTTCATTCAGGCGCTGATGGATGCACTGCATGCCGAGGGGCTGAACCCCTATATCTATACGCCATACTTACGGGATATTGAAGAAAAGGTCAACTTTGCCGGCCCGTACGCCCCTTTCGACGACTATCTGGACTTTCGAGTGCATCGCATTGATTTTGTGATCGTTATGGGTGGGGATGGCACGATGCTCAACGCAATTACACTGGTGCGCGATGCCGATGTGCCGATTCTGGGCATCAACCTCGGTCGCATGGGCTTTCTGGCGAGTATTGAAAAAATACATATTGCCGATGCGATACACAAACTCTGTATGGGGCAATACCGCATTGAGGAACGGTCTACGCTGTACCTGGAAAGCAGCCCGGCTATTTTTGGCGATATGCCTTTTGCCTTGAACGATTGTACGCTGCTCAAGCGCGATACATCGTCGATGATTACCATTCATACCTTTTTAAATGGCGATTATTTGAACTCTTACTGGGCCGACGGGATCATTATCGCTACGCCGACCGGCAGTACCGGGTATTCCCTGAGTTGCGGCGGCCCGCTGATTTTTCCGGATTCTTCCAATTTTGTCATTACACCCGTCGCACCGCACAACCTGAATGTACGCCCCATCGTACTGTCCGATGATGCGGTCATTTCCTTTGAAATAGAAGGGCGTGGGGAAAATTTCATCTGTACCCTCGACTCCCGTTTCGAACTGATCGGTGCGCACCATCAGTTGGCCGTTCGGAAAAATGATTTCAAAGTCAAACTGGTACAATTGCAGGACGTCACTTTCCTGAATACACTGCGGCAAAAACTGGCCTGGGGTACCGATATCCGCAATTAATATTTCTCATATCTCTTTGTTTGTTTTTGACAAAGTGACAAGCAAAAAATCAACATACAGCAACCAAGAAAAATACGGGGTCGATTCCCTACGTTCTGCATCCTTTTATACTGTCAAAAGTCGATTTAATGTCCATAATCTCTTCCCGCTTTTTTACCGGCCTGTTTTGGGCCCTCTTTTGCTGTTTGCCCGGCGCATTCGCTCAAATTTCTGAACATGGTAGTATTTGGTACTTCGGGTACGGTGCCGGCCTCAATTTCAATGCCGGCGCACCCGTCCCGCTTACCGGCATAAATGTAGATTCGTACGAAGGCTGTACAATTTACTGCGATGCCGATGGGCACGTGTTGTTTTATTCAAATGGCGGCGGCGACAATTTCCCCGCCGCGTACGGCTTGCGCGATGGTATTATCTGGGGGCGCAATCAGCAAGTCATTTACAACATGGGACAGGATAAAGGCGGTGGTTACAGTTCGCCGCAAAGCGCCATTGTGGTACCTAAACCGGGCAGTGCTGCGCAGTATTACCTGTTTACGATGGATCACAATGCCAACTTGCCGATCGCCACCAACCGCGGACTATCCTATTTTCTGATCGACATGGCACTCAACGGTGGGCTTGGTACTGTAACGCAGGCCAACGTGCCGGTGTATAAACCGGCTTCGGAATGCCTTACCGCCTTGCCCCAGGCCAATGGAACCGATTTTTGGGTCGTGACGGTCGATAGCAATCAATACGATTTTGTCGTATTGCCAGTGACCGCAGCAGGGATTGGCGCGCCGGTCAAATACCCGCGTGCCCAAAACGACAAAGTCTCTGTCATTAAAGCCTCGCCCGATGGAAAATACCTTTTTGCGGATGGCGAATTGTACGATTTTAATGCGACTACCGGCGCAATTACATTGCACACATTGCTGCCGTTGAGCAGCTATACCTTTACGTTTTCACCGGCTAGTCGGTATCTCTATGGCTTCAAAACCGATGCATCGGTGGAGGGCATTATCGTGCGCTATGATTTGCAAGCGCCCGATATCCTGGCTTCCATGCAGGAGATTACACCGCCTACTTCCTTCTCATTCAATGGTTTAATGCAACTTGGGTCCGACGGGAACATTTATTTCAACGAGCAAAACGAAGACGGCGTGATTGAGTTGAAGCAGTCGATCGGCGTTATTCGCTGCCCCGATGCGGTGGCACCGGAAGTCCAGCGCAGTTTATTTCTGTTTGATACCGATCCGACAAACTCGCTGGCGCTCTTTACTTCGCTGCCCAATTTCGCCGATTATATTTTTGCCATTCCACCCACTTCGGATACACTCAATGCAGCATTTTGTGGTGCCGCCGGCACGATGCTTTCTCCACCCAGCCAATGGATCAGTTATCAATGGAGCACGGGTGAAATGACCGCGAAGATTCAGGTGACTACAGCCGGTTTGTATACCGTGCAGGTCAGCAATGCTTGCGGTACGCAAACCTATACGTTCAAAGTAACCACAGGATTTACCGACTTCAGGTTGGAAACCCCAGTGATTGCCGATTCCTGTGCGATCCTTCCGGTCACGCTGCGCGCCCGTTATTCCGGTAC
>JBBRDQ010000201.1:0-9203 GCA_038203695.1 Chitinophagales bacterium
AATTCGTAATTCGTAATTCGTAATTCGTAATTCGTAATTCGTAATTCGTAATTCGTAATTCGTAATTCGTAATTCGTAATTCGTAATTCGTAATTCGTAATTCGTAATTCGTAATTCGTATCACTTCTCCCGCCACAAATACAGTTTCTTGCGTTTGTAATTAATCGCTATTTTTTCCTTTTGCAGGAAAGGCGTACCCAGCAGCCCATCCAGGTCGGGTGATATCTGGGCGCGGATGTATTTCAGGTCGACCACAATGACCCGCATTTTATTGGGCTCCCAGTTGTTGATGCTCAATCCGCTGGTAGAACCGACGGGCACGACGAGTTGCTGACTGGAGATAGACCGCAGCAGCAGGGAATCGGTGGCCAGGATGGTCAGTTTTTGTTTTTTTAAGGTGGTCGCGTCCAGGATATTTATTTCTGAGCCGGAGTCGATACCGAGGCGCAGGGTTTTGCCTTTTAGGTGCACCAGCACGGAAGGAATATGTCCGCACATTTTCAGGTCAAACGTATCCGAAGGTAGCAGGGTAGCGGTGGTATCATCGAGGTAGGTTCCGTTCTTCCGGAGCGGGGACAGGAACAATTGCTTATGTTCGAAATCGAACATGATCTCGAAAGAACTGATCGCTGAGTAACCGATAATGCCCAGAATCGGCATATTACGCGCTTTTTCCAGTTGTTTTAGATCGAGCACCAGGGCGCGCTGCTGTGGCAATTCCGTGCCTGTAAGGAGTAATTGATCGATGTCGTAGCTCAGGACGGTGCTGACTGCGCCATGAATATCAGTTACTTCCGGATCGCTGTACGTATCGGCAAAACCTTTAAAATAGGTACTGTTGAGGATTACGTTGGGCGAACCGGTGTCGAGGATAAAATTTCCGCTGGTGCCGTTGACGGAGGCCTGGATCACAATCATATTGCCGGCAAGTTGGAAGGGAATCGGAATCGGAGCAGCGGCTAATTTCAGGCATAGGAATAGAGATGCCAGCAGGAAGGGCAGTACAGATTTGTTCATTTGATTGCTTTTTATACGTTTTCAGGAGGGGTACTTGCGACTGGCTTTTTGTGCCGTCGACAAGCGTTTGTTCCTGTTAACTGCCCTTATGTATAGGGTATAAAAAGGTCAATGTATACACGGTTATTTAACGTGCTTTTCGAAGCTGTTCTAATTTGACGGGACGTCGTGGGTCATTTTAATAATTTCAAAATTTCCAGGCTTGGTTTTTGATAGCGATGGCCGTTCGCAAAAGCGATTTTCTTGAATTTAGGAACTGTTTTTTCGGCGTCTCCCTCGATCAGCACACTCAGTGCGCGATACCATTCCAGTTGCATTTCCCAGTTGGGCTGTCGGTCTTCCAGATGTTCAAAGAAATGCAATGCACCGGTTCCTTCACCCATTTCCAGCAGGCAATAGCCTTTCAAGAAATGCAGCGTATCATTTTGTGGTGTATTTCTTGCTTCCATTTCCAGACTTTCCAGCGCCACGGTGAAATCCCGGTTGATCAATTGGTGCGCTACCAGCGCGAAACGCGAACTATCCAGCATAACACAATAAGGCGGGAATTGGGCATGCCAAATTTTATCCAGCAACATCTGTAAATTCTTATTCAGGTTGAGTTTTTTGCCGGTGATGTTGGGCGACGAATAAACCGGCGTTGGCAGTTTGGCCGGTTTAGGATCTATCTGGACAGGAGCGTTTTTTATAACAGGTGTTACTTTTAAGGATGGGTTTGTTTGTTTCTCGGTAATAGTATACGATTGATTGTCAGTAATTTGTGGTGTAATATAACTCAAGGTGTCAAGCGGTCGATTGTCGGTAGGGGGCATCGGCGGAACTACGGCGGATCGAGCGTGGATGTAAACCAGATAGGTGATCAGTATACCGGCAATTACTCCCCCCACCATGACAATGTGGCACCAGAGGTTTGGTTTTTTACCCAGCGGGTTGGTCTCTTTCAACACAGTGGTCACATGCTCGCGCAGGGTTTGCATTTCAATATCTGCAGTCAGTTGCTTGAACGCAGCCACCTCCTGCGCAAAGTCGGGATTGCCGCGCAGCTCCGTTTCGAAGGCGGCTAAGGCTTCGCCGGTCAATGCCCCATCGAGATAGGCATCAATATCAAAATACTTCATATCCGCTGATTATAAATGTTTGATTTGGTATGGCCAATCGCCCGTCAGTACCGGTTTTTCAATGCGTACTGCGCTGGCATCAACCTAAAAAACTTCATTAATTCCGGCCTGCCTGGCTATTTCGGCCAGTTTTTTCAGGCACTGACTGCGTTTACTTTTCAGCGAACCGACAGACGTATAAATTGTCAACCCCTGATGAATGATTTCTTCATCCTTCAACTGGTTGAAATATTTCATGTGGATCAATACCCGACAACTTTCCCCCATCTGGTTGAGCAACTTGCCGACGATCGCCTGTCGCTCCCGGTCTTGCAAATAAATATCCGCATCCAAGTCGGAAGGCAAATGAAGGTCGCCGATTGCTTCGGACTCGGGTTTTACCGACCGCAGCCGATTGGCAATGAGTTTTCGCACCACCCCCTTCGCATAGGTCACCGGGCTAAATTCCGTGAACTGGAATTTGCCGTTCCTGATATTGGCAATGGTGATCACTACCGCATCGTTGAGCAATTCTTCCGCATCTTCCGGCGAGAGACGGGCCTGTAAAGCAGTTTGCCTGACATTGTATCCGATCTTCTCGGCCAGTAATTTTATAGATGGTGTTTCCGCCCTGCCCAGCGCTTCGTAAAATGCTCGATTATCCGTTAACACAATTATCCGTTTTTATAGAAACCCTGCCTGGCTGTATGTCAGAGTTGAGAAAAAGGTTAATGAGTTAATTAGAAATTACGAATTACGAATTACGAATTTTTCGCCCTGTGCCTGGGTTCTCAGGGAGTGAAAAATTCGTAATTCGTAATTCGTAATTTTTAATTAACTATCACTTTCCGCTCATGTGCAAATAATTGATGGGAATGTCGATGGTGAGAAAACCGCCGAGCCGCCAGGCTGGGACGGAACTGATGTTCAGCGATCCGTCGTCCCGCACTTTGCGCAGACCTGGCCCACGCTGTGCACCGAAGCCGAAGGCCACCGGCCACTTGCCGGGTGTATCGTAGGTCAGATACAGGCCGGGCGCGACAATATTACCCCATTTTAACTCGGGCAGGTCTTCGGCATTGCGGTCATTGAAACGATAGGCAGTGACGGCGCCCACATCGAGTAAAGGCACAAACAGGCCGATACTACCACTTTTTTTGCCCAAACCGCGGTTGAAACTAACGCCCACCGGCGCGGTGATAATGGAGGCGACGGCTTCCGGACGCGCTTCGTCGCGCAGGTATTCCGCTCCGCCGCCAAAACCGGTGTAGGCATTCAGCGCAATGGTGAAACGGCCTTTTGCTTTTTTGGCTTTGGCGCTCCCGGCTGGCAATGCAAACAACTCGATGGCATTTTGCACTTCTTGCGGACTTTCGGCTTCGGCGATGGCGGCGATGAAACTGCCGTATTTCAGGAATTGTTCTTTGCCCTGAAATTCGTCGCCCAACAGTGCATTCAGCGCATACAAAGTATTGCCGACGGCTGCACTGTAGTGTTCGCGGCGCAGGTTGAATTGCAGCGAATTGAGATTCTGGATGAGTTGCAGATATTTGGGATCGATGATTGGGGCATCCGTTTTCAGGATAACCGCACTGAAGTTATTGATCGAACCAACTATTTTCAGGTAACTGTCGGCGTACTGGGTAAAATCTTGGTGTACGCGCGGGTTTTCGGATGCGTCCTCGTGGCCTGCGGAAGTGCGCTCGATGTTGTCGGCGTTGTTGCCAAAATCCCGCAGGGTTTGCCGCCAGTTGGCGGCGATCGAGATATCGCTGGCGGCTTTACCAACGACGAGGCTCAAGGGATCGCCGGTGGAAAACTTAAAAGTCGATTCATTGGCTTTGTGCCATAAAAAACCGAAATAGATTTTCAACGTGAGCGGATCGCTCGTGAGCGCCCGAATATTGGCTCCTTTGTACCATTTCATCGAATCTGGATCGATCAGTGATTCGGAAAGCAGCCGCAATAGTTGCAGTCCGGTAGCGATATCCTGCAGCCCTTCGGTGTCGCGGTTGTCAAATATTTCCGAGCCGGGTCCGGATGTTTCCCGGATCATCTCAATGGGCGGTTTGCCGTCGACGATCATTTGGGCCAGGTGGAAAAAATCAATGGCGATAATTTGTTTGGCCGGCGTAAAAACCGAGGTTTTATGGTGGCGCAAGTACAGCTCCAGGTTGCCCGAGAGCAGGTGTAAATCCAGGATAAACGCGTCGCGCAGACTGGCGACATACAACTGCAGATCGTAGATATCGGTATCGACCATCTGTAGCAGCGATTCGGTATTCGGGAACAATTCGCGCAGGGCCGGTTCTTGGGAGATGGCTTTTTTGAAATCGGCAAAAAAGGCCAACGACAGTTCGTCTTTGGTGCGTTTGGCTAAAAAACGGGCTAATCCATCTACCAGACTCGTCACCGAAAAGCCGCCGGGTGCTGCGCCGTTCTGTGCGATTGATAACCGATCCGGGCTGGCAAAACTGGTCTGGGCAAAAAAGCGCACGCTGATAAAAGGATTGCCGTTGTCAAAGGCATTCTCGACCGAATTCTGGGTAATTTTTCCTTTGGTATAATGTTCGAATACCTCGGCGACTTCACTGCGGATTTCGCCGGGTTGGGCGGGCGAGTAAGCGGCGCTTTCCTGGAATTCCGCTTTGCCATTGTCGTTCAACTTAAAATAAGGGCGCATCACAATGGCATCGTGCAACGTGAATTGCGCGGATATTTGCGCGGGTTTTATGACCTGGCACAGGAGTATTAATAAGGGCAGGAAGAAGTGTCTCATGGCTTGGGAAAATTATGAAAAATGATAGGTTGCGGATCATTTCCGGTGGCATTCTCCAACGGTTGGGAGCAAGTGCGCAGGCGGTCTAACAAATCTTTCCGGTCTATTTTATGCGGCAATTCCTGTTGGCGCAAACTACCCAGACACAAAGCAGCGATACCGCCCATAATCGCCGCTGCGCCGCTATTCGTAAAGCGCAACGGGATCAAATGGCTGCTGGTATCGTACACCCAGCCATTAAAACCGCCGAGTAAAAAGTCGATGTGCTGCGATTCAATCGCCGGGCGAACCTCTTCCAGATCCGCTTGTGGCAGTACGGCGACATTGATGACTTCCGGGCGTTCGGAAGGAAAGTTTTTGTCCACAATGTCCGTCCAGTCCTCCCCAGTGGTCAGGTTTTGAATGACCGTGAAAATATGCAGGTTGGCGGCGACCACTCTTTTCATGACGCGGTCAATTTCCGCCTCGTTGATGCCTTCGTCGCGTTTGCTGCTCACCCGTACTTTGAGCGGTACAATCGCGATTTCCACGCCCAGTTCGACACAGAGTTCGAACGCGTCCAGCAAGTGCCGGATCCGGGTAACTTCACTGTTGGATTCTTTGGCCTTGACAATAAAAAGGTCGCAGGCATTGATCATGCCGGACAAAACGCCGCGCTTGGTTGGATTGGACTCGCCCGCTAAAAGTCCGGCGTAATGGGTGCCATGACCACCGCTCGCAAAAGAATCCTTGACGTCATCCGTTCCTTTTTTATCGAATGGATTAAAGCCGAATCCACCGGTAAAAAACTTGTGGCCCCGGATATTGAGGTGTCCGAGTGACGGCACGTCAAAGTTTACACCGGTGTCGATGAGGGCGACGCTGATTTCTTTGCCCCGGCATGGGTGCCATTCCGGAACGAGGGAAGCGACTGTATCAGCCCAGTCGAAGGCTTCAGGTTGTGGTGTTTCCATTAGCAGTAAAATGCAGGGTTTAAAGTGTGTAGGAATGGTGCTGGAATAAAGGTACAAATTATCCACTTTTTTCACCGCACGCCTTTCGCTGCGTCTATTTTACTTTTCCGGGAATGCGGATCAAGCCGGTTTTTGTTTGCACCAGGGCGACGTACACGCCTGGCTTTAAATTGTCTAACTTACTGAAAATCAATATCTTTTTTTTCTTTTTGCTTTGGATGGAGCCACCGGACGCAATGAGTTGACCTACGCTGTTGCGCAATTCAATTAAACCATTAGTGGCTACATCTACCACCGGCAACGCAATGGACAGTGTGCTTTTTTTCGCATCGTAGCCGTTTGACAGGTCTCTGGCGTCGGGTAAATCGCCCAGATCAATCCAGGCTTCCGTAAAATCGGGGACGCCATAACCGCGTTCGTTATCGGGTGTAAGCGTCTGGTCGGCGGCCTGAAACACCGCGGCCAGGATTTCCTTGGCGGTTTTGTCCGGATAAGCGCTCCATAAAGTAGCCATCGAACCGGCCATCATGGGAGAAGCCAGCGAGGTGCCGCTGGACGTGCTCAGGTTGGAGCCGGCGTTGCCTGCCACAATCATACGGTCGCCAGGCGCGCAGAGATCGGGTTTGATACGACCGTCGGCGGTCGGGCCGTACGAACTGAATTTAGCGTGTTTCAGATTCAGATCGACCGCGCCTACGGCAATAATGCCGGGCGCATCGGCCGGAACCCCCAGATAGCGCCAGCGTTCGCTGCCAGAATTGCCGGCAGCATTACAGATAATCATGCCTTTTTGCGCCGCAATGGTCGCGCCGCGCGCCGCGATGCTGCTGTGCCCGTCGAGGTCGGCGTAGGTATGGTTCAGCGTGGTATCGTTGAAGGTATTGTAACCGAGCGAGGCGTTGATCACATCCACCCCGATACTGTCGGCCCATTCCGCGCCGGCGATCCAGTTTGCTTCTTCCACGGGAAATTCGCCGCCGATATCTTCGGTTTTAATTAACAAGTAGGTGGCGCCGGGGGCCGTGCCGACCATATAACCGGGCAAATTCGCCGCCATCGTCGAGAGCACCGCCGTGCCGTGCGGGGCATCTTCGTAGACCGTGCTGTCGTGTTCCACAAAATCCCAGCCCTGGCGCAGGCGGCCTTGCAAGGCCACACTGTCGAAAAACGGCATAATGTCCGCATTGAAAAAACCGCCGTCCATCACCCCGATCCAGATACCCTGGCCTTTGTAACCGGCCATTTGCAGCGTCGGAATACCCAGCAAACTATTTTGCAAGGTCGCATATCCCCAGGTCGGATCTTTGCTGTCGGGTTGAGGATATTTTACGCCGGAAGGTCGCGGCCGAGTGGGCAGATTGGGTTGATTGCGGTACTTGATATGCCGGCCGACGTACTGTACTTTTTTGACAAAAGGCAAACTGACCAGCGATGCAGCACCGGCAGAATCAGCAATCACCGTGGCTGCATTGAGCCAGCGCGAAGTATGGTGAATTTGTACACCGTTGATTTTCAGTCCGTTGACATAATCGGGATTGACTGGCAGGTCGTTGTCAACCACGGCGATACCCGCTTTGGTACGCCGGGCCAGTGCGCGGGGCGACAGGATTTCCGTCGGGCGGCAGGTACAGTAAGGCGAGTCTTTTTTATCGGTAAATTCGACCCAGTATTTATTCAGGCGGACGGTTTGGGCGGAGAGGGTAGGGGAGGAAGCGATGCCAAAAAGCAGGAAAAAAACCAGGCGGTACGGGCGCATGTCTCAGTATAAAAGTGAAAATGTAAACAGGTTAGCGGGCATTTATCTTTATTGCAGCAGCTTCCAAAACAACTCTTTCATCAGTTCTTCTTCACCAGTATTGGTCGTGTCGGTATCAACGCCTTTGGAGCGCAGGTCGTATTCCTTTAACAACGTAATAATTTGCGTGGTCTGCGCGGGCGAGTAATTATTCACCGCGATCTTGTACTCCTTTAAAAACCAGTCCGACCGCAGATCGAGCGCTTTGACCATCTCCGCGTCTGAATTCCCTTTCAGCGAATGTAGCATATACACCTTGGAGAAATATGTAAACAGGCTGGAAATGGTAACAATCAGCGGGTTTTTGCGAATGTTTGCGCCAAAATACTGCTGGATCCGGGCGATGCGCATCCGGTCGCTGGTGGCGAAAGCCTTCTGCAACTCAAACACATTGTATTCCTTGCTGATGCCGATAAACTCCTGCACATGGGCGGTAGTGACGGTCGTATTGGCGGGCAGATTGAGCACTAATTTGTCGATTTCATTGGAGATACGCGCCAGATCGGAGCCTAAATATTCGCCGAGCAAGGCCGCCGCGTTGATCTCTATGCCCAATTTCCGCGCCTTGCAATGGCCGATAATCCAGTCGGGCACCTGGTTGTCGTACAGTTTTTTACTTTCCAGCACGACGATGTTTTTGCCCTGCAATGCCTTGCCGAATTTGGTGCGCAGGTCCAGTTTTTTATGCTTGTGGCACACCACAAACACCGTACTCAACATCGGATTTTCCAAGTAGGCCGTCAGTTCGGTCAATCCTTTCATCTCCTGGGCTTCGCGCAGAATCACGACCTGGCGTTCGCTCATCATCGGGTAGCGGCGCAGCGAGTCGAGCAGCGTAAGGTGATCTACCTCTTTGCCGTACAAAATCGTCTGGTTAAAGCCTTTTTCGGCTTCCGGCAGGGCGCGTGCTTCTATTTCATCGGCGATGCAGTCAATAAAATACGGTTCTTCGCCGTGCAAAAAGTACACGGGCGCGAAGCGTTTGGCGTGGATATCGCGCAGGATTTCTTCGAATGTCATAGGGGAGCGAAGGTAGGGAGAGTTTCTGTATTTAGCGGAACCAGTCCACCCCAATCCTTAGGATAAAAACAACATTTCTTTTGCTAATTCCCGGTTGCAAAGGCTGCCATTTGGTTGGCATGCGAAATCGCGGGCGGAAGAAAATGGCCAGTCTTCCGGCTGTGTTACCAGTTTCGCTTTGACAGGATTGTGGTGGATATATTGAAAACAGGTGAATCCGTACAATTCCCAGTTGTGCATCACTTTGTTGTAATCAGGATGCAGTACGGCAAGGTAAGGGTCTATCCAGCCGTCTTTGGCTTTTGTCTCTTCTCTGAACAGCGTTCCGGTCCTGTTTTCCTGTACATTTATGGCGCGGGTATAGGAGCGTAGCAGGATGCCGATGGAATCGTTGAGCGTTCGCTGTTTGTGGATCATAGTGTCGGGGTGAGTCGCGGTCACCCCGACCCAGGCCTTGGCAATCAAAAAATTATTTTTAACCAATATTAAAAATATTTATTTAAAAAGCAATAAAAAAAGAAAAAAACCCAGTTAATTTGACA
>JBBRDQ010000202.1:0-9153 GCA_038203695.1 Chitinophagales bacterium
GTGATGGTTAGAGCGCTATTTTCAGAAAATATACTTGTTGAAAAAGCGGCACAAAGGTAGGTCAATAAGACGGGAAAGCATACAAACCTTTGCCAAGGTTAAGGGAAGTGACGGGGCGCAAACACGTCACCCCGTCACTAAACAATTGACTATCAAATATTTAATACTCGAAACTCCATATTTTCATTGCAAAGTAATTACGCCTCCAGCTCTGCCAACCGCAGTTTGTAAATATACTGCGGCGTGCGGTCGTACAAGATCCGGTACAGCGATTGCGCCCGGAAATGGTGTACGGTCGGGTTATCGGCAATTTTGCGCAACTCAAAATGCACGGCCGCTTCTTCGCGTTCGCTGCGGGCCAGGGCCAGGAGTTGCTGTAGTTGCCGCAAAGCTTCCGCGCGGTTGCCTTCGGCCATGATGACCTGCGCACGCAGGATATTGGCGCCAAAAGTCAGATCCGCATTGCCGAGTGCCAGGGCAATATCGCGCCCCTCTTCGAGCAATTGGCGGGCAACATTCATTTCGCCGGCTTGTACGTGGACGATGCCTTTTTCAATCAGAGAATACCCCAGCACCAGTTTGTTGCCCATCTCGCGGGCGTGTTCGATCGCCTCGTTGTAGTAACGGATACTGCGGGCGTGGTCGCCTTTATAAAACCAGGTGTCGCCCAGCGTATTGAGTGCCTTGGCAATGCCCTTTTTGTAGTTGAGCTCGCGGGACAAGGCCAGATTTTGTTCCAGAAACTCAATGGCCCGGTCAAATTCGCCGGTGATAGACAATAAATCGCCGATCAAACCACAGGCGATGGCAGTGCCTTGTTTATCGCCCAATTCCTTGCACAGGATCAGATCGCGTTCAAAGTTCTGCATCGCTTTCACATAATCACCCTTTTTTTCCCACACCGAGCCGATACTGCCGATGCAAATGGTCATGTACAGCTTATTGCCCAATTCCTCAGACAGCGCCAACCCTTTTTCCAGGCATAACAGCGCACTGTCCAGTCCATTTTTTTCCAGGTAAATAATACCCAGGTTGGTGTACAAGGTAGTCAGCCCCTGTTTGTCTACCCCGCGCTCGGCCACATCCAGTTGTTCTTCCAGCCAGCGAATCCCCTCGTCGTAATGGCCCTGGTTCATGAAAATAAGTCCCAAGTTGGCCACGATCACGGCATTTTCCATATCGCGATGGATAGAACGGTTGATCTCGATGGCTTTGGCAAACCAACTTTTAGCTGCGTCATAACTGCCCTGCCGGAAAAAGAACGTGCCGAGATTACCATAGGTTTTGGCAATACCGACCTGATCGCTGGCCAGTTCGAAACAAGTCACGGCAACATCCAGGTGTTTTTTGCCTTCGGCGTAAAAGCCGCGCAACATCAGCAACTGGCCTAGCCGGCGATTGCTGCGGCCGATCAGGTACCAGTCGTTCAGCACTTTTGCGCGCTCTAGCGCAGCCCGGTAATTCTGCTCGCCTTCCTCCCATTGGCCGACCAGTTCGTGGACGGCTCCCTTGCGCAGCAAGAATTTGATGAGTTTTTTACTTTTCTTCGGCTTCGCTAACAGGTTGGCAATCAGTTTATCATAGAATTGTAGCGCCTGCCGGTTCTGGAAATTGCGCTGGGCGTACCGCGCGGCTTTTTCCAGGTATTTATTGGTTTTTGCTTCGTTTTCGGCCTCCTCGTAATGGAATGCCAAATCCACGAAACGCTCTTCTGAGTTTGGATATAACTGCTCGATGGCTTCGGCAATAAGTTGGTGCAACTCGCGGAGCCGCGTGCGCAACTGCATATCGTAGGCGGCCTCCCGCAACAGCGAGTGGCGGAAAATGTAGCGCAATTCATTCATGGCATACCATACCTGCCACTTCTCAGCGGTCTGGATCTGCTCTCGCAAGACCAGATCGAGGTCGCCGTTTTTGAGGGCAAATTCTTCCTGCCGTGCCATAACGGCCGATAAAACCGGCAATTCGAATTCCCGACCGATCACCGCAGCGGCTTTCACGGTTTCTTTGACCAGTCCGCTCAGCCGGTCAATCCGCGCCATCATGATCTGTTTTACCGAGTCGTTGATCTGCACATTCTGATCGTACAGTTGCAGTACGCCATCGGTCGTTTTCAGCAAATTGGCTTCGCGGAAATACTCGGCCATTTGTTCTACGTAAAAGGGGTTTCCCTGCGTCATGCGCTGCAACAATTCCAACAGATCGGCATGCAACGGTCCGCCCAGACGCGCTTCCGCGACTGCTTTCAAATCATCGGCTTGCAGATAATTCAGGTCAATTTCCAGGGTTGGGACGTTGATTTCTTCCAGCACATTCTGGCGGAAAACATACACGCGGCCGCCATCGTCTTCATACCGGCTCGTAGCCAGGAACAAAAGCGGGTAACCCTGGGCGCGGCGGATAAATTGCGCCAGGAACTCGCGCGACATATCGTCGTACCAGTGTGCATCTTCGAGTTCAATTACAGCAGGTTGCAGCAGGGATTCAGCCACAAACAGATTCGCCATGGCGGCCAGTCCGTTCTGATACCGACCCCGTGCGTCGAGTTGCTCCCACAGCGTACCAGGCATCTGGATACCCACCATCGCGGCCAGCACACTTTGCGTCCGGCCGATTTCTCGGCGTACGGCATCGGCTTCGGGGTGGCGATTTTCGGTGAGGTCGAATTGGAGTTCTAAAAAATTGCTTTCAAACAGCTCGCGATTGCGGGCGGGCGTATTTTCCGGACTTTGTTCAAAGTAATTTTTCAGAAAATAGATGAACGGATTGAACGGTTTGCGCAGGATCTGATCGCTCTGACAGGTAAACCAGCTCACCGCCATCGAGTCGCGGAGTCGCCGGCGCAGTTCATAGCTCAGACGGCTCTTGCCAATACCGGCTTCTCCATATACATAGGCTACGCCCGCAAAATGCCGGCTGCGCAGTGGAGCAGCGAATTCGTACAATTGCTTTTGCTCGGTTTCGCGGCCAAAATAATCGCCGGCAAAACTGGCGCGGCCCGACAGGCTGCGGCCCATTAATATATACGTTGGAATACCGTGTTCGAACCCTTTGTAATGGCCTTCACCGCGAAAATTGAATTTGAAATTGCGGTTGCGCTGCACGTTTTCATCGGCCATCACTTCTCCCCAGGCGGCTTTCATCATCAGGCGCGCACCCAGATTGACCCGGGCACCCACGGCGGCGTACTGACAGCGTTCACTGCTGCCGATCACCCCGGCAAATGCCGTTCCAGCCGTAATACCCACGCGGTATCTGGCACCGGTCAACGTTTCAAGGTCAATAAACTCTTCCTGGAGTGCCGCCACATATTCGAGCGCGCGCTCCACATTGTTTTCAAAAGAAATAGGCGCGCCAAACAGGCAAAACATGACGCCTCCCTTATCACCGAAGTCGATTTCCTTGAGATAACCGCCAAAATTTTCGACTTCCTGCAAGACCTTGGAAGCAAAATGATCAAGTGCGGTATGCGTATCCACGCCCGTAAACGAGAGAAAAACGCTCACCACATTGCGGAATTCGCCGATACCCGGATTGGTAAAAACCTCCCTGGGCAGGAATTGCGCCATAATATCATGATCCGGCTCGGGCAAAACCTGACGCGGCGGCGCATCTACAGCGGGTGCTTCAAAAGGCGGCAATTTGGACTCTTCGAGATTGATGCGAAAAAAACCATTGCCCAGATCTTTGGCACTCAGCCCGAGCGGGTGCAAAAAAGCCGCGAAGTAATGGTCACAGACGATCTCCAGGCTGTTGGCCTGTACTTGGGCCTGCGAGCAGCCTTCGATCGGATCGCCCCGGAAATAATAGGCTTTCCGACGCTCACCCACGATGCCCCATTCGACATTCCCTTCAGAGATACCGATCTTGATGCCGATATTATGTTCGGCCAGCAGCGAATCCTCCTCCTCCTGTGCCCGCACAAAACGCTGTAGGGTAGCCTCGGCGGTCTGGATGACCCGGACGGCTACTTCCACCGCTTCGGCATTGGAGGCACCGCCGCTGTTATTGGGAAAAATGGCCGTAAAACTATCACCGGCAAAATAGGGAATAAACCCGCCCTGCTGGTACACCAGGGTGACCGTCGGTTGAAAAATATGATTGAGCGCGTAGGATAATTCTTCCGCGCCTTCGGGCCCTTTTTGCATCAGGGTTTCGGTCAGCCGGGTAAACCCGCTGAGGTCGACGAACATGGTGTAGGCCTGCAAACGGCCTTGCAGCACGTCGTGGCGGTAGTTTTCCTGGATAAAATGTGGCAGGAAGTGTCTCAAAGCAGTATAACGAAGATTGATGCGGGGGTAAAGTTACGGGTTTTGCGGGAGATGAACGCAAGGAGGTGCTGGGAGGGTGTTTTTTTGGAAAAAGGGGGGGGAGCGGGCGACCATGCCGGTTGAACCCGGCATCGCTTTTGATATTTGTCAGAATTTTGCCCTTGCGTTTAAATACAGTATCATTGTGCATCAGAAGCCTATAATAACAACCAATATGGCAGACAATAAAGGAACAACATAAAATCGCTCCATAATATGAAAGACCTTACCAATTCGCTCGTTGACAGGTCCAATATTTTAAATAACAATCCTGCCCTGAAGGAACTGTACGAACAGGTAGGCTTCAGAGGAGTGATGTATGATGGTAAATACCGTTATACAAAGCCACAAGTGGCCGAATGGTTTGAGGTAGAGGAACGTACCATAGAGCGAATGCTTGAACAAAACCAGACGGAGTTGAGTAACTCAGGCTATACCATATTCAGTGGTTATGACCTGCAGATGCTCCGGCAAGCATTTGCGGGCGACATACATGTCGCTCGCAAAAAAGGGAACACTGCTGATTTGGAAGAACTGGGTTTTAGCCCTAAAACCAGGAATTTAGGGGTGTTTACTTTTAAATCCGTCCTGAACCTAGGTATGCTATTGACCAATTCTATGCCGGCGCGTGAGCTCCGCGCCTTTATTTTAGACGTGGTGATTGACCTGATAAATACGCGTTTAGGAGGTACAACCAAGTATGTCAATCAGATGGAAGCGGAGTTTTTGCCAAGTGCGGTTCGGGAACAATATTATCGAAAAGTATTTACAGACGCCATCGACCAGTACGTTGAGAAAAGTAAATTTAAATACGCGCGGCTAACTGACATTATCTACGTCAGTATTTTTAAAGAAAATGCCACCGGATACCGGCAAGTACTCAATTTGCATCATTCAGAAAGTGTAAGAGATACCCTTTACTCGGAAGTTTTAGACCTGGTCTCCAGTTATGAAAACGGGTTTGCCGATTTTCTTCAAAAATTTTCCGAAGAGATGGAACGCCCGCTGAATTTGGAAGAGGCGATCGCTGCATTTCGTCAGTTCGAATCAATCACGAATGGCCTTTATCAACCGCTTAGAGAAAAGGCGCGTACTTTGATGGCCAGCCGCGATATGGCTTTTAGGGATGCCCTGCATGAAAAGTTAAAAGACTATATCGGACCGGTAACCCAAGCAGATTTCGACCGATTTCTGGGTGAAAAAAGCCGCTCCATTGCACAGCGAATAGAAGAAAATCAGGATGTTTTTAAACGTTTGAAAGACCGCTGATGGAACTGCTGGCTTACTTTGATGTGAATTATGCCGTTCAAATTCACGACCAGATTATAAAAATATCAGGTGGCAGATTCGGCGTTTTAGATATAGGACGTCTGGATAGCATTCTAGTACATGCACAAGATGATTTATACTATCCTGAATTTGGAGATAAACTCACTCATCTGGTTTTTCAGATCAACAAAGGACATTGTTTCAACGACGGAAACAAACGCACATCTATTGCCTTAGGCGCTTTTTTCTGGAAATAAATGGACTGGGCAGCCTTGCAAACAATTTTATCATTCAAATGGAAAATATCGCTGTTTTTGTCGCTGACAATCTTATATCCAGCGAACTTTTGCGCGAGATTATTGAATCGCTGCTGACCGAGCCAGATTACAACGAATCGCTGAAATTGAAAATTATTGCGGCTTTAAACATTGATTATAGAGGTCCAGTACCCGACGAGACGGCTGATAATTTAAATTTTTAACCTTTACATACCATGTAATCCTACAAACACAAAGCCACGTGCGCACCATGCCCGGAATTGTTCTGGATGCACAAATACGGCAACAGTAAGCCCATTAAATCTCCCGTCCCATCCTCCCCACCAACCCCTTCCGATACATTGCCCCGACCGGCACTTCCACCTGCATCAGACAGGCAATGTGGATAATATATGCACGCGACAAAATGCGGCGGCCGGCCACTGTCCTTCGATCTCCCCGATTGCGAGTAAGGTCACGTACATGGTCCCACTCCGGAGCGCGATGCGCGTACAGTTTCCGTAGCTTTTCAGATAGGCGCGCTGTCGTCCGGCGATAAAATGACGATCCAGTTTGTCCTTGAAAAAGCGCATTTCGTCATTCTTATTTGTTGGCAACCGGATGGAGGAAAGACTTTTGCGCCAAATTAAACACATGATGAAAAATTACTTGCCTAAAACACTCCTCCTATTCTTTGCCATTGCCTGCTGTATTCCCACCTTGACCGGACAAAATTTCACCATTAGCGGCACCTTAAAAGATGCCACCAACGGCGAAGACCTGATCGGCGCTACGGTTGCCGTCAAGGGCATCGCTTCCAAAGGGGCCGTCACCAACACGTATGGATTTTATTCGCTCACGTTGCCCAAAGGCGACTATGTGGTTAGTATTCAATATGTTGGCTATGCTACATTGGAAGTAAAAATTTCCCTGGACAAAAATATTGCGCTCAGCAAGGAATTATCTCCCGAGTCAGCCGTGTTAGAAGAGGTGGTGATCACTGCAGAAAAGGAAAACAAAAACATTTCCCGCAGCGAGATGTCGGTCACCAAACTCGACCCCAAAGACATTGAAAGCGTGCCGGTTTTATTCGGCGAAAAAGACATTATCAAAACCCTGCAACTCACGCCTGGCGTGAAGTCAGCCGGCGACGGCAACGCCGGTTTTTACGTACGCGGAGGCGCCATTGACCAGAATCTCATCTTGTTGGACGAAGCGCCGGTGTACAACGCTTCACACTTGCTGGGCTTTTTCTCGGTTTTCAATTCGGATGCCCTGAAAGACGTAACGCTCTACAAAGGCACCATGCCGGCGGAATACGGCGGCCGTGGTTCGTCGGTGCTGGACATCAAAATGAAGGACGGCAACAACAAAAAATTCAATGCGTCGGGCGGGCTTGGCGTCATTGCATCGCGCCTCACGCTGGAAGGGCCGATCCAGAAAGACGAGGGATCATTTATTGTTTCGGCCCGGCGTACCTATGCGGACTTGTTTTTGAAACTCTCGCCGAAGGAAAGTATTCGCAACACCAAACTCTATTTCTACGACTTGAATGCCAAAGCCAACTATCGCTTAGGTACCAAAGACCGCCTGTTTTTATCCGGCTATTTTGGGCGCGACGTACTGGGCACCACCGGTTTCGGTCTGAACTGGGGCAATTATACTGGCACCTTGCGCTGGAATCACTTGTTTAGCGAGCGACTGTTCTCAAATACTTCGGTGATTTTCAGCAATTTCGATTACCAGTTCGACTTTGGTACCGATATCAACAATGTGAAAGTAAAGGCCTCCATTCAGGATATTAACGTAAAACAGGATTTCAGTTTTTTCCCAAATACCCGCAACACGATAAAATTTGGCCTTAATTTTATCAACCATACTTTTTTACCCACCTCACTGGAAGCGGCTGATAACGGCAGTTTTTCCGATTCAAAAACCGAGAAAAAATATGCGTACGAAGGCGGCCTGTATGCCCAAAATGACTGGAAGGTCAGCGATAATATCGGTATCCAGTACGGCATCCGCTACTCCTTGTTTGATTATCGTGGGAAAGGTACTGCTTATACTTTTGATGAAAAAGGCATAAAAACCAGCGAAACTGCCTATAAAAAGGGAGAATCCATCCAATATTATGGCGGTTGGGAACCCAGACTGGCGCTGAAATACCAGGTGAACGAAGTCAGTTCGATCAAGGGCGGCATATCGCGCAATTACCAGTACATGCACCTGTTATCCAATTCGACCACGTCTTCCCCGACTGATCTATGGGTGCCGAGCAGCAACAACGTGCAACCGCAGATCATCGATCAGGTATCGGTGGGTTATTTCCGCAATTTCAAGGACAATATGTTTGAGTGTTCCTTTGAAACGTATTACAAGGACTTGAAAAACCAGATCGATTACCGCAATGGTGCAGACCTGGTCTTTAATGCCGAATACGAGGGTGCGTTGACGTATGGCAAAGGCACGGCGTACGGAGCGGAGTTTTTTGTCAAAAAGAATAAGGGCCGGCTGACGGGCTGGGTAAGTTATACATTGGCGCGTTCGCTGCGCAAGTTTGAGGACATTAACGAGGGCGATTATTACCCGGCCAAACAGGATCGCATCCACGATCTTTCGATTGTAGGTATTTACAAACTCAATCCGAAGCTCACCTTGTCGGCCAACTGGGTCTTTTATACCGGCGATGCCGCCACTTTCCCCTCCGGGAAATATGAAGCGGCTGGCATCCAGGTACCCTACTACACCGAACGCAACGGATACCGATTCCCCAATTATCACCGCCTCGATATAGGCGTGACGTTGCAGGGAAAACAGCGCAAAACGTTTGAATCCAGTTGGAATTTTTCGGTGTACAATGCGTATGGACGCCAGAACGCGTACACGATTACATTCCAGCAAAACAAGGATAATCCGGAAAAAACGGAGGCACTGCAAACGGCTTTGTTCAAATTTATCCCATCCGTAACCTATAATTTCAAATTCAAATAACCAGCGGGCACCCTAAATTGTGCCTTCCTTACCATGCTAAAAATGAAAAAATTACTCTTTCCAATAGCCGCTCTTATACTGTTCGCTTCCTGCCAGAAAGTGATCGACGTCGATCTCAATGCCGCTACGCCACAAATCGTGATCGAAGCCGCCATGCAGGAAGGCACCCAGGATTTCACCGTGCATATCACTAAAACGGGCAATTATTTCGATACAGACCAGCCGCAAACAGTGGCCAATGCGCAGATTAGTGTGCAAAAAGGTACAGAAACGCCGATTGCACTTATCAATGCTGGAAATGGCAATTACACTGCGCCTAACTATCC
>JBBRDQ010000203.1:0-9138 GCA_038203695.1 Chitinophagales bacterium
CGGATAACTGTACATTATTACCGACCCTTGTGGTGGTGAGTGATAACACGGTTGCGAGTATGACGTGTGCCAATGCGTATGTAAGAACACGTGTATGGAATTTCACGGACGGTTGTGGCAACACATCGTTGAACTTCACGCAGGTGATCACAGTAATAGACAACACCGCACCGATAGTAACGAATGCTACAGGTGATCTGGATGTTACGCTTCAGTGCAGCAATGCAGTAGGGATAGCGGCAGCAGTTGCCGCCGCACCGACAGCGACGGATAACTGTACATTATTACCGACCCTTGTGGTGGTGAGTGATAACACGGTTGCGAGTATGACGTGTGCCAATGCGTATGTAAGAACACGTGTATGGAACTTCACGGACGGTTGTGGTAACACATCGTCGAACTTCACGCAGGTGATCACAGTGATAGACAACACCGCACCGACCATTACCGCTCCGCCAACAGTCTCAGTTCCAGTCAACACCACCTCATGCTCCGCAACTGGTGTAGTATTAGGCACACCAGTAGTGAGTGATAACTGCACGGCAAGCCCAACGGTTACCAATGATGCCCCAATGGTATTCCCATTAGGTAATACCATTGTCACTTGGACAGCAAACGATGGTTGTGGAAACTTCGCTACGACTACGCAAGTAGTCACCGTCACCACCACCCTCGCAGCTACCAGTGTCAACCTCGCCAGCAATGCCATCTGCACCGGCCAATCCACCAACCTGTCGTTTACCATCACCGGCGGACAAAGCCCGTACACCGTTGTGTACAGCAGAACGCCAGGGATGAATACGAGTGTAAGTGGTTATACCAGTGGTCAATTACTCCCGGTTGCGCCGACCACCGGCAACACACCGACCGTGTACACTTATGCGGTGGTCAGTATTACAGATAATTTCGGTTGTGTAATTACGCCGGCATTATCCAATACGCTGACGGTTAATCCGCTCCCTTCGGCCGGCAATACGACCGGTGTGATGTGTAGTGGTAACCAGGTCGGATTTGACTTGCAGGCGTATATGAATGCAAGTGGCAATGGCGTTGCTTCCAGTTTCTCGTGGTACGTCATTTCGGACAATCCTTCTGTAGGCGGAGAGGTGTTTACACCGACGACCGGCAATATAATTACGACCGTATTGACCAATACGACGCAATTCCCGCAAGCAGTCGTGTATCGGGTAACGCCGACGAGTACGGCAGGCTGTTTGGGTGCATTTTTCGATGTGACCATAACCGTATATCCGTTACCTGACATCGCCACGCAGTACGCACCCGTTAATAGTTATACGATTTGCTCCGGTTCTGCCACAGCATTGAATGTTACCAATCCAAACGGGGTATTTGGTGCTAATTTTAGTTGGACAGCCACTTATGGTGCTGTAACTGGCGGGGTAGGTACCGGTACAAATATTGCCTTTGGTACGAATGCTATCAACGAAACGCTGGTAAATACGACCCCTGCGCCCATCAATGTAGTGTATATACTCACGCCAAAGGGTAACGGCCCGACTTTCTGTCCTGGCGCGTCGTTGACAATCACCGTGACGGTCACACCAACCGTCGGTGTACCTGTACTGACTGGTCCAACGGTTGTTTGTCAGGATGATGCCGATGCAACGTACACCGCTACAGCGACCAATAACACGGGTATTACTTACAGCGTAAGTCCGGCTGCTGCCGGGGTCATCAATGCAATGACGGGCGTGATGAACTGGGATGTCGCCTATTCCGGCGGGCCAGTGACCATCACCGCAGTCGCCACGGGTTGCAACGCTTCCACTACCACGACTACCTTGCTGGTAACGGTCAATCCAAAACCGGTTGTCACCATCACCCAGCCGGCTGCAGTGTGTGTAAGCCTTGACCTGACGACAGTAGTACGCACGGAAAGTATCACGGGCGGTACCTACACCTACCACGCAACCATGTCGGATGCCATCAATAACGCCAATCCGTACAATGCTCCGGCAATTGCTGCGGCGATTGCTGATGCCTACGTGCGTTACACCCTGCCAACCGGTTGTTTTGACGTAAAATTGATTGATGTCGAAATTGGTGCCTGCGTACAAGTGCGCGCCAAAGTCTTCTTGCAAGGGCCATTCAATACCGGCAATAACCTGATGTTTGACAACCTCCGGTCGGCTAACTTTATTCCTTCGAGCGATCCTTATGCCGTGGGAACGTACCTGACTGTACCACCGGCCACGCTGAATTACAGTACGACCTTCGTAGCTGTAAATGGCGGCGGAACCAAGATGATCAATCCTGGTGTGCTGGCAGTAACGGGTAACAATGCCATTGTGGACTGGGTATTCCTGGAATTGCGCAATAAAAACACCCGCAGTGTGGTGGTTGCCACGCGTGCTGCACTGATCCAACGCGATGGTGACATTGTGGATATGGATGGGATGTCGCCAGTCGTATTTGCCAGCACAAATCTCGACGAATACTTTGTAGTCGTACGCCATCGCAATCACCTGGGTATTATGACCCTGAATACCGTGGACTACAGACTGGTATTACCGCCAGTCATCGACTTTACTGATCCACTATTACCGGTTTATAACCCCGATTTTAATATCTTATCTCCCGTGTTGACCAATGCGCGCAAGGAGTTAAAACCGGGAATCATGGGCATGTGGGCCGGGAATGCAAGTCTGCTTAACGTCGTACTTAGCCCGACCAGAAGTTTACTTACCTATAATGGTCCAAGTAATGACCGCGCTTCCATACTTAATGTATTGCTGGGTAATCAAGCCGCTACACTGCCGGGTTATCAACTACAGGACATTAATATGAATGGGGTGGTTCTTTTCAACGGATCTAATAATGACCGGGTTATTATCTTTAATAACCTGAATGGTAACCAGGCGGCTGTAATTTTGGAACAGCTGTAGTGCTTTCTCCATCGCAGTTGTTGTCTTTTACAGGCAACAACTGCGATAATTTAAACAATTAGTTAACATTAAATGAAAATAATATGAAATACATTATTTCGCTTCTGGCCCTGGTTTTTTCAGTTGCTTTACATGCACAGCCACCCAATCCCATTGTTAATATAGGAATCTTTAATGCTCCCCCGGGCAGTAACCGATTTGAAGTGCGCATCCAGCTCGAACCCAGCACCAGTCTTACGCCTGCGCCGGGTGGCTACTCGGGTGGGTTGTTTACCGTGCGGTATTTAAGCACGTACGGGGTTGGTTTAAGTCTGGTAAGTTCTCCCTATGGCTATACACAGGCACTGCTGTTTCCGCCGCCGCCGCCCGGTCCAAATGGGGTACAGGATGGCTACAATTATTACATTTTTTCAACGACCGCAAATTTTCTGGTATCTTTTAATTCGACGCAGGAATACGTTATTGCCGTTTTGCAGCACAGCAATACTGGATCAGGTACAGGCGATTTTGCAATTGCAGATGCGACTGACGCCTGGGCCAGCAACCCGATCAACAATGGTGCTTATTACCAGGAGTATAATGGCGTGGATGTGACCAATACTATCTATTCGGGGACCGCTTCCGCACCGCTACCCGTAGAACTCACCAATTTCACGGCTAAACTCCGCACCAACAAAACCGTCTCCTTAGACTGGGAGTCGGCTTCCGAAAATCGCCTGGCTTATTACGAGGTGCAACGCAGCACTGACGGACAAAACTTTCAGATACTCGGTAAAGTAAATGCGAAAGGAAGTGTCAATGTCGTATCCAACTACAACCTGATTGATCTAAATCCTGCACCTGGCATGAATTACTACCGCCTAAGGATGGTGGATAGCGACGGGTCTGCGGAGTATTCGGCGCTTAAAAACATCTATCTGATTAGCGAAACGAAGAGTTCGTTTGGGCTGCAACCCAATCCAACCGCCGGACCATTTACACTGATGTACCACGCTGCACAGGAAGGCGATATCACCGTTTCCATTACCGATATTGAAGGCCGCCTGGTGAAGACGGCGGTGTTCCCAGCCACAAAAGGCGACAATTCCTTCCGTTTTGATGATTTAAAACTGTCGGTTGGGGTTTATGCTGTATCGGTCACAATGCCAGATTCAGTACCACAAACGCAACGTTTGGTCGTGGTGGATATACCGTAATGTATCGGATAATGAGGAATGGTTGCCGGTTAGTGAAGTAATAGTGGTTAAGCATTATTTTACTGTCCCTACAGAAAAATTACTGAAATAATAGCGTGCTTCGGCACCTGCCAATGCAGCATTGGCAGGTGCTTTTTTGTTTTGGCAACTTTTGAAGTGGCTATCAGCCAATGTCGTTGACTTAAGACCCTGGACTTCTCCGAGGTCGAAATTATTAAGTCAACGACATTGGCCTATCGGCTATTTTTATGCAATACCCGTAAACCGGCGGGTAGCGCTACCAACAACAACGGCAGGGCTACCAGAAATCCGCCAATGACGGCAATCGCCAGCGGCTGGTGGAGTTGTGCACCACTGCCGATGCCCAGCGCGAGCGGCATAAGGGCAATAATGGCCCCCAGTGCGGTCATTAATTTAGGCCGCAATCGGGTGGAAATGGCAAAGGCCAGCGCATCGTCCACGCCACGGGTATGCAGGTTGTCCCGGAATTGCAGCACTGTGAAAATAGCGTTCTCGCCAATGATGCCCACAATCATTATCAGGCCAGTGTAACTCCCTACATTGAGGGCCGTATGCGTCAGATACAACGCTGCATAACTGCCCGAAATACCCAGTATAGCGACCAGCAAAATAAGCAGGGCAGTGCTGAACTCCCGGAATAAAAACAGCATCACGCCGAATACCAACAGACTGGCCGTCAATAAGATAAGCAATAGTTCACGGAACGACTGCTGCTGTTCCGCGTATGCACCTCCGTACTGAATATGATACCCCGCCGGCAGACTGAGGCTGTCGGCCATTACCCGGCGAATGTCGCGCATCGCACTGCCGAGGTCGCGGTTGTCTAAGCGGGCACTGACCACCCCAAGGGGTTGCAGGTTTTCGCGCTCCACTTCGGCATCGCCCGCCGCGACCGTCACAGTAGCCACATCGGCCAAAACGATCCGCTTGCCGTTGGGCAGAAAGATGGGCAGGTTGCGCAATTCAGCGATACTGAGGGTGCGGCTGCCCGGATATTGCAGGCGAATATTTACCAATTGTTGTTTTTCAAAAACCTGTCCGACCACATTGCCTTCCAGCGCGGTTTGTACCTGGTATTGCAGGTTGGCCGGCGTAATGCCAAACTGTGCGAGCCGCGTAAACTCCGGTTCCACATTGACCGATGGCCCGGCAATCACGATGCCGTCGAACACATCTGCGGTACCCGGCACGTTGGTCAAAAGAGCAGCCGCCTGCTGTGAAAGTGCCTGCAACTGGGCGCGGTCGGCACCAAAAATCTTGATCTCGATCGGCTGTGCCGAAGCCATCAGATCGCCGAGCATGTCGCCAATTACCTGCCCGAAATCAATGGTCAGTGCGGGTTGCGTGGCTTCTACGCGTTCACGGATGTCGGCGATGACATCTTCTGTGGTGCGTTCACGGTCTTTTTTGAGTTGAATCAGGTAGTCGCCCCGGTTGGGTTCGGTAATGAAAAAGCCCATTTGTGTGCCGGTACGGCGGCTGTACGTCGCCACTTCCGGCACTTGTACAATGATTTTTTCCACCGCCCGCAGCATCTGGTCGGTTTCGTCGAGCGAGGTGCCAGGCGGGGAATTGTAGTCCAATACGATACTACCTTCATCCATTTCAGGCAAAAAACCCGTTTCCAAGCGGGGAAAAACCCAGGCGATAACCCCTACCAGACAAAGTGCAAACACGCCACTTACCCAGGGGCGGCGGATAAAAAAGACCACCCAGCGCCGTTTGGGCTCTTCGGGAACTGCGGGCACTTTCGACGCTGGCTTTTTGCGCGAAAGCAGCAAGTAGACTACCGGCAGGGCCAGCCAGGTCACAAAAAACGAGCACGCCAGCGCAATCATCATCGTATTGGTCATCACCTTGAAATAGGCCCCTGCCACGCCGCTCATCAGCATAAAAGGCAGGAAAATTACCATGGTACTGATGGACGAACCGATCATCGCGGGCAACAGATACCGCAGCGCCTTTTGCACCAGTTCGGGCATCGGATCGGTTGGATGTTCTTCCTGGGTGCGGTGAATTTGCTCCACGACCACAATCGCATCGTCAATAATCAGCCCGATCGCTGCAGCAATCGCTCCCAGCGTCATTATATTAAATGTTTCCCCAATGGCGTACAGCACCAGCAACGTACAGGCCAGCGTAACCGGCACCACAATAAGCAGCGTAACACTGGCTTTGAGCGAGCGCAGAAACAGCATCGCCACCACAATGGCCAGCAGCAACCCGATCCACAGGCTGTCGGTAACGCTGCGAACCGCCTCTTTTACAAAATCGGCCTGGACATAAAATGGTGCAACCTGCACATCCGCCGGCAAAATAGCCCGTAATTCGGCTACTTTGTGGGCCATACTGTCCGACAGGGACACCAAATTGGCATTGGGTTGTTTCACGACGGCCAGCAGAATGCCATCCTGCCCGTTTGCATTGATTTTTACATATTCCTTAGCCTCCTGAATCTGCACGGCCGCAATGTCGCGCAGGCGGGTGATGCGTTTGCCATCGTTGCTGACCACCAGGTTTTCCAGTTCGTCGAGGCGATCTACCACGGCATCGGTGAGCGTCAGGTAGAGATAGCGGTAGTCGGAAAGATAGCCGTTGCTTTGCACAAAATTGGTTTGCGAAAGCAGGGTGCTGATCTGGTCGGGCGTAATGCCGAGCGCACTCATTTTCGGTACATTGAGCAGCAGCCAGTATTCTTTGGTTTTGCCCCCGCTCACGCGGATTTCACTCACGCCATCTACCTGCGACAGAAAGGGTTTGATGGTGAACAGGGCAAGTTGTTTGAGTTCGACGGGGCTGCGCTGTTTGCTGGCGAGGGTGTAGCCCATGACCGGCAAAATAGACGGGTTCATCTTTTCCACGGTCACCTGTAAATCGGCTGGCAGGTTGGGCCGGGCCTGGTTCAGTTTGCTTTCGATCCGCTGTTTGGCCAGGTCAATGTCGGCATTCCAGTCCATGAAAGCCGATAGCTCGCAACTGCCGCGACTGGTGGTGCTGCGCAACAGTTTCAGGTCGGGCACTTGCTTCACGGCGTCTTCAAGCGGCTTGGTGACCGCAATCATCATCTTGTCCACCGGCTGCTGCCCGGCGTCGGCAATGATTTTTATTTTGGGAAAGGTAATTTCCGGAAAAAGTGCGGTTTGGAGCCGACCATACGCAAAAAAACCACCCAGGACCAACAGGACGGTGAGCACGGCAATGGGACTGCGGTAGTTGAAAAAGAAGGGGCGCGGCGTGGCAGTGGGCATGTTTTAAAGGTTTAAAATTGATTTTATCATTTTATCACCACCACCCGCGCCGTATCGCCCAATCCAAAATTGCCGCTCAACAAAATCTGGTCGCTCGTTTTCAGGACCGGTGCAATAATTTCTACCCGGTCGCCCATTTCGATGCCCCGCCGAATCGGCACTTTTACCGCCGTCGTATCGTCGGTCAGTTGCATGATCCACCAGTCGCTTTGCATCTCGTTGGTGAGCACGGCGGCTTTAGGCAGCGAAACGGCTTGTGGTTTGACCGCTTTTACCCATAAAACGCGGGCAATCAGGTTTTCTGGAATACTGCGCCCGCCGTTAATGGTAGGCACTTTGAGCACAAAACGCTGGGTTTGCGCAACCGGATCCACCGTAGGCATGGCCGCCGCCACGGTAGCGCGGAGCCGGGTGCTGTCGGGCAAAATCAAGTCCACGGTATGGTTTTGGGGCAGGTAGCGGCGCATTTCAAACGGCAGATCCAGCACAAAAGCAAAACTGCGGGCCTCGCTGATAACGGCTAATTGTTCGCCATCCTGTACATAATCGCCCGGCTGCCGATCGAGTTGGGTAATAAAACCGGTCTGGTTGGCGCGTATGTCAATCAGGGTTTTGAGGTGGAAACTGGAGTCCACACTCTCCACGAGGTTGCCGAGTGCACTGGCTTCTTTATTTTGCAAGGTATAGAGCAGTTGTCCGGTCTGCACAAACTGCCCCAGCCGAATGCTGCCGCCTTTCAAATAACCATTGGCGTTGGCCTTGACCACACTTTTTTGCAAAAAAGCCGCTGTTGCGTTCAGTTCGGCCACTTCCCGCAAGGAGCCAACCTCCACCGCCGTGAGGGTAACGGGTGTTCCTGGCAGCGTCGGCGGCAGCTCCGGCGGGGTGGGGGTGCTGGAATGGCAACCGGCGACAGCCAGTACGAGCAATAAAAACAGGTGTTTATAAAAAGGCATCGGGTTGAAATTTATGGGTGGAATGGCTTTACTTGGGTGCATTGCGAAAGTTAAGTTGATTGAGCAATTGCAGTCGAGTTATCTGATTGATGGTCAATTGATTTTGGGCATTCAACTGGGTGCCGACCGCGAGCAGGTAATCCACCACACGGGCATCGCCGGTGCGCAACAATCGGCCATTGGCTTCGATGAGTACCTGTGCATTTTTTAGTTGGGCCTGTACCGACGTGTCTAATTGATCGAGCGCGGCCAGCTGCTGGCGGGCCTGGGCGATCTCCTGCTGGTATTGCCGGCGGAAAAAATCGCGGTAACCTTGCCGGGTATTTTCCAGCACAGCCGTTTTGTCGTGGCGCAGGCGGCGTTGCTGGCCGTCGCGGAGCAGTATGCTGGCAGTAATGCCCACACTAAATCCCACATTTTTCCAGCCCTGACTCAGGAAAGAAGAATTGTACCCCGCATCCCCGAATACCCCGACCGTCGGACGGTATGGAATGTCAATCAATTGGTCGTTGGCACGGATCTGGAGGCTGTCGAGTGTGTATTGCTGGTAAAAAACCGTGTTTTCCAAGGGCAACAACGCCGGTGTGCGCAATCCGGGGTCAGACAAGGTCACTCGGGTCGTATCGGTCAATCCGCAGAGATAGTTGAGATTCGCCAACTCGTTTTGGTACTGGATTTCGAGTTGATAAACCGTCGTTTCCTGTTGGCGGAGCGACGTCAGAAAGGTCAAATAATCTATTTGGCGGTAGATGTTTTGTTCGGTGAGGCGTTTGAAAACGACGTCTTCGCGGCGCAGCAGGTCGAGCGTTTC
>JBBRDQ010000204.1:0-9023 GCA_038203695.1 Chitinophagales bacterium
CATTCTTCGCCGAGTTCGCGCAGTGCAGCATCTTCATAACTGTTATCATCCGGGTCGGTGAATCCACCCGGCAGGCGGTATTTGGTTTCATTGGCTTTGCGGGCCAGCAAAATTTCAGCGGCATCTTTGCGAAATACGGCAATATCGACGGTCGGATAGACGGTTGGATAACGGCGCATGGTACCAAACATCACACCGGCGCGGAAATCGCGGTAATCGTGGACTGCCTCGGCAATCGTTTCATCCGGAAAATCCGCTTCCTTGGCTTCCAGTACCTGGGTCGGATAACGCCCGGAATACCGACTTACAAAATCCTCTTCCGTTCCATACAATACAACTCTCCCTTCCAGTCGCAGTTCGAGAATACGGCGATCGAGTTCCTGACTCCAGATCCGGTCGTCCGGCAAGTCCGGCATTTCCAGTATTTCGTATTTTTCACTATATTTATCTTCAAACATTTTCCAGCGGAACACCCAGTCAAGTGGGTTGCGATCGCTGGGCGCGGGGTTACTGCCGAGAAAAACAACGACCCGCCCGTGCTGTTCCTGGACGGTCTGGATAAGTTTTTCATGAATGTCGTTCAACTCAAAAACTTGAAAACGACCAATGATTATGCCTGTCATGGGCTGTGAAGTTGGTTTGAGCACCTTTAACACCGGTAATAGGTTAAGGGTGCCTGATCTGTCTATGTACCGTCGTTACTTTTTTCGTTTGGCCGGCGTCTTCGGTGCGGCTATCTTTTTCACGGTGTCTTTTTCCTTGGGCGGTACGCCGCCTTCATAAATCATGACCGATAGCGGAGGCAATTTAAAAGTAATCGAGTTTTCTTTGCCGTGTGAGGGCGTCGGGTGCGATTGCAAAGCGCCATTGGTAACTCCGCTGCCGCCAAACTGTTTGTCGTCACTGTTCAAAATTTCGTTCCAAACACCGGCATAAGGCACGCCAACACTGTATTCAGCCATCACGGACGTATTAAAGTGGCAAATTACCAACAAAACCGGGTCTTCCGGTCCGCCTTTACGCAAATAAGCCAGCACGCAATTCTCCGTATCATCGCCTGAAATCCATTCGTATCCTTCGCTGGTAAAAGCGTTGCGCCACAATGCGGGGCGGGTTTTATAGACATGATTCAGGGCTTTTACCCAGGCCTGCACGCCTTTGTGGAAGTCGTATTGCAGCAAATGCCAAGGGATACCGAGATCATGACTCCACTCCGTAGTTTGACCGATCTCACCGCCCATAAACAGGAGATGTGAACCGGGATGCGTCCATTGCTGACCAAAAAGTGCGCGTAGGTTGGCAAATTTTTGCCATTCATCGCCCGGCATTTTATTCAAAAGCGATGATTTCATGTGCACCACTTCATCGTGGCTCAAGGGCAGCATAAAATTTTCCGAAAATGCGTACACCATGGAGAAGGTGATCTCATTCTGATGCCAGCGGCGGAACATGGGAGGCCGGGCAAAATAACGCAGCGAATCATGCATCCAGCCCATCATCCATTTCTGTCCGAAACCCAGTCCACCCTCGAAAGTGGGGCGGGTGACGGCCGGAAATGCAGTGCTCTCCTCCGCGATTGTCTCGACACCTGGGAAAGTTTTATAGACCGCTTCGTTGAAATCGCGCAAAAATGAAATCGCCTCCAGGTTCTCTCTGCCGCCATAAATATTAGGCAGCCATTCACCTTCTTTGCGCGAATAATCATGGTACAACATCGACGCAACTGCATCGACCCGCAAACCGTCAGCGTGGTAATACTCCAGCCAGAACAATGCGCTACTGATCAAAAAAGAGCGGACTTCATTGCGCCCGTAGTCGAAGACATAACTATTCCAGTCGGGCTGAAAACCACGGCGCATATCGGCATACTCGAACAGGTGCGTGCCGTCAAACAAGTACAATCCGTGAATATCGCTGGGAAAGTGGGAAGGAACCCAGTCTAAAATGACCCCGACATTGGCTTTATGACAAGCCTCGATGAGGTACATGAAATCTTCCGGCGGGCCAAACCGACTGGTCGGCGCGAAAAACCCCGTCACCTGATAGCCCCAGGACGGGAAATAAGGATGTTCCGTAACGGGCATGAACTCGACGTGCGTAAAGCCCATATCCTGGACATATTGCACCAATTCATCGGCTAATTCGCGGTAATTGAGTGAGCGATTGCCATCTTCCGCTTTTTTTCGCCAGGAGCCCAGGTGCACTTCATACACGGACCAGGGCTGTGGCTTGAAGGCGCGTTCGCGTCGTTCGGCCAGCCATTTTTCATCCTTCCAGGTATGGTCGAATTCCCATACCACGGAAGCGGTACGTGGAGGCGTTTCCCACAAACGCGCAAACGGGTCGCCTTTGTCCAGCGGAACGCCCATCTTGGTATCGATCCGGTATTTGTACACGGTACCTTTGCCAATACCGGGAATAAAGCCCTCCCAGATACCGCTGCTATCCCAGCGTGGATTCAAAATATGCGCGTCGTTATTCCAGCCGTTAAAATCGCCGGTCACGCTGACGCGGACTGCATTCGGTGCCCAGACTGAAAAACAAACGCCCCACTCACCATCTACTTCAATTACGTGACTGCCCATTTTATGGTGCAGCTGAAAGTGTTTGCCCGACTGAAAAAGAGCAATATCATAGTCGGTAAGGAATGAAAAGGGTTTGACAGTTGGCATAACGCAGTTTATTTAGAACGAATACGGGGGCAATATCGGAAATTCTGGCGGTCAATTCGGCAATTTTCGCTCGGGCAACGTTGGGAAGAAATAACTATAGCCCCGGAAAAGCGGCCCAAAAACGTGGGTCTGTGTTAATAAAAAGGCTTCACCGTTGTAATCGGTGTAATAACGGCCTACACTTTCTTTGCCGGTCTGGGCACTTACATCAATATCGACCGGCCAAAAACGGGCCTTTTTTTCGACCCCGGCGGTATTTTTTACGGTAATAATCACAAACGGGACCAACGCAAGCACCGAGTCGCGTTCCGGATTCGTGGTTTCGAATGCTTCCGCTTCCTTGTGTTCAAATTGTAACAAATAGGCTTCGGCAGCCCCTTTACGCTGCGGGTATTTGTTGGGGGTGGTGGTGCTGAACAGGGGTGAAACCGCGTATTGTGCTTCGCCGGTTTTCTCCAGGCGAAAGGATTCATTGCGTTGTTTGGGATACTCTACCTGGATGGATTGAATTTCCTCCGGTTTTTCGGCAAAAACCGTACGATCGCACCAATTATCACTACCGAAGAGAAACCGAACCCGGAGTTGACCAATAATGGAAGGAATATGGTTGACATAGGGATGTTCTGCCCCTTCCATTATCATGAAGGTACCGCGTTCGTCATTGGTCACGCCACCCACATAATACGTCTTTAGTTTTGCCGCATTTTTACCATACACTTCCACTTTTATCCCGTCGGCAGCAATGGACCGAACCATACCTGTCTCAGCCGCCTGGGTTGGAATATACATTACATTGACCTTGGTAAGCGCGTCTAATATAACCGTGACTGCCGAGGCACGTGCTTTGCAGGAGCCGTTGTAAATCCATTGCCCGTCTTTGCGTTCTATCGTGGTACTATGTCCGTTGTGATCGGCAAAAAAGACCTTTTGGATATCTTCGGGATTTTTCACCGCAAAATCTTTATCCCAGGATACCTGACTGCCGGTTTGTTTATTTTTTTCGAGGGCGTACCAGGCGCCACCTGCCAAAACCGCGAATAGCACGGCTAAAAGTAAAGTACGATTCATAACTGTTGTGTTTAATTTCCGCTCAAAGTACTATGCGCACTAATTTTTACCAAGGAAAGCGGTAAATGTTAAAAAAAAGTCTGCCCTGCATTGCGCAGAGCAGACAACATCAAAACAAAACGAAAAACCAACTTTATAGTACTAAAACTACGGGCCATGAAAAAACCGGTAGTGATATTTACAGTAGGGAGGCCATTAATCTTGGGCTCTCGGCTTGAGTTTTACGGAAATTTCTTTCGGTTTGCCATCGCGAAGCACATTAAGCAGTACGTTTTCACCTGCTTTAGAACGTGCAATCAGCTCGAGTAATTCTGAAGTGGTTGTCACATTTCTGCCATTTACTTTCGTAATGACGTCTTTGGCTTGCACGCCGGCGATGGCTGCGGATCCGTCGGCATATACATTGACGACTGCTACGCCTTGGTTATAAGGTATTTGCAACCGATCGGCCAATTTGCTGTCCATCGGAGCAATATCTACCCCGAGGTAACCGCGGCGGTACTCGCCATACTTGATGAGATCGTCAGCGATGCGCTTTACCAAATTTACGGGAATGGCAAAAGCATAACCAGCAAAAACACCGGTCGGTGTAGCAATGGCCGAGTTAATACCGATCAGCTCACCATCCATATCGACCAAGGCACCACCAGAGTTGCCTGGATTGACGGCAGCATCGGTTTGCAGGAATGACTCGATCGGACTTTGTGCAGCTTTGCCTTTGATAATATTGATGTCGCGGGATTTTGCACTGATAATGCCGGCAGTAACCGTTGAAGCAAGGTCGAATGGGTTGCCTACGGCAAGTGCCCATTGGCCCACCTGTACATCATCGGAGTTGCCTAATTCAATAGCCGGTAAATTCTCGGCGTCGATTTTCAACACGGCCATATCAGTATTGGCATCTTTTCCAACTACCCGCGCTTTGAATTCGCGGTTATCATGCAAGGTCACTTCAAATTCATCGGCGAATTCAACTACGTGGTTGTTCGTCAGAATATAACCGTCCGAAGTATATATCACCCCCGATCCGCTGCCGCTACGCTGCTGATCATTAAAAAAATCGCCGCCAAAAAAACGGCGAATCGGGTCATTTTCCTGTTCCCGGCGCTGTCGCGATGCGGCTGCTTCCCGGCTTTCCGAAGCCTTAATGTGCACGACTGCCGGCATGGATTTTTCTGCCGCCTTCGTAAAATCGAATCCAGCTGGTGGCGTCTTGTAAAAAACCTGCTTGGCTAAAGGGGGCTGATTCGCGGAGAGATCTGCGGGTTTTTCGAGTAATTTGGCTGTTCCAAGGGTCACCAACCCACCAAGGGCACCAGCAAGGAACATGGAAAGAAACTTATTCATAATAGCCTTTTTGATTAATGATTTTGATGTTTGCCTAACTTTGTTGCTGAAGCGAATTTACAACGATCACACAACACATTTGCTTTCGGAATGGGTACATTTAACGTCCTATTAACCAAATGCCAAAATGTGTCGTAAAAGCCGCACTTTTACCCCCAAAGAGGATTGAAAACGCAGAAAGAGCACCCACTTACACACCCATATCAACACTTACCGACCAACTGCTGTTCCTGAACGACAAATGCCTTGGATGACTCGCTTGACGAACGATAGTTCCACTTTGGAAGCCTTGCTCCAACCGGAAACTATGCTGGAACGCACCCTTTTAACCGTACCTGCATTCCGCCAGGGACTGCTTTGGGGCGAACCTCGTTTTGGTCATCCCGAAGGACAAGTTGCCCTGCACGTCCGGGAAGTATTAGACAATATCGATCTGATTACCGCTTTGTCCGAATCTCAACGCGCACAGCTTCGACTCATTGCACTCAGCCACGACACCTTTAAATTTGCAGAAGTACGGGGCAAACCGCGCGACTGGTCAAAACATCATGGTCGGCTTGCCCAACAATTCATGTATGTACATACGAGCGATCGGGTGGTTTTGGATGTGCTGGAAACGCACGATGATGCTTATTATGCCTGGTTGAGCACACGCCAGCCCGTTTTTGCCCATGAAAACCCGCAAAAAAACCTCGAAAACCTACTGGAACGCATGTCTTATTGCCTGCAACTTTATTACCTCTTTTTCAAATGCGATACGCAGACCGGCGATAAAACCCAGGCGTCCTTAAAGTGGTTTGAGCGTACTGTGCCCGGTATTGCAATCGTGCGCATTCGGGCGGAGCGCGATAATGATGAACCCGTATTATAGTGGTCCGACCTGCGGAAAATATGGCTGATTTTCACCGGCTCAAACGCCATTTTGACGGCTATAGCCGATAAAATCTGCCATTCTTTCTAAAAAAAGACCGTTTTTTTGATCTGGAAGCAGATTTGCTATACTCCTGAAAACAATCCACGAATCCTTTAACCTGTATTTAAAGTCTTTTAATCTACAATATGACCTACGACAACTTCACCATTAAAGCCCAGGAAGCACTGTTAAAAGCGCAGCAAATTGCGACCGGATATGGACAGCAATTGCTGGAGCCCGCCCACATTTTAAAGGGTATTCTCTCCGTTGAGCATTCGCTGGCCGAAGCCTTGTTACAAAAAGTCGGCGCGGACCTGTCGACCATTAAAAATGGTCTCGATAAAATTATCTGGGATTTACCCAAAATAGAAGGCGGTGACGGCGGCCAGCCCGCTTCATCGAATGATGTGAACAGAGCTGCAAGTACTGCCAACGCGTTGCTTAAAGAGTTTGGCGATGCCTATATTGGCAACGACCTGCTGACAATCGGCATTGCCAAAGGCAACAATAAAACCGCGCGACTGCTCAGCGAAAACGGTGCCACGCCGGAAGCATTGATTGCCGCGCTCAAAGAAATGCGCAAAGGCCGCAAAGTGACCGAGCAGACCGATGATCAGATTTACAATGCGTTGCAGAAATATGCCATCGACCTGACCGAAATGGCCGCTTCCGGCAAACTCGACCCTGTCGTCGGCCGCGATGAAGAAATTCGCCGCGTACTGCATATTCTGAGCCGCCGCAAGAAAAATAATCCCGTCATCATCGGTGATCCTGGGGTGGGTAAAACGGCCATTGTGGAAGGCATAGCCTGGCGGATCGTGCGCCGCGACGTACCCGAAAACCTGCAAAACAAGAAGATTTTCTCCTTAGACCTTTCGGCGCTCATTGCCGGCGCTAAATACAAAGGCGAGTTTGAAGAACGGCTCAAAGCCGTTATCAAAGAAGTGTCGGACTCCAATGAGCAGGTTATCCTGTTTATCGACGAAATACACACGCTGGTTGGCGCAGGCGGCGGACAAGGCGCTATGGATGCCGCCAATATTCTGAAACCGGCCCTTGCCCGCGGTGAACTGCGCACGATCGGTGCCACTACCCTCGATGAATACCAGAAATATTTTGAAACCGATAAAGCGCTTGAGCGTCGTTTCCAGTCGGTCTATGTGGATGAGCCGAGTGTGGAAGATACGATCAGTATCCTGCGCGGCATCCGGGAGAAATATGAAAGTTATCACCAGGTGGAAATTCTGGATGAGGCGCTGGTGGCCGCCGCCGAACTGTCGCACCGGTATATCTCCGAGCGCAAATTGCCGGATAAGGCCATCGACCTGATCGATGAAGCCAGTGCCAAACTGCGCCTCGAACTGAATTCTGTGCCGGAAGATATCGATAAACTGGATCGTCAGCTGCGCCAGTTGGAAATCGAGCGCGAAGCTATCAAACGCGAGGACGATGCGCGCAAACTGGATAACATGAACAAACAAATCCAGGAATTGCGCGAAAAACTGGATGGTTTGCGGTCGAAATGGCAAGCCGAAAAAGACCTCGTAGATGGTATCCAGACCAGCAAAAAACACCTGGAAGAACTGCACATTCGCTACCAGCGGGCGGAACGGGAAAGTCAGTTGGAGGAGGCCTCGAAAATAAAATTCGACGATATCCCGAAACAGGAAGCGTTTTTGAAAGTGGCGGAAGAACGGCTTGCCGCCGTAGTACCGGAAGAACGCATGACCACCCAGCGGGTGACTGCCAACGATATTGCCGATGTGGTCGCAAACTGGACCGGGATTCCGATCGCGAAAATGATGAAAGGCGAAAGAGAACGCCTGTTGCATTTGGAAACGGAACTGCATAAACGCGTAATCGGCCAGGATGAAGCCGTAGAAGCCGTGAGTGATGCCATCCGCCGTAGCCGCGCCGGTCTGAGCGATCAGGAAAGACCGATTGGATCGTTCATTTTTTGCGGACCCACCGGTGTAGGCAAAACAGAACTGGCCAAAGCCCTGGCAGATGTGTTATTCGACGATGAAAAGGCCATCACCCGGATCGATATGAGCGAGTACCAGGAGAAACATACTGTTTCTCGCCTGGTAGGCGCGCCACCCGGATATGTGGGGTACGATGAGGGCGGACAATTGACGGAAGCGGTACGCCGTCGCCCGTACTCGATTGTATTACTTGATGAGATCGAAAAAGCGCACCCGGATACGTTCAATATTTTATTGCAAGTGCTGGATGACGGCCGGCTGACCGACAACAAAGGCCGCACCGCGAATTTCAAGAATACGATTATCATTATGACCTCCAATCTGGCCAGTGATCGCATTATGGAAACCTTTGAGGATTATGATTCCGTGCCGGAAAAACGCCAGCATGAAGTCATGGAAACGGCTAAAAGCGAAGTGATGGACGCTTTGAAAAGCACCTTACGCCCGGAGTTTTTGAACCGTATCGACGAAGTGATCGTATTCCATCCACTCCAGAAAAGCCAGGTGCGTCGCATTCTCGACATCCTGATGGAAGACCTCAAAGGCATGCTGGAGCAGCAGGATCTGAAACTTGAAATTACCAACGAAGCGGCCCGTAGTTTGACGGATCAGGGCTATGATCCACAGTATGGCGCTCGCCCGCTGAAGCGTACTATCCAGCGCCAATTAGTCAATGAACTGGCTAAATATGTGCTCGCCGGAAGTTATCTCAAAGGCGATACCGTGCTGGTCGACGCCGATGGCGCCGGTCTGCTATTTGGTCGCAAATCGACGATTGAAGGCAAGGAAGTGGTAACGAAACAACTGGCCGAAGTATAGTTTTTTTAATGATTAATGGTTAATGTATAATGATTAATGGGCTACGCGCTTGGCATGGTCAATAATTAACCGTTATACATTAACTGGATCGGCCCGGAAAAAGTTGACAAAAAGGAGTTTAAAAGCGCCATTAAATGGAAGAAAAAAAGTAGGATCAAGGTAGATTAAATTTTGTCTATTACCTTGATTTTGAGTTCAGTTCTTTGAGAATGTTGTAAA
>JBBRDQ010000205.1:0-8982 GCA_038203695.1 Chitinophagales bacterium
CGATATCAGTCAGAAAAATATCGCCAGTAAAACCCCTGCATCGCCTTTATTTACAACTACCAACGTACCGGTTAATTTTAACGAGTATTGGTATCAGGGCAAAGCAGAATTGAGCACCTTCGATGTAGAACAGGAGCGCTATGGCGAAATGCGCACCGCTGAACAGGTCAATATTTTTGTTTCGGAAGACTTTTCACGCAGCAAGCAGGTAAAACTCGATGACCCGAACTCGGCGGGCACTGACCGCGTTCCAGTGCTGAAACTCAACAGCGTGCGGCATTTTCATACCGGTATTTACGATTATGCGACTATGCAATCAGTCTTTACGCCCGTGGATGGTAGCAGCACACTGAAATCAACCTGCTCTGTACAGGATTGGTGTGGGCAGGTTTTTACGCAGCAAAATTTAGAAAAAGATGTGTATCGCAGCCGCAGTTTTTCGTACTTTGAAACGGAGGGTGATACGGAAGTGCGCCTACCCGTCGCCTTGTTGGAAGATGAATTATGGACGCGCATTCGACTCAATCCCGCTACCATTCCAACCGGAAAAATGTTGATTATACCTTCGGCGCTGTACGTACGAATGCGCCATAAACCGGCTGCTGCCATGGCCGCAAACCTCGGTCTGGAATCCGGCGAAAACGAGCGTATCCTGCGCTTAACCTACCAGGATGTTCAACGATCGCTGGCGATTCATTTTGAAAGTAGTTCGCCCTATCGCATTCTGGGCTGGGAAGAAATGAATGATGGAAAAATAATGAGCAAAGGAACCCTCAAAGCCTTGCGGGTAGAACCCTACTGGTCGCAAAACAGCCATCAGTTTGATCGTATGCGCGATTCATTACACCTGAATTTCTAATCCGCACATTCCCCATTTTCAACTGCAATAAACCGTTGTATAAACGAGCCAACGACGACGTCGGCCAGTTTATCCAACGGTTTATTGCATTAGCAGACCGGTCGGTACGCACTACACAACCCTACAATGAGGTATGCATATCCGAAAAGTTGCGCTTTGAGCATTAAATCTGTAATTTACAAAAAAATATTTGGTAAAAAACAGACATTAAGGCCTTAAAGTTTGGGTAACAGCCAGGCTAATCCCGCCATACCTACCCTGCGAAATAAAAAGTCCCTATTTTGCGGCGCTAACATGAAAATAAAATTGCTTACACCTTCCTACTCTATGAAATATTCCTTTGCCCGACTATTTTGCCTTCTGCTGCTGATAACTGCCGGTTCAGCGTCTGCACAGGACTGCACCAAACTCATCAAAGAAAACAAACGGGTATCCGGCACACAAGTGACCGGCACCAGTTCGCTCGCCATCGTTGTACGCGGCAGTTACAACTACGCGATTGAGTTTTTTACCGACGAAAAAGGCATCTTTGCCCGGATGACTTCAGCAGGTGGTATCGAATTCAACCAGGACGATCAGGTTGTTTTTGTCAGTATCGGCGGACAGGAACAGATCTATAAATTTACCAGTATGGATGAGGTGGTACCCGGCACGGTACCGACGCACCGCAACAACCTGCGACTCGATCTGGAAGCGGTCGATTGGCTGACGGCCAATACCGTTGGCTCGGTCAATTTTATCAATTTTGTCGACCGGCAGAAATACAAATTCACCATCAATCCCAATAGCCAAACCGATTTGCGCACGCTGGCAACTTGCTTCAATAATACACTCGACCGCAGTGCGGTAAAAGATACGCCGGGCGCAGCGATAACCCGTCCCGACGCAACACCCGCGGCCACTCCAACCACGGCGGGTGGCGGGAAAACTGCTGGTGGAAAAACGACCGCCGGAACCACCAAACCAGCCGGCAGCGGATTGTCCGGTGGCGGTGGCGATGCCGAACTGACCGGGCTGCGCACGGAATTAGAAAAGACCAAAGAAAAATTACGGGCAGAAATCAAGTCCGAAAAAGACCGCGCGGAAGCTGTTAAAGCCCAGCTATTGCAAGAGGTGACCGCAGCCCGCGAAGCTGCCAACCAGAAAAAACTGGAGTTTGCCAACGAAGTCGTGGAAGCGCGCAAACAAAGCGCCGCAGAAATGGAAAAGGCCAAATTGGAAGCGCAGCAGGCGGTCAGCAACAGTCGCTTAAAATCCGATTCGGCGATGGTCAAAATCAGTCTGAGTGTGGAAGACGCCCGCAAGCAGGCCGGTGAGGAAATTCAGAAAGCGCGCACTACATCGGCCGATGAGGTGCAAAAAGCCCGTGAAAATGCCGCAAAGGAAATTACCAATGCCAAGGAAAAACTGGAGCAATCCAAAATGCAATACACCGATGAGGTAGCCACGGCCCGCTCCAATGCCGATGATGAAATCAAGCGTATCCGCGATGATAATGCCAAAGCGGTGACAGAGGCCCGTGAAAAAGCCAAAATGGAACAAAATCGTACTTCGGAGGATGTGGTAACCACGAAAAAAACGGCCGCCGAAGAAATTCTTAAAACCCGCGAAGACGCTGCCGGACAAATTGCGCAGATCCGCGAGCATTCTACGCTGGAAAAACAGCGGCTCGCTATAGATCTGGCCGAATCGCGCCGTAAAGTTGCCGAAGAGAAATCTTTGGTCCAACAAAACAGCGCCGCCGAGCGGGCCTATATCCGCGAACCGTTAGCCAAACAAAAAGAAACGGCCGCACTGGAAGTAGCCGACGCTAAAAAACGCGCCGCCGATCAGGTGGAACAAACCCAGGCTGCGGTAGAAGAACAACAGAAAAAAGCCGCCAGCGAAAAAGCGGATATCGCCAGAACGGTGGTAGACAGCAAACAAAAGGCCGCGCAAACCGTACAACAGGTCCAGGAAGAAGCCACGAAAGCCATTGCAGAATCGCAATCGCACGCCAAAGCGCAACGCGATTCAATCGCTACCGAAGTGGTAAGCTCCCGTACGAAAGCCGCCGCTGAAATCACAAAAATTCAGGAAGAACTGGCTAAATCAATCGCCGCCGCTAAAGCCCAGGAAGATAAAATCAAACAGGAAAGCGCAGACGAGGTACAAAAAGCCCGCGAACACAGCCAGCAGGAAGTGACAAAGGCGCAGGATGAAGCCCGTAAAAAGGCCCTGGAGGCCAATGCGAAGGCTGATCAGGCCCAAAAACAATATGCCACGGAGGTTGCCTCCTCCAAACAAACTGCCGATGACAAGGTAAAACAAATCCAGGCCGAAGCGGCGGCCGCTGTCATTGACGCCAAGAAAAAGCAACAGGAAACGGTGACTGCCTCTGCCAGTGAAGTGGTGACTTCCCGCGAAAATGCGGCGAAGGAAATTGCGGCCGCCCGCGAAAAAGCCGCCAATGAAATTGCCGCCGCACGCGAAGCCCAGGTACGCGCGCAACAGGAAAGCGCCAACGCCGTGGCCGAAGCCAAGCGCCAGAGCGCACAGACGATCGCCGCTACCAAAACGATCGAAGCCGACAGTGTGCGTATTGCCCGCGAAAACAGCGCTAACCAACGCCAGCTCCTCGCCGAAGAGGTAAAAACTGCCCGTGAAAAAGCCGCCGGTGAAATTGCCGCCGCCAGTAAAAAAGGTGCCGAAGATGTGAAAACTGCCCGCGAGAACGCCACCAAAGTCCAGCAGGAATCGGCTGAAGCCATCGGTAAAGCCAAAGAGCAGGCGGCCAATCAGGTGGCTGCGGCCCGCGAAAGCGCAGCGAAAGAAGTAGCCACGGCGCGGCAGCAATCGCTCGAAGCCGTCGCCCAGGCCAAAAAAGACGCCGACGACAAAAAGGCTTCGCTGGCCAAAGAAGTCGCCGATGCACAGGAACGCGCCCGCAAGGAAGTAGCCGATGCTCGCACACAATCGGCTGCCGAAGTCGCCATCGCCCGCAAAGACGCGGCCGACAAACGCCAGCAATACACCAAGGAAACGGAAGACGCCCGCACAAAGACAGCCGCAGAAATTGCTACCGCCCAAAAAGAGTCCACCGACGCCGTGTACAAAGCCAAACAGGAAGCGGCGGCTGCCATCGGACAGGTGAAAGCCGATGAAGCCAAAACAACAGCGGATATTCAGGCACAAAATGCCGCAGAAGTGCAGCGCTCTAAAGAAGATACGGCCCGCATCCTTGCAGAAAATGATAAACAAACCGAAACGGCTGCACTACAACTGTCCAAATTACAGGCTGATCTTAAAACTGCCGAAGAACAATTGGCAAAATTGAAGGAAGAAGCCGATAAGTTAAAAAAGAAGGAATAATCGGGGTAATCCTGGTCGGATATATGACAGCAGTTTGCCTGAATTATGCAATTCCCTGCGTGGAGTGATTTCATAATTCGGGCAGGCAATGCCGCACTACCCCACCCTTTTTATCAGTTCGGCTACGGATAATTCCGTTTCCACCCGAATTGCCGGACAAGTCAATCCGTCCAGCCACGCCAATTCCATAGATCGGCTGCGAATACTGCCCGAATCTGTATCGTATGCCGCCGCCCAAGTGCAAAATTTTTCAAAAACAAGGTGTAAATCGCCGCCGGGTCCAATGCGTTCGGTGCCGTAGCGGGCTTCCTCGCGGGCACGAATACGCGCCAGTCGTACTTCCGTTGGCAACCACAAATAAATTACCTGCTCAAAACGCGGGATGAAAACATCGCCCCAGCCGCACAATGCACCCGATAAAACCCACTGATCAGCGCCATCCAGCGCCTCGGTCAGCACTTTGCGGCGATGGTCGGGATTGCGTTTGCGGCGATAGGGCAACACGTCGTCGGTGAACCAGTAGAAATCGTCGGTATCAAAATGGGCGTAGCCAAATTCCGTGGCCAGCGCTTTGCCAAGCGTGGTAACACCGGCACCCGGTGCCCCTAAAATGTGTATTTGCTGCAAAAAAGAATTGATTTAGATCGCGGTAAAAATGACTGCATCCCCGATAATGTACCGAAAAAGGCTACTTTTGCGCCTCTTTTGAAGTAACCATCGTATGCAAAGTATTTCCGGCACCAAAATAACACTTACTGGCGACCTCGGCAGTGGCAAAAGTGCAGTTTCCAAAATCCTCTGTGCGCAGACCGGATTTGAGTATGTCTCGACCGGGCGTATTCAACGGCAATTAGCCCAGGAAATGGGGCTGGATACGCTGGAAATGAACCGCCGCGCCGATACCGACCCAACGATTGATGAACGGATCGACGGTATTTTTGTAGCGCTCGGCCAGGACTTGGAGGGGTATGTGGTGGATAGTCGCATGGCCTGGTTTTTCCTGCCGGCTTCTTTTAAAGTGTATCTGCAAACCGACGTCGAAGTAGCCGCCGACCGCATCCTGAACGATCCAAATCGCAACAGCGAACAATATACCGGCAAAGCAGAGGCCATTGAAAAAATTCTGGCGCGCAAACAAAGTGAAAATGCCCGTTTTTTAGCTAAATACGGCGCAGACTGTGCCAATTTGCACAATTTTGATCTGGTGATCGATACCACGCGGCGCAGTCCTGAACAAGTCGCCGCGCTGATCCTGCAAACAACGCACTGGAAAAAGAGCGAAATACCTTTTGCGCGCTTTCTGTAAAACCGGCAATTAGTCGCGCGGATCGCCTTTATCAAAAAAGGCCAGCAGGTTGCCCACTGTTTCGCGCAAATCGCGGCGATTTATGATCAGATCGACAAATCCATTTTCCAGCAAATATTCCGCCGTCTGAAAACCTTCGGGCAGATCGCGCTTGATGGTTTCTCGAATGACACGCGGACCGGCAAAACCAATCAGCGCACCCGGTTCAGCGATATTGATATCACCCAACATGGCAAAAGAAGCAGTGACGCCGCCGGTGGTCGGGTCGGTCATCAGGGAGAAATAAGGCAATTTGGCTTTGGCCATTAGCGTCAGTTTGGCGCTGGTTTTAGCCATTTGCATGAGCGAGAACGCGCTTTCCATCATCCTGGCCCCCCCCGATTTGGAAATAATCATCAGACCGGCGCGGGTGTCGAGCGCCTGATCGATGGCGAGAGAAATTTTTTCACCCATCACCGAACCCATCGAACCGCCGATAAATTTAAAATCCATCGCCGCTACCACCAACGGATGTCCGTGTACATTGCCGGCACCAATGGCCATAGCGTCGGTCAGACCGGTCTTTTTGATGGATTCTTCCAGCCGGCGATCATACGGTTTCAGGTCGGTGAAGTGCAGAAAGTCCACCGACGCGAGGTTATCGTGCAAGGTGGTATAATCCTGGTCATCAAAAAGGATCTCAAAATACTCTTCCGAACCGATCGCGGTGTGGTAATCGCATTTGGGGCACTTGTAATAGTTGTCGCGGAGGGCACGCATTGTGCTGGTTTCCTTGCACCGTTTGCACTGGTACCAAATACCCTCTGGCACGTCTTTTTTAGACTTAGTAGCCGTAGAAATGCCTTCTTTTAGTCGCTTAAACCAACTCATGGTGGTGTCTGATTGATGATGGTTCCAAAGAAATGGAGCGCAAAGATACAATGCCTGCCGAAAATCCGGGCTACTGCACGGGGATTGATTTTAGTTTCGGCTTTTAAACAGTGATCTGTACCTTTGGCGGCATGAATATAAAGATGTTTTTTACGCTGCTGCACAAAGAATTTTTGCTGGAATTCCGCCAGCGGTACGCTATCAGCGGCATCGTGCTCTATGTTTTCAGTATGGTCTTTGTGGTATACATTACCAGTATCAAGGTGGCACCGCCGGTGTGGAACATCCTTTTTTGGTTGATTGTACTGTTTGCCTCGATCAATGCCGTGGTGAAAAGTTTTGTGCAGGAAAGCGGTGCCCGGCAGTTGTATTATTATCAGTTGGCTGATCCAACCATGCTGTTGCTGGCAAAAATCGTGTACAACACGCTGCTCTTGCTGGTACTCAGTTCGCTCGCTTTTTTGGCCTACAGTGTGGTGGCAGGCAATCCGGTAAAAGACTGGCCGCTATTCGCTTTGATCCTGTTGCTCGGCAGTTTTGGGTTTGCCATTGCCTTTACTTTTATCGCGTCCATTGCCGCCAAAGCCAACAACAGCGCTACCCTGATGGCGATCCTGAGTTTCCCAGTGATGCTGCCGATCTTGTTAACGCTGATCCGGTTGTCGCAAATTGCACTGCGTTTATTGCAGGATACTTCTTATAAACGCGACATTATCAACCTCTTAGCCATTGACACGATCTTAATTACGCTTACCTTTGTGTTGTTTCCGTATATCTGGAAAGACTGAAAAAAGTTATGCGTTACTGCATCATCATTTATTTTTACGATTAATTCTTCACCATTTTCCAATGAATCGTTTACTGCATTTATACGCTACTTTGTCCATTTGCTTCCTGCTGGATGGCTTATGGTTTAAAGTCGTGGCGGTAAATCTGGTGAATTATCCACTTAGTTATCAGTACGGAACGCCGGTGTGGACTTGGGCATTGGCCTATTACCTGATGGAGACGACGGGCATATTATACTTCGCTGTCTATCCGAGTGCCATTGCCGGAAGAGGTCGGGTCGCCTTTTACAATGGTGCCCGCTGGGGTATCCTGATGCACCTGCTGTACGAATTTCCGAGTTTTGCGGTCGTTTTTTCCTGGCCATTTTCTGTGTTGCTCTCCGATGTATTATGGGGAGGACTGGCCGGTGGTTTTGCCGCGCTGTTCAGTTTCAGAATAGGCAGCTGGCTGGGTGTTTATCCGGTGAAGCCCGAGGGAATCCCACCTGTGAATCCACGGCGCATGATCGAGTAACTCAGGCCGGCTCGCTGCCTAGCGCCGCTTTATACGCCGCGAGACAACGCTGTCGGGCAAAGGTGTGTTCTACCATTGGTTCCGCATAATCCGGCGTACCGAATTCTGGCACCCAACGCCGGATATACACGTGTTTAGCGTCGAATTTTTTGGTTTGTTCGGTCGGGTTGAACACCCGAAAATACGGCGCGGCATCGGTCCCACAGCCTGCCGCCCATTGCCAGCCGCCGGAGTTGCTGGCCAGGTCGTAGTCCAGCAACTTTTCCGCAAAATAGGCCTCTCCCCAGCGCCAGTCGAGCAGCAGGTGTTTGCTCAGGAAACTGGCGACAATCATCCGCACCCGATTGTGCATGTAACCGGTCTCATTCAACTGCCGCATACCGGCATCGACGATCGGATAACCGGTTTTTCCCGCACACCATTTTGCAAAATCTTCGGGTGCGTTGCGCCAGGGTACGCGGTCGTATTGCGACCGGAACGGATGCCCGACTACGTGTGGAAAACAGGCCAGGATCTGGCTGTAAAAATCCCGCCAAATCAATTCCCGGAGGTAGGTTTCATTCAGACCCAGCGCTGCCCGGGCTTTGTCGCGGATACTGATCGTGCCAAACCGAAAATGAATACCCAACCGGGAGGTGCCGTCAATGGCCGGAAAATCGCGGGTTTGATCGTAATTTTTGATCAAACCGCGCGTGACTGTTTTGTCCGGAAAGGGAATATCAGCCGGTTCAAACCCCATTTCTGCCAAAGTCGGCATCGGCAGTGGTTTTATTCTCAAAAAATTAGCGAAATATTTCGCCGTAGGGTAAGCGCCCAGGTAAAACGACGTCTGGGTCTTTTCACCCGCTTCACTTTTTATTTCCTTAGGCCGGCTATATAATTTCGCCAGCCATTTTTTGCTGTACGGTGTGAATACCGTATACGGCTTGCCATCGTCTTTTACAATTTCACCCTGCTCAAAAATGACTTGGTCTTTATAATCGTAAAATCCGCTTTCGTTTTGCTTCAGCAACGCCGCAACGGCTGCATCGCGGACACGTGCATACGGTTCATAATCGCGGTTGGTGTACACGTTGGCGATTTTGTAATCCGTTATTAAAGCGGCCCAGACTGCTTCCGGCTGCCCATAATGCACGAGTAGTGTGCTACCCATCTCTTCCAGTTTCGCTTTCACATCCAGTACGGCCCGGTGAATAAATTCTACCCGCGCATCCTTTTTTTCGGACAGGTCATCCAGAATATCGCGGTCAAAAATAAACAAAGGCAATACTGGACGTGCACCACGTAATGCGTG
>JBBRDQ010000206.1:0-8918 GCA_038203695.1 Chitinophagales bacterium
AGCCGATCAGGCCGATATTGTCCATCGGATTGAGCACGCCGTCGGCAAAAACTGGCAGCATGGTGGCCGGATTGCCCGTTTCGGCCCGCAGATAAGGCAGGGCAAATTGACTAAAACCTGCCCCGGAGGCTAACAGCAAAAAAATGGACTGGATACGTTGAATCATGGAAGTTGGATTGAAAACCGGCACAAAGTAAACGCCAACTTGTAAATTCACCAAATTCTTTACAGTTTGAAATGCCGGTTCCTTTTGCGCGTTCCAGCATGAAATTTCCGAAATAGGCTTACCTTTGCGCTGCTTTTCAAAAAAATTACGCGCCCACGGGTCAATTATCCGGCAACGCCTTCTAACAAAATTTCAGCAAAATATGGTTGGGAATCTGACACAAAACGGTGCTAAACTCAAACGGATTTACATCGAACCGGCCTTGCCGGACGGCCTTTCGCCACTCATGGAACTGGCGCAAAATCTGTGGTGGTCATGGAATCACGATGCAATCGATCTATTTAAAAGTATTGATCCACAGCAGTTTGAGGCATTAAATTACAACCCGGTGGCTTTGCTCGACGAACTGGGCATTGAAAAAGCCCAGGAGTTGCTCGCCAACAAAGATTTTACGGCAAAACTAAAGCGGATTCATGGCGAATTCCGCGCCTATATTGACCAGGCTCCGGCCAAAAAAGGTCCTCAAATTGCCTATTTCTGCATGGAGTACGGATTGCATCAGAGCATGCGGCTGTACTCCGGTGGACTGGGTGTGCTGGCGGGCGATTATTTAAAAGAAGTCAGCGACCGCAATACCAATCTGGTGGCAATCGGTCTGCTGTACCGCTACGGTTATTTCCAACAGGGCATTGCACTGAACGGCGAACAAATTCACCAAACCGAAGCCGCTAAATTTACCCAACTACCGCTGCAACCGGTGCGCGATAAAGGCGGGGAATGGATCAAAATTCACGTCAACCTGGCCGGTCGGACTGTTTGGGCCAAGGTCTGGCAACTTCCCGTCGGCCGGACGCCTCTCTATCTGCTGGATACCGATATCGATGACAACCGCTGGGAAGATCGCTCGATCACGCACCAATTGTATGGCGGTGACAGCGAAAACCGGCTCCGGCAGGAAATGCTGCTCGGCATAGGTGGATTGCGGGCAATTAAAGCCATGGAAATCAACCCTGACCTGTACCACCTCAACGAAGGCCACGCGTCTTTTCTGGGGCTGGAACGGATTCGCAACTATATGAAGGAGAAGGGATTGACCTACGAAGAATCCCTGGAAGTCGTGCGTTCGACCCAACTGTTTACCACGCATACACCTGTGCCAGCCGGCCACGACACTTTCTCGGAAAATCTGCTGCGCGAATACCTGTATGAATATACGTACGCGCTGGATGTTACCTGGGATAATCTGGTGGGACTTGGCAAAATCGACCGTCTGAATTCAGCCGAACTATTCAATGTCAGCCACTTGGCTATTCGTACTTCGGAGGAAATTAACGGCGTAAGTCGGCTGCACGGAGAAGTGAGCCAGCGCATGTTCGCCGAGTTGAATCCGGATTATAACTATGCAGAGAGCAATGTCGGTTATGTCACCAACAGCGTACACTTCCCGACCTGGGTAGCGCGCGAGTGGATGGAATTGTATCAGAAAGAATTCGGCAAAGGGTTCTGGGAGGATCAGACCAACCACAAATTCTGGCAAAAGATCCAGGCTGTTCCGGCGACCAAAATCATGGAAATTCGCCGCCTGTTGAAAAAACGGTTGCTGGATTGGGTACGCCTGAATCTGCAACACGATCTGACCAAACGCGGCGAGAACCCGCGGACGACTTTTGAAATTATTAATTCGTTGCCGGATAATGCGCTGGTCATCGGATTTGCGCGGCGTTTTGCGACGTATAAACGGGCTACTTTGCTGTTTTCCAATGAAAAACGCCTGGCAGAAATCGTGAATAACCCGGAACGGCCGGTTATATTTTTATTTGCCGGTAAAGCACACCCGGCCGATAAAGGCGGACAGGAATTTATCCGACTGATTTACAACACCACCAAAAATCCGCTCTTCAAAGGCAAGGTTATTTTCCTGGAAAATTACAGCATGGAAATGGCCAAATTGCTGGTGCAAGGGGTGGATATCTGGCTCAATAATCCGACCCGGCCTAAAGAGGCCAGCGGTACCAGCGGCATGAAGGCCGTGATGAACGGGGTGATGAATTTCTCCGTGCTCGATGGCTGGTGGTGCGAAGGATACAAACCGGGCGCCGGTTGGGCATTGCCCGAAAACGACACCTTTGCGGACCCGGGTCTGCAAAATGAACTCGATGCAGAGACCATTTATAATACCCTGGAAAACGATATTATCCCAAGTTTTTACGAAGTAGGTAAGGACGGTACCAGCGAGCGCTGGGTGAGCCATATCAAAAATACCATCGCTGAGATCGCCCCTGATTTTGTGATGAAACGGATGCTCGACGATTACCAGTCGCGTTTCTACTCAAAACTCTGGGAGCGGAGCCAAAAAGTAAAAAAGGACGATTATCGCGCTGCACGCGATCTGGTGCTGTGGAAAAATCGCATTCGCCATGCTTGGGAAGCCATCGAACTGACAGAAATGACTGCCCCCGACACCTTCAACCGCTCGCTGCCTTTGGGCGAAAACTTCAAGGCGGAAGTCACCCTACATATTCAGGATCTGCAACCGACCGACCTGGGCGTGGAAGTAGTCTTCTACAAACGGCTTTCTGAAACCGAATTGCAATTGATCACCACGTACCCGCTGGCTTTTAAAAATCAGACGCTGGCGCTGGCTACGTATACCTGCGATTTTCAACCACAAGATGCCGGCGTATTTGAATACGGATTCCGCCTGTACCCATCGCATCCCTTACTGGCCCACCGCCAGGATTTCGGACTCGTGCGCTGGTTGTAAATTAATGGTTAATGGTTAATGGTTAATGTATAATGGTTAATGGTTAATCGTTATACATTAACCATTAACCATTAAACATTTAAAATGTTACCGGCATTACCTTCTCGGTTGTTCCGCGCTTGACTTTTACGGTCGTGCTGTCACCCTTTTTGAAGGCGGCGAGTGCTTTCATGTAATCCTGAATATTTTTTACCCCAAAATCGCCCAAGCCGATAATCACGTCGTCTTTCAATACGCCGGCTTTAAATGCAGGCCGATCATTGGTTACACCGTCGACATGCACGCCTTCGCCTTCATACGTATAGTCAGGCATAATGCCGAGTGTAACTTTGAAACTCGGTGTCGTGCTCGGATCGGATTTGGTTTCCTGAAACGTTAATTTAGGCGTCTTGTCCAACCGTTCGATTACGCGGGCGACTAATTCAACGACTTGCTTTTCGCCGCTGTAGTTAATTTTATCTGCATCATCGCTTGGTTTGTGGTAGTCGCTATGCTGACCCGTAAAGAAAAATAGAACGGGAATATTTTTCAGGTAAAAAGAGGTCTGGTCACTGGGCCCAATGCCGGCACTGTCTAATTTAAAACTAAAATCTCCTTTTACGGCATTGAGGGTTGGCACAAAATCAGGCGCAGTACCGACACCCCCGATCACAATTCGCTTGTCAGCATTCAAGCGGCCGATCATATCCATATTCACCATAAAGCTCACTTTGGAGAGATCGACGGTTGGCGTCTCTGTAAATTTTTTGGAACCCACTAAGCCCAGTTCTTCCCCCGAAAAATGGAGAAATAACAGGTTATGCGCTTCTTTTACGCCATTATCCTGAAAATAACGGGCTAACTCAATTACACCGGCCGTACCTGACGCATTGTCATCAGCACCGTTGTGTATTTTACCCTCCGGGTTCGCGTCCAGGGAATTGTGATCATGGCCAAGTCCCAGGTGATCGTAGTGTGCGCCAATAATGATGGTATAAGGTGCGCCGTTGTCGATGTAGGCGACCACATTTTGACTGGCAACTACCGGGGCAGTCAGGTCTATATTCCCGTGTGGATCGGTGCTTTTATGAAACGTAAACGCATGAAACCAAGTCCCCTTATCTCCTTTAGGCGTTACACCCATTTTTTTGTACTGTTTAGCGAGGTATTCCGCCGTTTTGCGTTCTTCGGGCGTTCCGGTGCCGCGGCCTTTGCGCTTGTCGGATGATAACCAGCCGATGTTTTTTTGCAGATTTTTTTGGGAGATATCCTGGCTAAATGTAAAGGGAATGGCTAACCCGAACATAAGACAAAGCAGGGAAAATAATTTCATACTTGAAGTTTTGATTTGAAAAACACAAAAGTAATCTCCCTTTTCGGGTTCTGTAAGCAATTTTAGGGAAATGACACTGCGATGAAACTGAAAATCTACCTACGTTTGCTGGCAGGAAACATATAGCGACCCAATATGAGCAAATCGAAAAAAGTACCAACAGCTGCACATCCTGTGCAAAAAGGCACACCAGTTCCGACCGTAACCAATGGCTGGCCGGAAAGTTGGTTAATCGCCGGACTTGCCGCGCTGGCATTTTTAATCTATGCAAATACCCTGGGTCACAATTACGTACTGGATGACGCACTCGCACTTTCCTTGCACGAGCATGTCAGTAAAGGATTTGCCGGCATTGGCGCTATTTTTACCGCGCCTTACCGGTCGGGGTGTTTTGGAGGCTGTCTGTATCGACCTTTGCCACTCACTACCTTTGCCGTCGAATGGGCGGTAGCCCCCAATAACCCAACCATCAGCCATTTCATAAATGTGTTATGGTACACGCTTACGGCCCCATTACTATACATTACCTTGCGCCGGTTGCTGCCTGCGTGGTCTGCCTGGTTACCTTTCGCTGCAGCACTGCTCTTTGTCGTACACCCTGTGCACACGGAAGTAGTGGCCAATATTAAAAGCCGCGATGAGATACTGTGTTTATTTTTCACGATAGCCGCGATTTACTTTTTTGCCCGGCAGCTTGCGGAAGGTGGTAGCCGCTTCCTCGTTTTTGCCGGGCTTGCCTATTTACTGGGTTTGCTTTCCAAAGAAAGCGCAGTGACCGCTACACCCTTATTTCCCTTGATTGCTTTTTTCTTTTTTGGACAATCGGCTGGCGAGGCCGTGAAAAAATCACTTTGGCTGCTGGTGCCGTTAACAATATTTTTTGCGTTGCGGGGCGCCGCTTTGTCCGGATTAGAAGCGCCGGCAGTGAGTATGATGGACAATCCAATCGTGGCTGCGCATGGCTGGGGTGAGCGCTTGGGTACTGGGTTCATGGTGCTGGCGCGTTACCTCGGTTTGTTATTTTTTCCGTTGACATTGATTTCTGATTATTCATATAATGTACTGCCGGTCAATGATTTCGGTAATATGCTGGCAATTATAGGGCTGGTATTGTACGGGGGGCTTGCGGGCTATGGTCTGTGGCAATTACCCAAACGCAACCCGCTGGCGTTTTGTGCGCTGGCTTACCTCTCTGGTATTGCCTTGTACAGCCAGATTCCCGTAATGATTGGCACTTTGATGGGGGAGCGGCTTTTGTATTTCCCGTCACTATGGGCTTGCCTCGCGATCACAATCGTGTTGGCGAAACTATTAAAAACAGACCTTTCGGGCACAGATTCCGGAAAAATATCTTTTAGGGCAGGCCAAACAACTTTCGTAGCTATTATTGCCCTAATAACTGTACTGCTGGCAGTTAAGACGATCAGCCGCAATACCGACTGGAAAAATAACTTTGCTTTGTTTGAAGCAGATGTGGCCAAAGCGCCTAACAGTGTACGCCTCAATAATGGCTACGCAGAAGAACTCTATAAGTCTACGGCGTCGCCCGACTTGAGTGAAACCGAAAAAAACAAACGACTTGCCGCTTGTGAACAATACTCCCGGCAAAGTCTTACAATAAGCCCAAGTTTATCTGCCTATATCAACCTGGGAAACGTACGGACCCGGCAGAAAAAATACGCGGAAGCGGTCGGTTTTTATGAAAAATCATTGGAAGTGGTCCCTGATTTTGGTATTTCAAAAAAGAATATGGCTGATGTACTGACTGCATGGGCAGAACAGGAAGGGCCGGCCAATATTGAAAAGGCACGGGAGTTATTACTGAAGGCAAATAAGTACAACGATAAAAATGCAGCTACGTGGCATTTGTTGGGGGTATCGTATGGGGTTCAGGGGAATCATCCCCAAGCGGCCGCGATGTTTGCCAGGGCGTATGAACTGGATCCTACCAATCGCAACAATGCACAGGATTTGATCAATGCGTATAAAGCCAGCGGAGAACTGGCCAAGGCGGCGGCAATAGAAAATAAGATTGGGAAATAAGGAATTTAGGGAGCTGCGGCGGCGGCCGCAATTTCAGTCTTCGGATACCAGCACAAGCGTTGCTCCAGCATTTCCGGCGTACCGTAAAAGACATTTTTATCGACTTTGCGACAAATGCCATCGAGGCAGCCATCATTCCCATACTGCCAGATGTCCCAGTTTTTACCCGTATTAAGGATGGGTCTGATATCCGTATAACGGGCTACCCAAAGTGGATAATCTTCAAATTGGCCGGCGAGGTATTTTTCGTAAAAAAATTGATTGCTGTAGATGATCGGCCGGCAATGCAGCCGGCTTTCCACAATTTGTAACCATATACGCGCTTCTTCCAGCATTGTTTCAACCGGAACATTATCAACCCGCTCAATGTCTAATACGGGCAAAAGATCACCGGGCTGCATATCCACGGTTTTTAAAAAATGTTCGGCCTGCTCTGCGCCGCAACCGTATGCTCTGAAAAAATGGTAAGCGCCGCGCCGTACGCCAACGCGCCGTAAATCGGCCCAATTTTGACAAAAAAGGCTGTCCGTATAATCGCAGTTTTCTGTAGCCTTTACAAAAGCAAAATGAATCGGCTGCTTGGCTACCACCACATCCCAGTCAATCTTGTCCTGGTAATGAGAAACATCGACTCCTTGCAGCCCGATCGATGGCAGCGCCAATGGTGTCGCATTATTACTACTCCGAAAAGGAGAAAACAGCAAAATCAGAGCAGCAAGAAAGCGCATTTTCTTAGATGTATTTATGGATTCAAATTCGCGGCACGATTACTTTAAACGAATGTAAGGTGTTTTCTGGAGAAGCACGTTTATAAAATTGGTTGTTTAGCCGCTGGCTGACAAATAAGAACTTGCCATAATTCGTGCCAAGTTTTATAAAAAATGGTTAAAATACTGACATTCAGCATTTTAACCATTCAGACATTTTTGCGTAAAATCATGATCACTGCCGAAGCAGGAACTATCGGTTCATGGATTCCAGAAACTCTTCGTTGCTGCTGGAGTGCATCATTTGTTTTTTCATGAATTCCATGGCTTCTTCCGGTTTCATATCGGCCAGGTGATTGCGCAGAATAAACATGCGTTGTAACGTGTCCTTATCCAGCAACAGATCTTCCCGACGGGTACTCGATTTAGTAAGGTCGATGGATGGGTACATCCGGCGGTTAGCCAGGTTGCGATCCAGTTGCAATTCCATGTTACCAGTACCTTTAAATTCTTCAAAAATAACCTGATCCATCTTGGAACCCGTGTCGATCAGCGCCGTAGCCAGAATGGTCAGCGAACCGCCATTTTCAATATTACGGGCTGCGCCAAAGAATTTCTTTGGCTTCTGCAAGGCAGTTGCTTCTACGCCTCCAGAGAGTACCTTGCCGGAAGCGGGTGCCACCGTATTATAAGCACGCGCCATCCGCGTAATGGAATCGAGCAGAATAACCACGTGGTGACCGCATTCGACCATCCGTTTGGCCTTTTCCAAGACAATGTTAGCCAGACGGGCGTGATTTTCAGCCGCTTCATCGAACGTGGAAGCAACCACTTCGGCTTTTACACTGCGCCGCATATCGGTCACCTCTTCCGGACGTTCGTCAATCAAAAGAATGATCACATAACATTCAGGGTGATTTTTGGTGATCGCATTGGCAATATCCTTAAGCAGGAATGTTTTACCCGTTTTAGGTTGCGCTACGATGAGGCCACGTTGTCCCTTACCCAGCGGTGTGAATAATTCCACGAGCCGATTACCGAAATCACGTCCGGTAGGACTGGTTAACAAATTGAATTTTTCGGTGGGAAACAGCGGCGTAAGATAGTCGAAAGGCACCCGGTCGCGGACATCTTTTGGCTCTAATCCATTGATTTTCGCCACTTTAAGTAAGGCAAAATACTTTTCACCCTCTTTTGGCGGACGAATGGCGCCGCGGACCGTGTCACCTGTGCGCAGGCCAAATAATTTTATTTGGGAAGGCGAGACATAAATATCATCCGGACTGGTCTGGTAGTTATAATCAGCAGAGCGGAGGAACCCATAACCATCCGGCATCATTTCCAACGTACCAAGACCTTCAATAACGCCGTCCAATTCTACATCAAACCGTTCCCGGCTTATTACCGGCATTACTTCATTTATTTCATTGGCCGGACGGGTTTCAACCACGCTGCCTTCTTGCTGGGGTGCAGGATTGGTGCGTGCTACAAAAACTTCCTCGTCCTCGTCCTCGCCTTGTACCGGTGCCACAAATTCTTCTTCCAGATTATTCAGTCGTGCTGCTTCCGGATCGAAGGATCCGGGTACACCGGGCCGCTGGTCACGGCGGTCATTATTATTGGGACGGCGACGGTCTTCCCAGCGATCGCGTCTGATGGCAGAATTATCGCGGTTGCCCATATCCCGGTTTCCAGGGACATTATCACGGCGTTGATCAGTATTCAGGTTGCGGCGTTCATCCCAGTCGCGGCGCGGTTGCGGTGCGTCTTGGCGGCGCGGTTGCTCCTGACCACGATTGTTGTTAGGGACATCGCGACGTGGGCTAACGGGAGGAACATTCTGACGATTATCACCGCGGCGTTGTTCCGGGCTGTCCCGACGTTCGGGGCGATTTGGAAGCGGATCCCGATTATTATCAGGTCGAC
>JBBRDQ010000207.1:0-8909 GCA_038203695.1 Chitinophagales bacterium
TTGAAATGTGCTTTAATTGCAGGCCAGTTGGCATAAATATCCATATTGTCAGGTATCTTGGTCTAGAAATTTCTTCCCGCCCGTCAGTTTATCCAGCGTTTTAGCAATGTGATTTGTCTTAGTTTCTTCTCATTTAGCCGCATAGATACAGTTGATATAAGCCCACCGTTCCCCGTTAGTAAAACTGAAAAACACTTTATGGGCTGTAACATCTTCCTGCAAACACAGCAGCAATTCTTCCATATCAGTCTTTATTGTAGGTAATAAGCAGGTCGGTTGTCGTCAATTCAAAAAAATCTCGTCCACAAAGACCCAGCCGCGTTCGCCTTTGCCGGGGTGCCAGGCGGGTAGTTTAGCCACGGGTTTGACGACGAGTTTTAATACGCGCACCTGGCGCGTCGCAAACGTGCAGGTGAAACCCGTCCGGGCCGCCGGCGCGCCAACCATTGCCGGCTGGCTGGGCCGCAGTTTTTGCAGTAAAACCAGACTTTTAGCCGTTGGACCACCCCAGACCTGTATTTCCGCAGCCGGCATAATGTAACTACCGATGTTTACCAGCGTACTCAGGGAAACGGTCGATATCGCCGTCGGCGTGTTAAAAAACAGGAGACACTCCAGATCGGTCGCTCTATAACCCAGCCATTTATTGTTGCTGAAGTCCGTTTCTCCAATCTTTTGGTTGACCAGCGTTTTGGGACCTTCGCCCTTGTGTTGCGGATCGGGCGGATAACGCAGGGTGATGGAATCGGGCGTGTAGCCAGTCTTGTAAAAGTAGCGACTGGCCACGCCACTGCTGATCCAGCCGGGTAAAAAGGTTTTGGTCGTCAGTACACAGGTGTGGTCGATCGTGATGCTATCGCCATTGCTGACCGGCGAGGTGAGGCTGTCGGGTATCGAACCATCGAGTGTGTAGCGCACTGCTGCGCCGTGAATGTAATTTTTCAGCTTCACCCGGGTGGTATGGGTGAAAACCTGCGCATCGCTTTCGATCAGGGCGGTGTTGAGTTTGGCCACCACGTTGGCGCCGCTGTAACCGGATTCCAGGTGTACGTTTGGCATGCGCTGTTGCAGTCCGGCAAATTCGGCTTCGGCAATGCCCGTATTCCAAAGTTGCACCACCGACAAATCGGGCAATTCGCGCAATACCTCTATATCGGCGGCTTTAACGGCCGTGCCGGAAAGCGAGAGTTGCCGCAAGGCTTTTAATTTTTTCAACTCACCGAGTGTAGCGCCGGTTATTTGTGTAAACGACAGATTGAGTTTGCGGAGATTGGGAAACGTCGCAATGGTGGGTAAATCAGCATCCTGTACCGGCATTTTATGCAGGTTCAGGCTAACGATTTGTTCTTTTACTACCTGTAAATCCTGTAAGAAAACGCTTTGAAAGGCCGCTGTGCCAAAGAACTCCACCTGTAAAGCCTGTGCGTGCATGGCCAGCGGTTGGACCACCCGGTAGTCATTGTTCAATTTTTGCACCGTCGTTTCATCGGCGGCGGCAAAAGGGTAGACCTCCTCGTCGGTCGGTTTGAAATAATCCGCGGCCAGCATGCGCAAGGTGTCGGTTTCGGGCAGGTCTACGATTTTTTGCTGAAAATTCGCGCCATTTTTGATCCAGTGGTACAAAATTTCGAGCTCTGGTGCGGTCAGTTGGGCTTTTCCTGCCGGGGGCATGTGCTCTTTGGCATCGACCGGCAAATGAATGCGTTGCAGCAGATGTCCAAATGCGGTCGCTGTACTATCCCACAACGGGCCGTGTTTACCGCCTTTCAATAGCAGCGCTTCGGTGTCCATCGCCAAGGCTCCTTTGGCTTTGCCGGCGTGGTGGCACGACATACATTTTGCTGCTAGAATGGGTCGTACCAGATCGCGAAAAACCAATGCGTCTTCCCAGGGTACCCTGATTTTAGATGGATCGGAAGTGATCGGAGCGAGCAGGTAATTTTCTCCATGGGTGAGGGTGGCGCCCAGATGCCCGGCCAGTGTGAGCGTGCCCGTGCTTAACAGCGCGACTAAAATAGCCGGTATTTTTGCCGTCCGGATTGGTTGCCGAAAGCCATACCAGGCAAAGGCCAGTAAGGAAACTGCCACGCCGCTCCATTGATGCCAGAACAGGGTCGTTGCATCGTAGCCGCCTTCCTTCGACAAGAATAAACCCAGGAGCGCCGTAAGGGCTGCACTGACCGCCGCCGTGAGCAGCAGGGCATCGCCGGCAGCATAAAATAACGGACTGCCTTTGGCTTTTACCGCAGTCTCCCATACGGCCGCGAGGACCAGCAAGACGATCGGAAAGTGCAGCAGCAAAGGGTGCATGCGGCCGGTCACCTGCAATAGCGCGGGGACTTGCAGGTGCGCGGTGAACAGCGCCAGGAACAAGAGCAAACTATTGAGTGCAAAGCAACTGTTGTAACCAATGACAGTCCAGCGGGTGTTTTTCATTTAGTACAATTTCACTTCATCAATAAATACCCAGGCCATTTTCCCCTTCCCGCTATGCCAGTCCGGCATACGGGCCAGCGGATAGATTTTTACCACAATGTCGGTGGTTTTCCAGGGGCTGACGACTTCGATCAGGGTAGGAAGACAGGCGATAAACGGATCCTCCTGACTGGCATCGAGCATTTGACTGCCTATCAAAACCAATGGACCGGATTTATCCTTTATCCCGTACACTTCTACTTGCTGGGGCGAAAATATCCACGAACCCTGGTCTTTCAAGGTGTGCAGCATGATTTGCCGGACCTTTTTCGCCGTAGTCAGTTTTATCTTTAGCAAAATGGTATCCTGAAAACCCATCCAGGTGCGGTTGTCGGAATAGGGCACGCCACCGTTGCCGTCGATCAGGGTCGTTTCTCCCGAACCGCCGTGTTGCGGATCCGGAGGCGTTTGCGAAATGCTTTGAATCGGCAATCCCTTCGCGAAAAACGTGGCTTTTACGGTTTGTGAGGGCCGGTAACCCGCACCGAAAATTCTGGCTTTCAGGGTAGTTCCCGTCTTTTTGATCGTGATTGGACGTACATAGATCGGGTCATTTTCGGTTGGTTCCTGCCCATTCAGGGTGTAGTGGATGGCCATGCCCGCCTCGACCAACTTCATAGTGACGACTGCTTCTTTGTCAAAAAACACCGATTTGTAATGCCACAATGGCGGTGCTATCTGAAATAAATCCTGCGCCGCAGTGGATAATTTATTGAAAATCAACAGACTAAAAATTAACATGCAATGTCTCATACGATGGGAGTTAATTTGTAAGGATACGTTTTACCGGAATTCCATTGCGCCACATACAGGTTTTCTTCATCGTCTACACAGACATCGTGCGGATACTGAAATGCCATGATGGTCTGGTACATTTCATCGGGGTGACCATCGGTATAAGTGGGCTGGGAACCGGCCAGATTGGAAACGACTTTATTTTGTTTGTCCAGGATGGTTATGAATCCTGATCGTTGCCACAACCGGCTGTGCGATTGTAATACGGCCGCGTACAGGTAGTCGCCTTTGATCACGGGCCGGCACACCCAGGCCCCTGGCAAGGCGATGGTACTCAGGTACTTGCCCGTCAGATCAAACCGCTTGTACGCATGTTGCTGCCGCGAGCAAACGATCAGGCAGGGGTTTGCCTGGTCGCGCGCATCGATACAAACGCCGTGGGCATTCAGCAAATGTTCGGGACTTCCGCCGCGGCCGCCGAAGTGACGGATATACTGGCCCCTGGCGTCGTACTGGATAATGAAATCCTTGCCATATCCATCAGCCACGTAGATGTCGCCGTTGGGGGCAATGGCCGTTTCAGTCGGCACGTATTCCTCCGCTTTGGTATACATACCGGTTTCTTTCGGGTAATCGAGGGTCAGCAAAACCTTCCCGTCGAGGGTCGTTTTGATCACCTGATGGCGCGTATTGTCGCAGATAAACAGCACGTCTGTACCGTTTTCGTTGAACAGCGTACACCCGTGCGCGCCCGGATATTCCGTCCCCCAGGCGTCCAGCAGTTTTCCGCTTTTGTCGTAGATCAGCACGTTGTTGCGGGTTTCATTGGTCAGCAACAGGATACGCCCTTTTTGATCCTGCACCATTTCATGACAATCGTTCACCGGATAGCGGCCGACATCGGCCTGACTCCAGTCTGTGTCGATGCGGTACCGTTTGTGGTTGTGCCCCAAAATGGTGTCGTTTTTGAACAGTAGGTCGGGCACATACAGTGCGCCGGCGAGGCCGAGGGAGGTGTTGAGTAGAAAATCTCTTCTGCGCATGTTATTTTAATTATCAATGCTAAAACTGATCGGCTTCTCAATCCTTCAGGTGATCAGGCCCCGCACCACTTTTCCTTCCACATCCGTCAGCCGGTACCGCCGGCCCAGGTGTTTATACACCAGTTTTTCATGATCCAGTCCGAGCAAATGTAGCGCGGTGGCGTGAAAATCGTGGACGTGCACCGGATCGGATTTGATATTGTAGCCGAATTCGTCCGTTTCGCCGTACACGCCCGGTTTAATGCCACCGCCCGCCATCCAGATGGTAAAACATCGCGGATGGTGATCGCGGCCGTAGTTGTCGGCGGTCAAAGTGCCCTGACAATAATTGGTGCGTCCAAACTCGCCCCCCCAGATGACCAGCGTTTCATCCAGTAAACCCCGTTGTTTCAGGTCGGTGATTAATGCTGCGGAAGCCTGGTCGGTGTCCAGGCATTGACCGGTAATTTGGGACGGCAGATTGTCGTGTGCGTCCCAGCCCTGGTGGTAGAGTTGCACGAATCGCACGCCGCCTTCCGAGAGTTTGCGGGCCAGCAGGCAATTGGCGGCATACGTGCCGGGGATCAAACAATCAGGGCCGTACATTTTGACAATGCTTTCGGGCTCGTGGCTGACATCGGTTACTTCCGGGATCGCCGTTTGCATCCGGTACGCCATTTCGTATTGCTGGATCTTGGTTTTGATTTCCGGATCGCCGAAGGTTTTGAAATTTTCCTCGTTCAGACTGGCCAGGCGATCCAGCATTCTGCGTCGGTCGGCTTTGTCGATTCCATCGGGGTTGCTGAGGTACAATACCGGGTTTTCACCATTGCTGAATTGCACGCCCTGGTGTACCGAATCCAGGAAACCGTTGGTCCATAATTTTGAATACACGCCCTGGCTGTTGCCTTTGCCCTTGGACAGCAGCACGCAAAATGCCGGCAGGTTTTTGTTTTCGCTGCCCAGGCCGTAACTCAGCCAGGCGCCCATGCTCGGGCGGTTGCCTACCTGCGCACCAGTCTGGAAAAAAGTCAGTGCCGGGTCGTGGTTGATCGCTTCGGTGTACATGGTTTTGATAAAACACAGGTCGTCTACCACCTTGGAGGTGTGCGGTAATAATTCGCTCAACCAGGCACCATGCCGGCCGTATTGTTGAAAGCCAAATTTGGAACCCGCCAGTGGAAAAGACTTCTGACTGGCCGTCATGCCGGTCAGGCGCTGACCCTGGCGAATCGACTCGGGCAAATCGAGGCCGTGCATTTCCCGCAATTTTGGCTTGAAATCGAACAGGTCGAGTTGCGACGGCGCGCCGTTCTGGAACAGGTAAATGACCCGTTTGGCCTTGGGCGCAAAATGCGGCAACCCGGCCATCAGCATATCTTCCTCCGCGCCGGAAAAGAGATCGGGCACCAGTAGTGAACCCAGCGCGATACTGCCCAGCCCCAGACTGAGCCGCGATAAAAACTTCCGGCGGTTCATGTTCAAACCATGCTCTAGGGCTTCTTTTTCCATACCGTATAGGTTGATTATCAGGATTTTGTGATGGATTCTTCCAGGTTGTAAATCGTGTTGACCACTTTCATGAGCGCGGCGGACTGCTCCAGATCCAGGGTTTTATCGATGGTCGAATCGCCGATCGACAGTGTTTTCAGGGCGTCCAGTTGTTTGGTTTTGAATAGTTCCAGTTGTTCGGCATAATAGGCTTGCAGGATTTCCATTTCTTTTGGCGAGGCTTTGCGGCAGAGGATCGTGCGAAAAGCGCTGGCAATGGTGGCATCTATCGGTTTGTTTTGCGCCTGCAAATGTTGCGCGAGTACACGCGAAGCCTCCAGCACCGTCGGGTCGTTCATCATGATAAAGGCCTGCAGCGGTGTATTGGTGCGCGAACGTTTTACCTCGCATTGGTCGCGGTTGCTGGCATCGAATAAGGCCATGGATGGCGGCGGCAACGTGAGTTTGATAAATGTGTACATACCCCGGCGGTACAGGTCGCGTTTGTGGTCCTGTTCGTAGGTTTTCAGTACGCCGCGGCCGGAGGTGGAATTTTCCCAGAGTCCTTTGGGCTGATACGGTTTCACGCTCGGCCCGCCGATCTCTTGTACCAGCAGGTTGCTGGTCGACAGCACCATATCGCGGATAAACTCCGCTTTGAAGCGCAAGCGCGGCGACCGCGCCAGATATAGGTTGTCCGGATCGATGGCCAGGTGTTGCGGCGTTACTGCGGACGACTGCCGGTAGGTGGCGGAAAGCAACATTTGTTTGACCAGCCGTTTAATGTCCCAGTTGTGTTCCATGAAATCGGCCGCCAGCCAGTCCAGCAAAGCCGGGTGCGTGGGCAGATTGCCCTGCATCCCAAAGTCGCCGGTAGTTTTGACCAACCCCGTCCCGAAGAATTCCTGCCAGAGTTGATTGACAAACACCCGGGCCGTCAGTGGATTATCTTTGGTCACCGTCCATTTGGCCAGGCCGAGGCGGTTGCGCGGATAGGCGACGGTATCGAACGGCAATACGGCCGCCAGTGCGGCGGGTTGCACCACGTCGCCGTGTTTGTCGTAGGCACCCCGGTTCAGGATGTAGGTGGTGCGGGCGGTGTCGAGTTCGTCCATTACCGACACGGTTACTGCGCCCGTATCGCGTTTATTGATAAAGGTCAGGATGTCTTTTACTTCGGTGTCGGACAGCGTGAGAATGGGCGTTTTAGCGGGTTTGGACACACTTACATCGCCCTCGAAACCGGCTTCCTTGGAGGTGTTGAAAAAGCCGAACAACTGATAAAAGTCTTTTTGGGAAACGGGGTCGTACTTGTGGTCGTGGCACTGCGCGCATTCTACGGTCAGGGCTAACATGCCACGGGTGTAGGTTTTGACTTTGTCGAGCGCGTATTCCACCCGGTATTCTTCGGGAATTACGCCGCCTTCTTCGGTATATTTGTGGTTGCGCAGGAAAGCCGTGGCCAGGATCTGTTCTTTGTTCGCCTCCGGCAAGAGATCGCCGGACAGTTGCCAGGTGACAAACTGATCGTAGGGCATATTACTGTTAAAGGCGTGGATCACCCAGTCGCGGTACGGCCACTGACTGCGGATATTATCGTCCTGGTAACCGTAACTGTCAGAATATCGGGCGATATCCAGCCAGTAGAGGGCCATTTTTTCGCCGTATTGAGGCGTAGCCAGCAGGCGATCGAGCATTTTTTCGTACGCATCACTGGAATTATCGGCCAGAAAAATGTCCATATCCGCTTCGGTCGGCACCAGGCCGGTCAGGTCGATGGTGGCGCGTTTGAGCAAATAGGCGGGTATGGCTTCGGGATTGGGTTGTAAGTCTTTTTCCGTCATTTTGGCCAGCGTGAAATAATCGATCGCGTTTTTTACCCAGTTTTTGTTGGGCACGGCTGGCAGATCCGTTTTAACCGGCGCTAACAACGCCCAGTGTTTTTCATATACGGCACCCTGGGCGATCCATTTTTCCAGAATGGTGATTTCCCGTTCGCTCAATGTGCCCAGGTGCGACTCGGGCGTCGGCATCTGGTAAGCGGGATCGGGCGAAGTGATGCGTTTTATCAACTCGGATGCTTTCGGCTCGCCCGGCACAATCGCAAACGCGCCTGTGGTCTCCTTGAGCGGTGCGTATGCACTTTCGGCGTTGTCGAGCCGCAGTCCGGCTTTCAGTTGATTTTTATCGGGACCGTGGCATTTAAAACACTTATCGGACAGGATAGGCCGCACCTGGAAATTATAACTGATGAGGTCCGGAATATCGCCGCCGGCGGATCGATTACAGGCAAACCAGGCCAGGGCGCACCCGAGCACAATGGCTGAAATGATAGATTTGCCCATGATATCCACTGTTTTGATTTAGCGCTGGCAAATATCATAATTATATGGAGAAGGGTAGGGGAATTTTATTGGGGCTGGGCATTAACGCCTATCGCTTTTAATCCAGTTTACGGCTTCCCTGACTTTTAAATCATCCGGCAATGCCTCAAAATTGTCGCCGTCTTTTAGTACAAGATCGGGCGGGACGGCATTTTTATACACGATTTTACCACGATCCTGCTGGAAAGTAGTCGAAAGATTCATGGTCAGCGCAGCACCAAAATAGAAGAAATCATTGCCGGTAGAATAACCATCGGCTGTCGGCTCACCGATAAAAAATGTATTGGGTCGCTGTTTAAAAGCAATGGCGACTATACTGCCGGAACTACGGGTCACCGGGCCGATCAGTACGACCACGGGTTTGTCGGAAAGGTCAATATCGCAGCGGTTTTTGATCGTAGTCATAGGTACGCCATTGATGCGGAAGTTAGGCCCGGCCAAGTCAAATGTATGCGTCTCGTTACCGTGTATGTCGATGCCGCCGCCTAGGTAATGACTACCCAGCAACAAGTTCAACCCAGATAACGTGGCACTCAGTTGTCCGTTTTCTGCATATAATAGTAAATTGATCCGGTACTGTTCAAGAGCTGGATCAATACCCAAAATTACAGATAATATTTTTCTCGCAGGTCACTGTCAAAAAAGATGCTGCACAAACAGCATGTCAGCCGCAGGATGAGTGTTCGGTTGATTGTTTTTATGTCGACAGCCGTAGCAGCCCTATTGGGACGCAATCAATCTTGTCCCATACGACTATATTTTCCGGTACGTCGTGCCAATGAGCAGCAATACAAAGCCGATC
>JBBRDQ010000208.1:0-8824 GCA_038203695.1 Chitinophagales bacterium
AGTTGAACAAAACCGCTGCGCGGTAGCCCCCGTCTCCGCTCCTGGCATCCCAATTCCCAGGCTGCACTTCCCTTCCTTCAATATTTTGACCGTCAGCGTTTTAGTTGGAATTTTGGTGATTTTTTCACCAAAACTTTCAACGTATGACACCATTAAGGAAGCGCATGACCGAGCACATGCGGCTCAAGGGCTACAGCCACAGAACAATCAAAAGTTACGTCAACCTGGTCGCCACCTATGCGCGCCATGTCGGCAAAAGCCCGGAACTGACCGGGTGTGAAGACGCCCGGGCGTTCATGGTCCAGTTGCTGGCGCGCGGCTGCCAAAACTAAACACGAAAAACCAAACAAAAAACGCGATTGCTGGCGCGGGGTTCTAACCGCGTGTCGCGTATCGGTCGGGTTCCACCCGACATAAACAACAAAACGGGTAAAACCCAAAGGATAACAAGCACGGGGTTGGAACCCCGCGCCACCAATGGTTTTGTGGTGATGGGGAGCGTGCGCACAAACACATCTATCATCTTGAAACCCCCGATTTTAATCGGGGGCTAAGCGAACCTTATCCAGCACATCAGCCTTCTTTTCAGCGCATCGCCTCGAAAAGTGGACGTGGATGTTTGAAAAGAAGGCTGATGTGGTTAGGTATTATGCTGGGGCCGCCCGTTGAAACGAGCGGTTACAAGATGTTTGATGTGATTGGATGCACACTATTGGACATGCTCGTTTTTCGTCATCTATATCTTCCACATTTTTTAAAACTCGCAGGTCGCATGCCAATAAAATGTTCAGTAGTAGGAAAGCAACGACAGTTTTTTTAGACTTTGGACACACCGCGATAGGTGTTCGCGGAAGCATGTTCTTGAAAAATTGAAAAAAGCCAAACAAGCAGCACCCAGTGCATAATTTTGTTTGCCTGAAAACAACACAATCAGGATCTTTCAGACTTTGGCGTTAATCGACGTGGCGCGATGATTTGGTCATGCAACGGAATGAATAGACATCATCCCTGCAATTCCCCCCCTCTTATTCAACCGGTGTGACCATCTGTCGCCAGGAACAGGGCGTGTCCAAAGTCCGAAAGGATGAACGGTTAATGCTACAGCGCTCGATATTGAAGCATTAACCGTTAACCGTTAACCATTAATCATTATACATTAACCATTATTTGCTGATTTTCTCAAACGTCGGTATACTCCGGTGGTGGTACATGCTTATCACGACGCCGTCTTTCAGCACGATGATACCCGGATTGGCGCGGATCATTGTTTTAAGCAGTTTGTCGTCGGCTTTGTAGAATGGGTAGTCGGCACCGGTTTTCTGCTTGAAATCTGCCGCTACCTGCGCATCGCCGATGGTAGTGATCGCGTAGACTTTCCAGCCTGCTTTTTTCGCGGCTTCGGCCAGGGGATTTACTTTATTTTGGAACAGGTTGCTGTATTCGGCCGTGGGGATAAATACTTCCCGTTCTTCTTTGCGCGGTTCAACCGAAGCTATACGGCGTTGCAGACGGATCGAATCCTTGCTGACGCGGATGGTATCGTTCGCCCAGGTGGTATCCTGCATCACCACCATTTCAGTTTGTTTGGCGCCTTCCAGATGATAGGCAATGATCAGCAGGGAGTAGCCTTTTTCCTGTAGAATATCTTCCGTTACTTCGCCATTTTCGCCGTCTTCGATGGCAAAATCGGCTATTTTTGTTTTAGTGATCGGACTGCGCGACCCATCGGCATTGAGTACGTACAGATCGGTCTGGATCTGGTCTTTCACTTTCCAGCCTTTTGCTTTTGGGTATTCTTTGGCGTAGGTATAACCGTTCGGTTTGGGCTCCATAAACGTCACTACCTGGTCTAAACTATCGTTGCGCAAGACCCAGCCGAGGATATCGGTTTTGGCTTTGCTTTCCAGTTCCTTGCGCTCGCGGATATTGGAACCGACTTTAAACGGCCGAAAATCCACCGTTGGCAGGTTCCAGTACGTGTAGTTGAGGCAAAAAATCAGTGTTGCAACGCTGGTCAGTCCCACGATCAGATTGCGGGTCTGCGGTGTCCAAAACTGGTGCATTTTGCGCCAGGCGAACAGGAAGATCAGCGTGGGAATCATCAACCCCAGGTCTTTGAAAAAAGAAATTTTCGGATCGAGTTTGAGGAAATCGCCGAAACAGCCGCAGTCGGTCACGCGCATTTGCGTTTTGACGTACGGTCCCCACTTTGCAAAGTCAAAAAAGTTGGCTTCCGAGGGTACAAAACCGGTGAGGTACGTAAAGCCGGTAAGTACCGTAAAAAAGAATATTACCGTGAAAAACAACCAGACGGTCAATTTCCGGCTATAGCCAATGATCAGCATGACGCCCAGCACAATTTCCAGCAGGATCATCAGAATCGCAAATCCGTTGGTGTAGTGGAGCAACCACGGAAAAACCGGGGCTATTTTGGCAAAAACATTGTTCAGACCACTAAAAGTCTGTTCGAAGGCATTGAAATAATCCTCCATTTTATAGGCTGTACCAATCGGATCCACGGCTTTGACCAGACCGGAGAAAATAAACCATACTCCGGTAAAATGTTGTAGAAACGTCAGCAGTAGGCTCTTGGTTTTTTTAGCGCGCACCGTCAGGTACGTAAAAATCGCGCCGATGACGGCGAAAGAAATGAGCAAGGAGGAAAGAGAAGACATGTTTGTGAGTTATGAGTTATGGGTTATGAGTTATGTTGAAAAGCCTGGCATTTACAAGCATTTTCATAGACTCAAGTACACATTGTTTCAAATATTTAATTTTAAAGACATTCGAATATCAGCGCGGGCGTAGGGTGTTTCGATCATTGGCACTTCCACAAAACCCAGCCGCTCGTATAAAGTCAGGGCCGGAATCAGGCGGCGGTTGCTTTCCAGCCAGATCTCATTGCCGCCCAATGTACGCGCTCGCTCCACCACGGCTTCACCCAGTTTTTTGCCGATTTGCCGACCCTGAAAATCGGGATCGACCGCCATTTTGGCCATTTCAATTCAAATCCCTTTCTCCCAGTCGTATCAGCGCAAACACCGCATAGTTTATAATATCGCGGTAGTTCGCTTCCAGCCCTTCCGACACGATGGTCCGTCCGGCATTGTCTTCTATTTGTTTGATCCGGAGCAGTTTTTGCAAGATCAGATCGGTCATACTGCTCACCCGCATCAATCGCCAGGCTTCGCCGTAATCGTGATTTTTAGCCTGCAACAAACGGATATTTTCATCCACATGGGCATCGTATAATTCGGCCACGCGGACCGGTTCGAGTTCCAGCGGCGCATCTGCCGGCAGCGACAATTGCACCAGCGCCAAAATGCAGTAATTCACGAGGCCCACAAACTCACTTTCGATCGGATCGGCCACCTGTTGCACGCCTTTTTCCTCAATACTACGGATGCGCAACGCCTTGATGTAGAGTTGGTCGGTGATACTGGCCGGGCGTAGGATGCGCCAGGCCGTGCCGTAGTCGGCAGTTTTTTGCAGAAAGAGGTCGCGGCATCGGCCAACGACCGCACGGAATTGTTCGAGCGTTTTGTCCATTACAGGTGACGCAAAGGTAGAAAAATTGCCTTGGTACCTTTACAAGGTTTGCCTTTTGTTAACGGACATGCGTGCATTTGCTATTTTTTATGCAGTTTCGGTACCAGCAAGCCAACGGCCGTGCCCACCGCCATGCCGACCACCACATCGGAAAGATAGTGTTTGCCGCCGCGCATCCGCAGGTAACCTACGGTCACGGGCACGGCCGCGGCGGCCACCCAGACCAACGGTTTGAGATTGGAATCCGGATGGTAATCGGTCCATATCTTCGCGGTAGTAAAACTGAGCGTCGCCGCCAACGACGTATGTCCGGAGAAAAAAGACTGCCGCGCGTCGTGGGTTAATTTCTCGCTTAGCGGTGCATCCGGATTATAGGTGTACGGACGCGGACGGTGGGCCAGTTGTTTGGTCAACGCGGTCAATGCCGAGGTGACCAGCACCGCTTCGCCAGTCAGCAAAACGACCTGACCAGTGTGTGGCCGGATGGCCGGATCCGTGAGCAAAAGGGCCGGCAACACAAACGAGGAATACAACGCAATATCGCTCGCATGGCGCGCCGAAGCGCTGTAATGACGCGTGGAAAAACGATCGAAACGCGGCACGCTGGAGATATGCAGGTCGGCAATCTGTTGCGGCGTAAACGGTGCATTGTGTTTGCCAATCCAGTACGATACGCCGATTCCAACCCCGCTGCCACCGATCCAGGCGCTTTCATTGGGCAACGTAAAACGGTAGGGACTCTGGGTGAAACCTGCCGTGAAAAAAGTGAGGCAGAGCAGGCAAAGGAGTGTTTGTTTCATAATCGGGATGGGATCGAGTGGGTTTCACCCCACCCGCGAATGTCGGCAACAAGGTAAAACTTAACAGCATAACGCTGCTGGATGCTGTTGCGAGATAACTCTCGACTGATCGTGCAGGGCAAAATTCCAGTGTACGCCGAAATCTCCGTCACACTATGTTGTAGGTTTTTTAACGTCTCGATTGTGTACCTTTGATCCGGGGATAACTGTGGCATATTTTGATGTTTTGCAACCCAAAAGTAGTCCAGTTATTCCTCTTTTTTTGCCCTTTTTTCGCTTCTATGAAACCTAAATTCTGTTGCATTTGAAACTTGAATCTGCGCTTTGTGCTATATTGCTGTTTGCCTGTCTCTGCCCTGTGTTCGGTACGATCATTTATGTCAATAAAAATGCTACCGGGCAGAACAATGGCACTAATTGGCCAAACGCATTTCAGGAGTTAAATATCGCCTTGCCCACTGCGCAATACGGCGACGAAATATGGGTGGCAAAAGGCACCTATTCGCCCTATATTCCACAGGGAACGACTTCGTTTTACTTAGGCAGCGGTATTCATTTACTGGGTGGATTTAATGGCAATGAGACCAGTGCAGCTCAGCGAAACTGGCAGATATACGAAACGGTATTAAGCGGAAACGGCACGTTATTTGGCAATCCCAATGTCGTTTATTGTGCAGGCACCGACAGTACCACGCTGCTGGATGGCTTTACCATTCGCGATGGATTGTCACAGCCGCTGGATGGCGCCAACTGCGACGATTTCCCGGATCAACATATCTGTTTTGGCGGCGCAATTTACCTGTACAATAAATTTCCCGGAGCACCCACTTTCCTAACCGTGCGCAACTGCCGGTTGGTCGATAACGATGCGGCATATGGCGGCGGTTTTGCTGCCAACTTTACCGAAGGCACCGGAGGGTTTACACTAAAAAATTGCTATTTTAAAAACCGGGGGTATCAAGGTGGCGCATTACATATATCTACGAGCACCAGTCCGCAATATAAGATGTTGATCGACAGCTGCTTTTTTAATAATAATAAAGCCTTTGTGGTCGGCGGTATTTCCATTCTCAATCAATCACAAGGGCTGAAACTTACGATCTCAAATTCAATTTTTAAATCCAATATAGCCACTTGGGATGCAGGCACTATCAGTGTTCAATCGGGGAAAACAATACAACCTATTACCATTGTTAATTGCTGGTTTGATGCAAATGAAGCGGGCGATGATTTAGGGTGGCCTGGTTTAGGTGCCGCGCTACTGGGCGGAAATTTCAGGGTAGAATCCTGTATTTTTACCAACAATAGAGCATATAATGGAGGGGTAATCCATGCGGGAAATATAAAAGTATTAAATTCATTATTTGAAAATAACTTGGCCACTTCGGATGGCGGAGCGCTTAGTCTGGGTGATAATAATCTAATTTTAAACTGTACTTTTTATGGCAACAGGGCAGTAAAAAATGGCGGTGCTATCGTTAATGCATACAATTGTAACGATTCAATTGCCAATTGTATTTTTATCAATAATAGGGCCGGGCAATCCTGGGATTGGATTGCAAATACGGTGCCCTCCTCCAGATTTTTTGTTGACCATACTTATGTGGATGCAGAAGATTGTATGGACTTACAAGTAGGTATGCCGAACGGTACCTTAATTTGTGGGGAGCATTTGTATTTTAAAGATACGGATCCGCTTCTGCGGGATACGCTTTCGGGCGATTTCCGCCTTACAGGTTGTTCTCCACTGCTTAATGCCGGTGATCCTTATTGGACAAATCGCTTTGGCTTACATACTGATCTGGCTGGCAATGCGCGCGTGATGGATAGTTTACCCGATATTGGGGCGTATGAGACGCAGCGGTTCAATCTACAGGCAGTCTATTCGGATATAACTTGTTTTGGCGCAAATAACGGTATAGCGGAACTCCTGCCGTCGGGTGGTTTTGGTCCGTATTCTTATCAATGGGCGTCCGGCCAAACAGGTGCCTCATTAAGTGACCTTGTGCCGGGCGCCTATCACGCTGTTGCTTATGACGATGACCTTTGTATTGATTCTGTTCAATTTATTATCGAACAACCGGAACAATTAGTACTAAGCGGCAGCGTGCAAAATGCTTCCGGCGCTTCAATGGCTGATGGAGCAGTTACACTACAAATGGTAAATGGCGGCATTACGCCTTATACTTATATCTGGAGTAATGGTAGTATTAATGGCACAGGTATAACCGGGCTTTTGCCGGGAGTTTATACAGCTACGGTGAGTGATAAAAACGATTGCTCAACTGTTACCACGTTCGAAGTGGGATTTACCACGGGAATTGCTGAACCGGATCAGGAAAATATCTGGAGTCTGTTTCCCAATCCGGCCAGTGATTGGCTTTTAATTAAATCTGTTCATGGAGCGTCCAAAAAATGGCATTATCAATGTTATAATGAAGACGGCATAACCGTGCAAGCTGGTGATTTTACAGCATCTATATTGGTAGATGTGCGGGCATTGCCGGCCGGCGTCTATTTTTTTAACATCGATGATGGAAAATCGAAGCCACAACATTTTAAAGTGATAGTAGAATAATTATTACGTCCTTCCTTGCCCGCTTGGTGCGTTTCATTACAACCGTCAGACGAAGCGTATGCGAGCGCACATCAGCGGCAGCGCGTATGACAGCGACTTGCCTTTCTTTTTACATAAAACATGCGTCCCTATAAAATCCCTCCCCAATTTTTGCGTTTTTGCGGCGTAAAACACCATCCACATGTCCATCCGCCTTTTTCTGTTGGTCTTCGCCAGTCTGCTGGCCGGTTCCATTATTGCCCAACCCTCCCGCAAAGTCAAACTCTCGCCCGTGTCGCTGGGGTTCGATCTGCCCGATTCGTATAAACAACGCACCTTTATCAAAGGGCTAGCGGGGTTTGTCAATAAGATCGACCAACTGGTCGGGGCCATGATCCTGATCGAAAATAACAAAACCTCGGTGCTGACGCGCTTTGTGCGCCAGGACAAACCCCCGATCGTCACGACATCTACGTCCGACGTGATCTACAGCGCGAAGATCGATTCCAAGTTCAAGTTCAATGGCGCTTACAGCATCGCTTCCACGAAAGTCGATAAGAACTGTATCGCCGAGATCATTGTCACCGATATCGGTTATGCCTTCCTGCCGGAAGACTACGTGCCGTATATCGAAATCTGCCGGGCGGCTACCAATGTCGCCCCGGAAACCCGCAAAAACACCTATTATATTCGTTCCGCCAAACTGACCACGGTCTATACCCGTTCCTTTCAGAAGGTGACCGAAAATGCGGAAGTCGGCGGCGTGGTATTCAGTGTCGGCGGTGAGATTTTCAGCAGCACCGACCAGTTTAAAGTCGATCACATCGTCTCCGTGGATATTGTGAGCCTGGAAAAACTGCTGTCGCTGCAAAACTGCAACGACCTGATCAACAACGAAGAACTGGCCCGCCGCGAAAAAGCCGAACAGACCCGCATCGCTGCCCAGCGGGCCGACGAAGAGCGCCGCAGTCGCGAAAATGAACTCAACGCTGCTAAAGCCCAAGTGGAAGACCTGAAAAAAACGCTGAATCAGAGCGCTGAAAAATCATCTGAACTCCAGCGCCAACTCGCCGAAGCACAGGACAAAGAACACGTGGCGCTGGGACAACTCAATACCGCCATTCAGCAAGCCAACGAACTCTCTCAACGTGCACAAACAGCCCAGCAAAATGTTGAGAACAAGGAAAAAATGATCGTCACATTCAAAAATAAGGAGGGTAAGTTGCTGGAGATCAGCAGTCTGGATGAACTGAGTCCGGAGAAATTACAGGCGCTGGGATTTGATGTGGAGATTTTAAAGGAGAAGGGGAAAGAGTGAAAGTAACGCGCTATTTGTATTTAAAATCAAACTATGATACCTGACGGTCTGTACCGGCGACTAAAGTCGCCGGTATGGTCACTCCACGACTACCTTTTTGACCTGTACCAGCCCGCGCTGGTCCGTAATTTCCAGCCAGTATAGACCGGCGTTGCGGGGCATAATTTCCACTGCTGTATTGGGCTTTGATAGGGTTTCAACCATACGCCCGTCGCTGGTGAGCAGGCGAATTTGAATCGGCATTTCACTACATAGAACCATGATGGGCATCCCCAGCCGCACCGGCGAGGCGACGGTTACCCGAAGCGTGCCCATGGAGGGCGTGGTTACTCCAGTCGTATTGCAAATATAGTTAAGTTGCAGATTATCAGTTAATTGTATCGTATCGGTGGCAATCACCTGGTTGTCGCATAAGACCTGTACCCGGTATTTCCCTTTAAAACCACGCACCTGCGCCAAGCCGTTCGGATTGGTGTTAAGATTCGCATTGGTCCACCAGTCGTGAAAAAGCAACTGCGACACCCGCTGTCCGGCCGGGCGCAGCGTCCAGTCATCGCGGAAATAGGGCGCATTGCCGAGCCAGTGCGCGCCGTTCCAGAA
>JBBRDQ010000209.1:0-8747 GCA_038203695.1 Chitinophagales bacterium
GTTACCGGCTACATCCGCATAACGGCCTACGCGTGGCGAGTTGTTGTCCACGCTTGGGGCTGGATTGAGTATTACGCTCAAACTGTCCAGATCACCGGCGTACGTTGCATTGCGATTGCAATCGAAGTCGTCGATTACGTCCGGATCGGGTGTGACACCAGCGCAGGCGCCTTGCGACACAGCGCGGATATCGTCCACATAGAAAGTGTCTGTGCTACCGATGACGCCTGGGGAAAACGACATTAAAATTTTATTGATACCCGTAATGGTTGCACCGCTGGAAAGATCGAAGGTATATTCTTGCCACCGGTTCGTGACGGCTACATTGCGGATGCGTTCGATACCTGCGCTACCTTCCAGTTTGAAAAGCAACTGCGTTGGTTTCGGTGCCCACAGTTTGACTTTCAATTGATTGTACGTAGAAATATCAATGGAGCCGGATGCCAGGGTTCCAAAAGCAAAATTGTAATCAAAAGCCGGGTTGTTGCTGAAAGAACCGACCGTGGCGGAACTATTTACCGCGTCGGGGCCAGGATTGGGAATTGCGCCATTGTAGGTGCCGTTAATATCCGACCAGGTGATGCCGGAAGGCGATTCAAACGTTTCATAAACCGGTGGGGGGATGGCCCGCAGATCGTCGAAATAATAGGTGTTGCTGCTCAGGTCGTTCCCTGGATCGAAGAAAATGAAGATTTTCGTGTATCCGGTCGCGAGTTCGCCAGCGCTCATGTCGAACGTCAGTTCTACCCATTGATTAGCCGCAGGCATCGTGACTGTTTTTTCAATTGCCGGACTGGTGCCCTCGAATTTGAGCAACACTGGTGTAGCCGAGGTCGACCACACTTTCAATTTGAATTGGTTGCTCTGCTTCAGGTTGAGCGGTTGCGGCAGGGCTGGTACGCCAAAAAGGCTATAACTGAAGCCGGCTGCTTTGGTGTAAGAACCGACAAAAGCGCTGCTGTTCACAGCGTCCGGCCCCGGATTGGCGATGACTCCGGCATACGTACCGTCGAAAGCCTGCCAGGTAAGATTTGCGGTGCCGCCCTCAAAGTTCTCGTACAACACTTGCGCTCGCAGGCCAAATCCGGTCAGCAACAGCAGCGCACTAAGGAAAAGATTTTTCATAAATGCTTTTTTTTAATTGGTTAAGTTGTGAAAATTAGTTTGTGTGGTCTTACGGAGTTACTATTTTTTTGGTGAGGATTTGCGACGTACTATTTTTTATCTGCAAGAAATAAGTGCCTTGCGGCCGTTTTTCGAGTTGAAATGTTTCGGTAAATATACCGGCTGTCAGCGCGCGATTGGCAAACAGGGTTTGGATCACTTTGCCCTGGATATCGACGATATTGGCGGTAAGAATTTGTTTTTCCAGCACTGAAAATTCGATTTGCAACGGTACGCCCGCAGCAAGCGGATTGGGGGAAATGCGTATATCAAAACCGTTGGTCTGCAGGGCATGCTCCTGGGTAGCAGAATTGTCGGGCACAAACCCAAGCGCTAAAAGTGCCGGGACGATTTCTGGATTCTGCATGAATTTGTCCCATAACAAGCCGGAACGATAATTTTCCAGCATGGCTACAATGGGGCCTTGGTCGATGGCCAGGTAAGCAGTAGCGAACCAGTTTTCATTCAGATTAAAGGCATCGGTAAAACCGTAATGGCCCCAGATTTTTTCGCCCTGTACGCGGTAAAAATAACGCAGGGCCTGGGTGCTTTCATCGGGAGTATATGGCATCGAAGCCAATGCGGCGGTGGGTGAAATGGTGCCGTTGTCATTGTTTGGATAAATATCGTGGGCGGAATACCCAAAAGGATCGTCGCTGGCAGTGAGTCCCCAGCAGTCGGCGCTGTAACCCAGATGCTGTTCGGGGTTGGCCACGGAATAGGCATGCTGGATCAGCGCATGGTTGCGATTGCGGACGAAATAGTTGCATACATTGTCCTTATACCTGCGCGGATCGAAGCCCACATAGGAATAATGGGCGAAAAAAAGCGGTCCGCCGCCAAAGGGTCCACAGTAAACGGGGTACCCAAACTGGATACTAATATTCTTATAACCGCTTGCTTGCCAGCCGGTTGTGTATAAAGAAGCCGGGATTGGGTGAGTTGGCGAAGCCGCCGCCAGGATATAGACAATGTGTGCTTCGTTGAAACCGCGCAAGGGAAAATTCATTTGCCAGGCGTAGTTGGGCGACCAGTGCCAGTACAACACATTGCTGTTGTTGCGGCGGTACCAGTCCCATTCCACATCTTCCCACAGGCCGGTGATAACGTCGCGTAAGGCGGCTTCGAGCGGGGTGTTTTGGTCGAAATACTGTCGTGCTGCCAAAAGCCCTTCCATTAGAAACGCCGTTTCTACCAGATCGCCGCCATTGTCGAATTGACTGAATGGCTGCACATTACCGTTCGTCCCATTCATCCAGTGCGGAAAGGCACCGTGAAAACGATCGGCAAATTGTAGGAAAGTGGCGATTTTGATCATGCGGTTAACGGCATCCTCGCGGGTCACCCAGCCGCGCTCGGTACCGACCACAATGGCCATAATGCCAAATCCGGAGCCGCCGGTGGTTACGGTTTCGCCGGACGTATTGCGCTCCCGGGCAAGTCCACTGATTGGATGCGCAAAATCCCAGAAATACCGGAACGTCGCCTGCGAGACCATGTCCCGTAATGCGTTGTCATCCATGTCGGCCGTCGTGCCGGTGGCGACATTGGAATAATCGCTCTGCACACCGATGACGGATTCGGCTTTCACCTGATACAAACGCGTCAGGTTTAACCCTTCATCACCGGTCCAGTCTGTGAAAAAAGTAGTACTTGCCGGCGTACCCTGTAAAAAAGTGTAGGTCGTGCCGCCATTATCCGAGCGATAAATATTGTAGCGGTAAATGTTGGTTCCAGGGCTGGGTTGCCACTGCAATTCAATATGGCGTTCAAAGGCAGTAGCGGTCAGGTCCGCTGGAGCGGCTGGTGTTTGTGCGTGGGCGGAGGTGGCGCATACTATCATACTGAGCAGCGCAATGAATATGTATCGGACTTTGGTCATACAAAATTTTGTAGATGTCGAGATGCAGGTGTTGTTTTCATTTTCAGTAATAAATTTACTGGCTGATATTTTCGACAGCATAAAATTAGGGCAAATCGCACCTTTTAAACAAAAAAGCACCTCACCATGACTACGCCATGTCGGAAATAGTCAGTTTTGATCCTATTAGGGCGGTTATTCGGGTAATGATGGCACGTTTTGCCGGCTTTTACCTGCCGCAGAAAAGATTCGCGCCGGCATTTGGCGTCTATAATTGGTAAAAGAAGTGCGCCACGCCAATACTGTCTACCTGAATACCCAATTACTTATATGGCAATCGGCATTACCGCCCCGACAATTCAGCGCGCAAAATCCGCTGTTCAACCTGCCCGATAAACATTTCACCGAATTGTGTTTTTTTTATGAACACTGTTTAGTTACATTTGTGCCATCAACCATAACAATGAGTACACTAAGCAGAAAAGAGCGGGAAAAAGAATCCATGCGCCGACTAATCCTGGACGCGGCACACCGTATTTTTAAGGAAAAGGGCTACGACGGGTTGAGTATCCGCAGTATCGCGGAAGCGATTGAATACAGTCCGGCGACCTTGTACCTGTATTATAAGGACAAGAATGAACTGTTTTTCGCCCTGCAATACGAGGCGGCAGCGGCCAAGCGCGACCACCTTGCTCCGGCGGCCCTGATCGAAGATCCCTGGGAGCGCTTGCAGGAATTCGGCCGGCTGTATGTCGACTTTGGATTGCGTTTTCCGGACTGGTACGATTTGCTTTTTTTGACCCGTGCGCCGATGGAACACATTGAAAATCAAGACTGTTGGGCGCTGGGCATGTCGACGCATTCGTTTTTTGTCGAGACGGTGCGCGCTTGTGTGGAGCAGCGTTATTTCAAGAGCACGGACGTGGATACCATCGCTTATACACTGTGGTGTCATGCGCATGGGATGGTGTCTTTGTTTGTACGCGAACGCATGCGCATGTACCCGGAAGCGCAACGCATGGAACTGGCGGAGCGCTCGGCTGCCATGATTGCCAAAATGACCATGAGCCTGTAATAAATTTGAACCCACCCTAATAGCCATTCAGCCGGTAAAAATTACCGTTCATCCGAATTGCCTTTTGTCGCGTCTGTCAGGCGCCTTTTTTTGCACCAGTTAATGAACAGTGTTTAGTGTTTAATAAAATGTAGTTATGAACCAAAATGGACAATCGCCTGCCGGCAAATTATTGCGGCAAATTGCAACACGGTTAATCCTCGGGGCGTGGATATTATGCACCATAAGTGTTTTACCTTCAAGGAGTTACGCTCAGAATTCACTAATTTTAGAAGCGTACATCCGGACTGGTCTGAATACGAACCTGGCGTTGCAGCAGCAGAATTTCGACCTGCAAAAATCGCAGGAAGCCATCCGCCAGGCCAAGGCTTTGTTTAACCCGACGCTGAAATTTGAAGCGAATTATACCCTGGCGGCCGGGGGGCGGAGTATCGATTTCCCAATTGGCGACTTGCTCACGCCTTTATACCAGCAATCTTTCGGCATTCCTTCGCCGGCGGGGAATCAACAAATCCAGTTTTTGCCCAATAATTTCCAGGAGACCAAGATTTCATTTGCCTACCCCCTGTACAACACGGACCTGCGTTACAACCGGCAGATTCAAACCGCGTTGCTGGAAAGCAAAACTGCCCAAAAAGCCGCCTACGAACAGGAGTTGCGCTATCAGATCACCACCGCCTACCTGCAATATTTGCAGACATTGGAAGCCGAAAAAATATGGGCAAACGCGAAAAGTGTACTCCTGGAATTGCGGCGTTTTAACGAATCGCTGGTCAAAAACAACGTCGCCACCCGCGATGTGGTCGCCACCGCCGATTACGAACTGAGTAAAACCGACAACGAGATATTTAAACTCAAAAGCGCGCAGAATACGGCCAGGTCTTACTTTAATTTCCTGATCAACAAAGATCTACAGGATGAGGTCACCATTGATACCGCCTTGTTGCACACGCTGGCGCCGGCCTACCCGCTCAATGATGTGATCCAACAATCCCGGGAGAACCGCGCCGAATTTGCCGCCCTTCGCGCCGGCCTTTCCGCCAATGAACTCGACGTAAAACGCAACGCTGCCAATCTTAAACGACCCGATTTGTACGTCGGCGGCGAATTTGGTTTTCAGGGTTTTGGCTATCGTTGGTTTAGTAACGGCGGACAGGCGTATGCACTCGGACAAGTGGGATTGACCTACGATCTTTTCGATGCCGGACTGCGCAAAAGCAAAACGCAGGTGGCGCGCCTGGAAACAGAGAAAACGCGCACCCAACTTACCCAGGTGCAACAGCAAATTACCTTGCAAGTCACCAGTGCCTGGAATGAACTCGATGCCGCCCGCAATACCTTTCTGACCTCCCAATCCGGTCTGCGCGCCGCCGAAGAGACTTTTCGTATTGTCAATAATAAGTACCGTGCCAACCAGGTTCTGCTGCTCGAATTTCTGGATGCCCAAAATCGGGTGACCACGGCGCGGTTGCAAGGCTTGCTAGCCTGGTCGGATGTACTGATCAAAGAGGCTGCGCTGCGTCAAGTCGCCGGACTGTAAATTAAAGTTATTCAAAACCCACTTTTATGGAAACATCCGCACTGCATCAAATGCTCGTGACCAACTACCATCGGTTCGCCGAGTACATCCAGTCTCTTTCTGACGAACAGTTCCTGCTCGAACGCAACGGAAAATGGACGCCTGCCCAGCAGTTGAACCATATTGTCCGCAGCGTGCAACCGGTGAATCTGGCTTTCGGCCTGCCTGCTTTTTTGCTGCGGGGGTTGTTTGGAAAAGCCAACCGTGCTTCCAGGACCTATCCGGAACTGATCGCGAAATACCACGCCAAACTGGCCGCTGGTGGGGGTGCTTCCGGCCGGTTTGTGCCGCCGGCTACGACGTTGCAGCAACGAGAAAAACTGTTGGCAGAGCTCGAAAAACAAGTGTCGCAATTGACCCGTAAAGTGGCCCATTGTCCGGAATCTAAGTTGGACGCGCTGCTTTTACCGCATCCGTTGTTAGGCAAATTAACCCTGCGTGAAATGCTGTATTTCACGGCATACCATGCCGAACACCATGAGCAGGCGATTATTCAAAACTTACTTCCTCCGTAGGAAGATGGTGTTTTTGTAGCAAGGAGATGAATTCGTGGTCGTAGTTTAATTTCTGGTGGTGTATTTCCTGGTTGCTAATGTATTGAACTACTTTGTAGATGCCTGATTCTGAAACTGAAAACGCTCCGTACCCTTTTTGCCAATGAAATTGCTCAGGAAATAACTCTAATTGATTAAATTCACGGGAAGAAGCACCTTTTAATTGCTTGAAAACTTCTCCTACTGATTTGTTACGGTTTAATAGAAATAACAAATGGACATGGTCTTCAATGCCGCCGATTGCTTCTAAATAACAACCGGTTCTTTTGATTTGCAGATGTAAATTTTCATACACCTGTGTTTGTAGTTCTTTGGTAATTAACGGCTTGCGATGTTTGGTGCAGAATATGCCGTGTATCCAGACTTTGTTTTTAGCGTGTGCCATGTATGTACTGATAGAGGATGAATAGAATACTTGCAAACATAGCGAAATATTTTGATTCATGGCATTGTACTAATTTATGGGTGTTCAAAATGCCCAAGTAATCGAATATTCTGACACCTTTTTGATCCACCAATAAATTGGTGGGTTGAGGTTCTTCAACCGTTCAAATAACTTTTGGATGGCTGAAATAGAGAAATCATCATCGTATTCCACCAATTTATTGGTGTTTAAAATGCTCAAAAAGACAAATAATCTGACCCTTTTTTGCTCCACCAATAAATTGGTGGGCTGAGGTTCTTCAGCCGCTCAAATAACTTTTAGATGGCTGAAACAGAGAAATCATCATCGTATTCCACCAATTTATTGGTGTTTAGAAATGCTCAAAAAAACCAACCAATCTTAAACTTTCTCAACCCACCAATTTATTGGTGGTTGGTTGGTGAATCTGAGGTTCTTCAACCGTTCAAATAACTTTTGGATGGGTAAAATAGAGGAATAATCATCGTATTCCACCAATTTATTGGTGTTTAGAAATGCTCAAAAAAACCAACCAATCTTAAACTTTCCCAACCCACCAATTTATTGGTGGTTGGTTGGTGAATCTGAGGTACTTCAACCATTCAAATAACTTTTGGATGGCTGAAATAGAGAAATCATCATCGCATTCCACCAATTTATGGGTGTTCAAAATGCCCAGAAAACCAACCAATCTAAACCTTCTCAACCCACCAATTTATTGGTGGGTTTAAAGTAACAATTATGAAAAATACCAAACTAGACACCTTCGCTGCACCCGCCCTCGTCTTGGCCGCCAGCCTCGGACTCTTTATCCTGCTCGGTGGTTGCGGAGAAAAAAAACCTACTGTCTCGGCCGCTGCGTCCACGACCGAAGAAGCCATACCGGTACGCACCATTTCGATTGCGCAGCGCAATATTGCGTTGCCCGTCCACGCCAGTGGTATCCTCACTTCATCGGCAGAACAACGGCTGTCCTTCAAAATCGGCGGCATCATTCGCAAAATATACGTGGATGAGGGCGATATCGTACGCGCCGGACAACTGCTGGCCACGCTTGACAAAACCGAAATCGATGCACAAGTCAACCAGGCCCAACAGGGATTAGCCAAAGCCGAACGCGACCTCGGTCGTGTCGAAGGACTCTACAAAGACAGCAGCGCCACGCTGGAATTGCTGCAAAATGCCACCACCGGCCGTGATATCGCCAAAGAATCGGCGCGTATCGCCACCTTCAACCAGCAATACGCCGAAATCCGCGCTACCAAAGGTGGCAAAATCATCAAAAAACTGATGAATGACGGCGAGGTCACCGGCCCGGGAACCCCTGTATTCGTGCTGTTCGAAACGGGCAAAGACGATTGGGTGGTAAAGATAAATACTAGCGACCGCGACTGGGCGCGCCTCAACCTCGGTATGCCCGCCCGTGTGACGATGGATGCCTATGAAGGTACCGTATTCAACGGGAAAGTAACCGATCTGGCACCGGCGGCCGACCCGCAAAATGGCCTCTATCCGGTGGAAATTCGCATCCAGCCCCAAGGCAAACGCTTCGCGCCCGGCTTGTTTGCGCAGGTAGATGTAACCCCCTCGAAAGCAATTCCATACCAGCTCATTCCGGTCGAAGCGATCGTCGAAGGCGATGGCAAGTCAGCCTTCGTTTTTGCCCTGCAAGCGGATGGACAAAGTGTGCGCAAAGTGCCGGTAAAAATTGCCTTTCTGGAAGGCGACCAGGTGGTGATCGCCGGCGGATTGGAAGGTGTGACGGAAGTCGTGACGACCGGTGCACCGTATCTCACCGAAAAGAAAAAAGTGCGCAAACTTTAATCCTGGAGCCTGCAATTCACTATTGCAACAGGTTGATTATCAAATATTTTTAGTCTGGTCATGTCTGCCGGACGCCGCGTTTTGTATCCCGAAAACGCCCAATAATTCAACAATCTCAACTGCGTAGATCATTATGAAAATCGCTGAATTTTCCGTCAAGAACAGCCAGTTTACCTTTATTATATTTTGCTTTGTCATGGCGCTGGGTATCGGTTCGCTGCTCCATATGCCGCGGGCAGAAGACCCTAAATTTGCACCGCCGGGTTATAACATCGTGATCGTCTACC
>JBBRDQ010000210.1:0-8741 GCA_038203695.1 Chitinophagales bacterium
CATCAATCCAAACACATGGTCGCCGTGTAAATGGGTGATAAAGATGTGCTGACAATGGTCAAAACGAACGCGGTAGTGAAACAACTGCATCTGCGTACCCTCGCCGCAATCGATCATAAAAACCTGATTGTCAACCTGTAACACGTGCGAGGTATAATGCCGGCCGTGGAAGGGTCCACCGGAACCGGTGCCAAGGGGTGTGAGGGTCATATCGTAATTCGTAATTCGTAATTCGTAATTCAAAATTAACTACTCTCCCGCAATCTTCCGCGCCAGCCCCGCCGATGGCCGGAGCGCATTGGCTTTTTTCCACACTTCCAGCGCTTTCGCATTGTTGCCGCTTTGCGCTAAAGCATCGCCGTAGTGTTCCAGCACATCGGCGTTTTTATCGCCGCCTTTGGCGAGGGCCGCTTCGTATTTGGCCAGCGAACCGGGAAAATCTTTTTTGCGCAGCAATACCACGCCGGTTTGGTCGAGAATATCCAACTGCATTTGCGGATTCTTCGCGCTCATCAGATTGGCCTGATCGAGTTGGCGGAGGGCATCGTCGTAAAGGCCTTTTTCGGTGGCGGCAACTGCATAGAAATAGTAGGCTTTCGGCTGGTTGGGAAAAGCATCCATCGCCTGTTCGGCCATGCGCAACATCTCTTCGTAGTTCTTTTGTTCATTCAGAATGGTCAGCAGGTTATTCCATACCGAAAAAACCGGCGCGTTCAGCCGGATACACTGGCGGTATTTTTCCAGCGCATCTTCCGGGCGATTGGCGAGATACAACAGATCGCCCGAAAGGCTCCACGCTTTGGCATCCTCCGGATGGGCTTTCTCGATCAGGTTGCCCAGCACCAGCATACTTTGCGTAAGGGCAGGATCGGTGGCGGCTTCCATTTTGGACAAATACGGCGCGATTTCTTTGATTTTTTGGTCGATCGAGACGCGGGAGTCGGCAAAAAGCGGTTGCAAGGAAGTCAGATAAGCCGCATCCGAACTGGTTTTATCTTTGGTGACGACGGCTAATTTAGCCACTGCGTCATTGGGATCGCGCTTTAAAATATCTTCGTACACCCGGCGCGCATTGGCCGGATCGCGCATGGCTTCATAATATTTGGCCAGGCGCTGGCGGTATTCCAGTTTGCCCGGAAATGCATTGGCTAAGCGTTCGAGTTCGGCGGCGGCTTTTTTATCGTCGCCCATCGCCACGTAAATGACGTGCTTTTTATCCGCTACTTCTTCGGTAAGGCCGGTGAGTTGTTCCAAGCGATCCAGGGCTTTGAGGCCGCCTTTCGGATCTTCGGCCAGCAGGGAGAGATAAGCCAGACGCTGGTAGAATTCCGGCGTCTGCGGAAAACGTTTGGTCAAGCCTTCGTACACCATAGCCGCATCTTTGGGCCGGCTGTTTTTTTCAAAAATTTCGGCCTGCAGCACGGCGTACCAGGAAGTCGTCGGATCTGCGGCCACCGCTTTGGCAATCGCTTCCTGCGCTTCGGGGTATTGCTTCTGGGCCATGTAGGTACGCGCCAATCCATACCAGGCCGTCGCATTGCTTTCATTTTCGTACAGAAAAGCCTTGTACAGTTCGGTGGCCTTGTCGTAGTGCTCCAGCAAACGCTCGCGTTCGGCTTCGATAAACTGGCCCTGGCGTTTTACTTCCGCTTCAGGAACGGTTGTTTTTACCCCACCGATCGTGTTTTGAGCGATCATCGGGCCGGCAAATAATAGGAGCGAAAAGCCAAAAAATAAATGCTTCAAGAGAAGTTATGAGTTATGAGTTATGAGTTATGAATGGCCTTAGCGTTGCGAAAAATTGCAGTAATCGCCCAGGTTCAATTCATCTTTGGAGCCCACAAACCGGCTGGAATTGCCGATCATCGAGTAGTCCAGCACCGCGTTTTTGATTTGGGATTTATTCTGGATAATGCTGTTGGTAATAACGGTATTTTCCACCGTCGAATTATGCCCGACGCTGACGTGCGGGCCAATCACCGAATTGCGCACGACGGCGTTGTCGCCGACAAAACACGGCGGCACGATCACGCTGTTTTCGATAGTGGCCGATTTAGAGATCAACCCTTTATCCTGGTGAAACTCCAGCATGCGTTCGTTGGAGTACAAAATGGCTTCTTTGTTGCCACAATCGAGCCACTCTTCAATCTCGCCGGTCGCAAAGCGCAGTCCGTCGTTTTTTAAATTTTCCAGCGCGGTGGTGAGTTGAAACTCGTTTTTTTCGCGGATATCATTGTTGATAATATGGTGTAAGGCGCTGCGCAGTTTTTTACCCTCCCGGAAATAATAGATACCGACAATCGCCAGATCGGAGACGAAGGTGGTTGGTTTTTCCACAAAATCGGTGATATAGCCCTGGTCATCCAGTTTTACCACGCCAAAAGAAGATGGGTCTTTGACCTTTTGCACCCAGATAACGCCGTCTTCGGTCGTATCGAAGGTAAAATCGGCTTTGAATAAGGTATCGGCAAACGCGATCATACATTTACCAGTCAGACTCTCCCACGCGCAATGAATGGCATGGCCCACGCCCAGGGCTTTTTCCTGGTGATAAATTTTCCCTTTCGCGCCCAGCCGTTCGGCGATCAGGATGAGTTCACGCTCCACTTCGGGGCCAAAATCGCCCACAATATACGCGATTTCGTCAATTTTGCCGTCGTACGAACTCGCCAGGTCCTCGACCAGCCGTTGAATGATCGGCTTACCGGCTACCGGGATCAACGGCTTCGGTACGGTTAACGTATGGGGCCGCAGCCGGGTACCCCGTCCCGCCATGGGGATTATGATGCGCATAATTTTTGAATAGTTGAGGGTTCAAAGTGTAAAGTCAGCCGTTTGAAAATTGGAGGGTTCTCTTCAAACGCATAAACTCCTTTTATAGTCCCGTACTGCCAAAACCGCCGGCACCACGTTCGGTGGCAGTCAGGGTGTCAACGGGCTGCCACTGGATTTGTTCATAGCGGGCAATGACCATCTGAGCGATGCGCTCGCCGGGTTCGATGGTCTGCGACTCGTTGGAAAGGTTGACCACGATACACTTGATTTCACCCCGATAGTCGCTGTCGATGGTACCGGGGGCGTTGAGCATGGTGAGGCCGCGTTTCAGGGCCAGGCCGCTGCGGGGGCGCACTTGTGCTTCATATCCGTCGGGCAGCGCGATGGAAAGACCAGTTGGAATGGCGGCGCGTTCAAGCGGACCCAGTACGATCGGGCGGTCGAGGTGTGCGCGCAAGTCAAGTCCCGCGCTGCCGATGGTTTCGTAGCGCGGCAGCGGGTAAGGGGATTGGTTGATAACTGGAATAGTCAAGGCTTTCGTATTTTGCAGCAAAAGTAGCCCAATGCGCAGATAATAGCCAGTCAAAAGTATTTTTTGCCGACGCTGCTAACAGACTTTACCTCCCTGCTTCCGTTTCGCGCTCTCTATACCTAGTTTTCGACAAAATACATGTCGATATCGCCTTTGTTTTTGGCCGGGATCTTGCCGCGGTATTTGCAGGGGAAAAAGTTTTGAATGACGGCGAAGGCTTCGCCGGAGATATTGATCCGCCCACCTTCGCTGGCCTGTTCGATCCGGGCGGCAATGTTGACCGTATCGCCCCAGATATCGAAGGCAAATTTCTTGGAACCTACCACGCCAGCTACGACTGGTCCGCAGTGAATACCCACCCGCGCATCGAAACGGGGCAGTCCTTGCTGTTGACGTTCCGCATTCCACTCGAACAACCAGGCTTGCATGGCTTTAGCGGCGTGGACCATATCGCGCAATTGCGCGCCACCGCCATTCAATCCGCCGGCACACATATAGGCGTCGCCGATGGTTTTAATTTTTTCCAGGCCATTTTCGGCCATAATACGGTCGAATTCCTGGAAACAGGTATCTAGTTCGGAGACCAGTTGCTGCGGCGTAAGTTGTTCGGCGATCTGGCTAAATCCAACAAAATCAGCGAATAACACGCTGGCATCTTCAAAATAACGGGCTTCGGTGCGGCCTTTTCGCTTCAACTCTTCGGCTACCAGCGAGGGCAGGATGTTGAGCAACAGGTTTTCGGAACGCTCGCGCTCCTGCTCGATGATCTTATTTTTTTCCGCCAGCACTTTTGTGTTCTGGCGCGCCCGGACGAAACTGACCAGGGAAGCGGCAGCCAGTAGCAGCAGACCGATCATGATGGCATAGTTGAAATTGCGGCTGCTGGCGGCTTCCTGTAAAGCGAGATTGGCATTGGAAACGCTCAGGGAGTCGATCCCGGCGCGGTACACCACCGAATCGATCATCAAGCGCTGCTGCATCAATCTGATTTCGGCTTTAATCTGTGCATCGGTCATAAAATCCAGTTTGGCCTGTTTAGCCGCCAGTTCGGCCTGGAGTTCTTTACTTTGCGAGAGCAGTTCCACTTGATTTTGCTGGGCGGCCTGGGCGGCAGTCAGTGCAGCAGTGGCCTGCTGTTGAATAACGGCCATTTCCTGCCGGAGATCCTGCCTGCCGACGGGCTCTACCACGGTAACGCCGCCGCCGCGCAACCGGGCGATTTGCTCATCCAGCATAGTGATTTCCTTGTCGCGGCCGGAGCGTTGGGCCAGTTTGCGCAGATTTTCCAGGTTATCGAGGGCGAGATTTTTATCATCACTGCGGATATCGCGCAGGATTTCCATGCTTTGCTCGAATTTGCCGGCGGCCCGTTTTTTGCCACTGATCGCCAGGGCTTTGCCAAAACGATTCAGTGCGGCGGCGCGCAGGGGCTGTTGCCGTATTTTTTGGGCAAATTCAGCGGCTTCCTCCGCCCAATCAGCGGCCTGGTCGTAGCGACCGGCCGCAAATTCAGCATCACTCAGGATAAGGAGCTTCTCTACGCGGGCAGGCCCGGAAGCAGCGCGCATATCGTTCTCTAACTGTTGAAAGTCAACATTCTGAGCGACGGAAATTTGCAAAAAGAAAATCGCCACGCAAAATGGCAGCAAACGGAACGGTAATTTCATCAGGAAAATAATCATTTGAAGGCTACAGGCGAATTTCATACCAAAAATGAGTCGCCGTGATGGATTTTTTACTGTACAAGGGCAGTTGGGCACTTAATACAGGGCACCTATAAACAGATAACAACGATGCGGTCTGTATGATACTACAATTTTGACCCGAGGTGGCAAAAAATTCAGACAAACATAGCGAACACCCCTAACTACGCGCTTTAAAAAAGCCATTTCGCTAAATAATTCTTTTTCTGTGCGGACTGCCTACCTTTGCGCCTCAATTTACGGTTAAAAAAATGCGTCAACACCTCATTGCTCCGTCTCTTCTGGCCGCCGATTTTACGCGCCTGAATGCCGAGATCGCTATGGTCAACGAAAGTGCAGCCGATTGGCTCCATCTGGATGTAATGGACGGGCGGTTCGTGCCCAACATTACCTTTGGCATGTTCATCATTGAAGCCGTGCACAAAATATCGACCAAACCACTCGACGTACATTTAATGATTGTGGAGCCGGAAAAATACATCGATGCGGTGCAAAAAGCCGGCGCACACGTCATCACGGTCCACGCCGAGGCTTGTACCCACCTGCACCGCACGATTTATCAGATCAAGGAAAGCGGCGCATTGGCCGGCGTGGCACTCAACCCGCATACGCCCATCAGCATCCTCGAAAACGTGATTGAAGATATTGATCTGGTGTGCATTATGTCGGTGAATCCCGGTTTTGGCGGACAAAAATTCATTTACCAAAGTCTCAACAAGATCGCACAACTGCGCGAACTGATCGATACGCACAATGCCAATACGCTGATCGAAGTGGACGGTGGCGTGGGTTTGCACAATGCCGAATCGCTGCTGCAGGCCGGTGCCGATGTGCTGGTGGCCGGCAACAGTGTGTTTGGCGCAGCAGATCCGCAGACAACGATCAGCGCCTTGAAAGCGTTTAACGCTGCGTTCGATTTTTAAAAACATGAAAAAGGTAGATAAACTATTGCTCTCCAGTTTTTACGGTCCGTTCGCGGTATCGTTTGGCATCGCTTTGTTTGTCTTGATCCTCCAGTTTTTGTGGTTGTACATCGATGAAATCGCCGGTAAAGGGGTGAGCCTTTTTATCCTGGTGGAACTGATTGCGTATCAGTCCATTTCATTTTTCCCCCTGGCGTTGCCGATTGGCGTATTGATCGCCTCGGTTATGGTAATGGGCAATCTGGCCGAGCGCTACGAACTATCCTCCCTGAAATCAGCTGGTGTACCACTGATCCGCATCATGCGCAGTTTGATCGTTTGCGCAGCCGCCATCGGGCTGTTTTCGTACGTTTGTTCAGACTTTATCATGCCTATTTCCAACCTGAAAGCCCGCACGCGTTTGTTCGATATTCGCAAGCAAAAACCGGGTTTGTCGATTGAAAAAGGCGTTTTCAATGACGATTTTCGGCAGTTTATCATCCGCGTCGGCGATAAAAAGAAAGACGGGGAGACGATCGGGCAGATCATGATCGAAGACCAGACCAGTGCCGGACGGATGAAACTGAATAAAATACTGGCCGACAGCGGGCAGATGTATTCCACGGCCGACAAGCGTTTTTTCGTGATGAATCTGTTCGACGGTACGCAGTATCAGGAGCCGAACAACCAGAGCAACCCGAATCAGAAACAGAAATTTCCCTTTATCCGCACCCACTTCAAATCCATGACCAAAGTGTGGGATTTGAAGGAATTCGAGATGAATATGTCCGACGACGATCGTTTCAAGGATCAGCGTTCAATGTTGAGTATGAACCAGCTGCGCGCCAATCTGGATTCGCTCACGCTGATGATGTACAAAGGTCGTCAGTCTTTTGCCGATGAAATGATGCTGAATATGAAACGGCCGCTGATCCGACCCGGCCTGCCGTCGCCCCCACCGCCGCCCATCAAAAAAGTGGTGATCAGCGGGAAAAAATCGCGGCGCACTACCCTGCCGGTGCAGCAGCCGGCCCGCGCATTGCCGCAGCCAGTAGCGCCCAGGCAGACGTTGAATAAACCGCTCACCCAGTACACAGCACTGCTGGAGACTTTTGGTCCCAATGACCAACTGACACTGCGCAAAAATGCAGAGACCCGTATAAAAAGCAATTTTACTTCGCTGGAAAATGCCAAACGGCAGGTCGAGCCGCGCCGCAAGGAATATGTCAAAACGGCCTACGAACTCTACACCAAGTATTCGTTTGCGCTGGTTTGTTTTATCTTCATGTTCATTGGCGCACCGATGGGCGCGATTATCCGTAAAGGCGGCTTTGGATACCCCATTCTGGTATCGATCATCTTTTTCGTCATTTTCATTATGATGACGATTTTGTGCCGCAAATTCGCAGAGACGTATTTTATGTCGCCCTTCTGGGCAGCGATGGTCCCGTGCCTGATCCTGATGCCGGTCGGTTTTTTCCTGACGCGAAAAGCCATGAACGACTCACAGATTTTCAATACGGACCGCTTCGACCGCCTGGTATTCCGGATCCGGCAGCGCGTCGAACAACGCAAAAAACTGGACGTAAAATGAGCAGTGCGTGGGATAATCCCTGGTTTTGCATTCCCCTGCTGGTTGTGCTGAATATTGGATTGGCGATGCTGCTGGTTGTACCACACGGTGCTGAAATCCTCTTTTTCAATACCTGGCGCGTAGAGCCCTGGAATACAATTTTCCGCTTCATTTCTTCATTGGGCGAGTCCTACACGCATATTATCATGACGATTATCCTGCTTTTCAGGAAATACCGGTTTGCACTGATGGTCGCTTGCGTGGGGCTGTTTTCTATACCGGTCGTCTATCTTTTAAAGGACCAGATCGGGACAGATCGTCCGCTGACTTATTTCCGGATGCAAAACCGGGAAGAGGCGGTCACCATCGTACCCGACTTGGACCTGAATGTCGGACAAACCAGTTTCCCTTCCGGCCATACGTCGGCCGGGTTTACGCTTTGCACGGCACTGGCCATCGTTTCGGGCACACGATATCCGCGTAGCGGTATATTTTTAGTCGCTTTGGGGACTCTTATTGGCATTTCCCGCATTTTTCTGGTCCAGCACTTTTTGATAGACGTCCTGGGCGGAGCCATGCTGGGGGTGCTGATCGCCTGGCTCGGGTATCGTCTATTTCGGCTACCGGCGATTGAAAATGCGGCGTGGATGGATGGGGCGATTGGGAGGAAGAGAATGATTAATGATTAATGATTAATATGCAATCTATTTCGCTATTCCAGCAAACTAGTTATCTCCGGCCAGTTATCCGGGTGCACGATTTGCCAATTGCCGTGCTTTTTGAACCAGGTCGCTTGCCTTTTGGCATAATTGCGCGAGTGCTGTTTGATCTTTTCCACTGCTGTTTCGAAGGTTATTTCCCCGTCAAAATAGTCGAACATCTCTGCGTATCCGACGGTGCGCAAGGCTGGCCGCTGGCGATACGGCAATAATTGCCGCGCTTCCTGTTCCAGACCCGCGGCGATCATGGTATCGACCCGGGCGTCAATACGGGCGTATAATTCCGCGCGCGGCCAGTCGAGTAACAGGTATACCGGCTGAAACGGGCGCGGCGGTTTTTCTTTGGCCAAGAATGCGGAATACGGCAAGTCCGTTTCGAAACAAACTTCCAGTGCCCGGCGCAAACGGGCGGGATTCTGCCGATCCACCCGAGCGTAGTAGTGTGGATCGCGTTTTTCGAGTTCGCTTTGCAGCCAGGCTAATCCGCCGGTTTGGGTGTGTTCGGCCACTCTCTGGCGGGCGGCGGCGGATACTTCC
>JBBRDQ010000211.1:0-8673 GCA_038203695.1 Chitinophagales bacterium
TTCTAACTTAGTGATAAATCTGGCCAGGCGAAAAACTGTTCAAGACCCCTTGGCCAGATTTCTCTCTACGTTCGAATTGACACGCGGGGTAAGGGGTAATTGCGTCATTTTTCATAAGAAAGGCAGTGAATCCGATCATGACACCTCGACCATCAGCCATGCGTTTTTCGCAACAATAACTTCAAAGTTCGTGTCATTTCGAACGCAGTGAGAAATCTGGCCAGGCGTCAATACAGTCAACAGCCCCCGGCCAGATTTCTCTCTACGTTCGAAATGACACGTGGGGTAAGGAGCAATTGCGTCATTTTTCAGAACGAAAACGGTGAATCCGACCATAATACCGCTACCATTGACAATGCGTGACCACTAACACCCATCCAAAGTGCGTGTCATTTCTCCTAACGAAAATGGTGAATCCGACCATAACACCGCGATCATTGACAATGCGTGACCACTAACACCCACCCAATGTTCGTGTCATTTCGAACGCAGTGAGAAATCTGGCCGAGGGTAACGTACTCATGGCCAGATTTCTCTCTACGTTCGAAATGACACGCGGGGTAAGGGGTAATTGCCGCGTTTTTCATAATGAAAAGCGGTAAATCCGATCATAACATCTCGACTATCGGCCAGGCGTTTTTTGCAACAATAACTTCAAAGTTCGTGTCATTTCGAACGTAGAGAGAAATCTGGCCAGGCGTAAAACAGTTCAATAGCCCTTGGCCAGATTTCTCTCTACGTTCGAAATGACTCGTGGGGTAAGGGGTAATTGCGTCGTTTTTCCTAACGAAAAACGGTGAATCCGACCATAATACCGCGATCATTGACAATGCGTGACCACTAACACCCACCTAATGTTCGTGTCATTTCGATCCCGCTTTTGGGCGGGGGAGAAATCTGGCCGAGGGTAACTTACTCATGGCCAGATTTCCCGCTACGTTCGAAATGACACGCGGGGTAAGGGGTAATTGCGTCGTTTTTCTAACGAAAATGGTGAATCTAACATAACACCTCGACCATTGACAATGCGTGCTCGAGAACACCCACCCAAAGTTCGTGTCATTTCGAACGCAGCGGGAAATCTGGCCAGGCATACGTTGCTCCCGGGCAGATTTCTCACTACGTTCGAAATGACACGCGGGGTAAGGGGCAATTGCGTCGTTTTCATAACGAAAACGGTGAATCCGACCATAACACCGCGACCATTGACAATGCGCGACCACTAACACCCATCCAATGTTTATCATAAAATACATTCCGTGGCAACAATATAGAACAGCATTTGTAGATTTGTAGTAATAATTCCACTCGCTGCTATGAAGTACTCCTGCCTGGCCTGTCTCTTTTGCTGTATCGTCTGGGCCGCATCCGCGCAGAAAACCCCGCTCAAACCCACCATCGGCATTTCCGAAAGCCTTGATAACGACAGCGTGCTGACCGCCGCCGGGTATTCCGGCATCATCGAATCCATCGACCGTCGCATCTCGCCCAGAAAGGTGTCGGACAGTCTATTTCAGCAAAATCTGGCACAGTTCAAAAACCTGCATACCCCCATCTACGCGTTCAATTTATTCATTCCCGGCGATCTGAAATTGGTTGGCCCGGAAGTGCATGAAAACGCCGTACTCGCATACGTGGAAAGTGTATTCCAGCGCATCAGCCGGACTGATACCCGCATGATCGTATGGGGCAGCGGCGGCGCACGGCGCATTCCCGACGGCTTCAACCGAAAAACGGCGGAAAGGCAATTTGTGGCCCTTGCGAAAAAGATCGCTGAACGCGCCGGAAAATACAATATCCTGCTGGCGCTGGAAAACCTGAATAGTACAGAGACTAATTTTATTACGACGGTGCAGGAAGCATTGTCGATCGTCAAACAGGTCCATCATCCCAACCTGCGCCTCAACGCCGATATTTACCACATGCTCAAAGAAAGCGAGGGACCGGCCATTCTGGCCAAGACAAAAAAGTACCTGGTCCATGTGGAAATCGCGGAAAAGGAAAACCGCACCGCACCCGGCGTGACCGGCACTGATTTTCGGTCATATCTGCGGGAACTCAAAAAACTGGGCTACCACCGCAAAATTGTGATCGAAGGTCGCTGGAACAACGCGGCAGATATAGCAGTGCCGGCTTTACAATACCTGCAAAAACAAATAGATGACGTGTATGGCCGATGATTGCTCGTAGCGGCAGGATGGCAAAACGGATTACCGGAAAGCCCGCCCGTAAAAATCCACGATTCGCTCGTCCGTGATCACATCATCCAAGCGAATGGGTTTGCGCAGCACAATGCCTTCCAGCGTACGGCAGCGACTGAGTGCGACGTACAACTGGCCGTGCTCGAATGCGCCGCCGCCCAGATCGATCAGTACCTTGTTAAAGGTTTTGCCCTGACTTTTATGGATCGTGATCGCCCAGGCGAGTTTGAGCGGGTATTGTTTGAAGGAACCGATCGCTTCCGTTTCGATGCCACCGGTAAGTGCGCTGGAGGTGTAACGCGTGATTTCCCATTCGGTTAGCGGCACCTCGATGCGCCGCTGTTTGCCGCCCTCTTCGGTCGTTTCGACAATAATGTTTTTTTGATCCAGGTGGGTGATCGTGCCGATGGTTCCATTGACGTACAATTTTTCCACTACGTCGTTTTTTACGAACATTACCTGCGCGCCTTTGCGCAGGCGGAGCGAGGCTTCGGTCGGATAAAGTGCCGGATCGAAATTGCCTTTTACTTCAGCCAGAAATTCGAATTCCGGTGTGTTCAGTTGCTGTAATTCCCGGCGGTTGATACTGTCGGCGGTGGCATTGCGGGCGCACAGGGTAATGTATCCTTCCGAGGTGACGAACTGCGGTTCGTGGCGATCATTCAGGTCATCCAAATCGTCGCGGTCCACTTCATTGATGCGCACGGCTTCGAGCAGGCGCAAAAAGTGCCGCGATTCCTGGCGGTAGACTTTGCGCAACTCCAGCATATCCAGTTGAAATTCCGCTTCCTTCATGACCTGCGCCGAGAAAAAATAGGGCGTTTCATAGTAATCCTGAAAATATGCGGCCTCGATCGGGTCTCTGGTCACCACCGGCGGCAACTGAAACAAATCGCCGAACAAAACGACTTGTACACCGCCGAAGGGCTGGAAATTCTCCCGGTTCACCCGCAGAAATTTGTCGATCCCGTCCAGGATGTCGGCGCGCACCATTGATATTTCGTCGATCACCAGCACTTGCAGGTTTTTATACAGGCGTTGCAGATTTTTCTGGGAAGTTTTTCGCGCCGCTTCCGAGGCCGTAATAATACGCGGCGGAAAGCCAAAAAACGAGTGAATGGTCTGGCCCTGCACATTCAGCGCGGCCACGCCGGTGGGTGCCAGCACCGCGATTTTCTTTTTGGTCGTGTTGCGAAACAACTGCAGCAACGTGCTTTTGCCTGTTCCGGCCCGGCCGGTGATAAACAGACTACGGTCCGTTTTATCCAATACATCCAGGGCGTATTTAAAATCTTCGTTGAGTTGCAGTGGCGTCCGATCAAGCATCCGGCAAAGGTAATAAAAGCAGATGGCGCATTTCAGAAAACGCCGTATATTCACCGCTATACATTAACTACTTGCTGATATGCACCCATTTCAAAAACAGACTTTTAGCGCTGTAATTTTATTGTTTTGCCTGTTTTTATCGGCAAAAACGGCTTTTTCCCAAAAAGTATTTGACCTGGAAATTACCGGCGATTACCGCAACATGACGATGATCGAGATGTTCCTCGACATTGAAAAGCACTACCCGGCCCGATTTTTTTATGACCCGACAGTATTACCCTACTATAAAATCGAGCAGGATTACAACCGGGAACCCTTGTTCAATATTCTGCAAAAGATGCTGCCGCAGCACGGTCTCGTGTCGGCTGGTGCCCGCGATAACGGCATTATTATTTGCCGGAAAAGCGATTTAACCCAGACGTATCTGCGCGATTTGCTGCGCCGCTGGGATGAAAAAAAGATTGAAATGCCCGAGTTTCTGACCCCGGTCGAACTCGCCCTGCAAACCGGTGTACCACCGGCATCGACCGACAAAACGATCGCAGTGACCGGCATTGTGCTGGATGATCAAAACAAGGAACCCATACCCGGCATTGTCGTAAAAGGCAACGAACCGGGCGTTGGTGCCACCACCGACCGGCTGGGTCGCTTCAAGATCAACCTGCCGCCCGGCGAACATTTACTGATCGTCAATTATATCGGCTACCGCGAGACACGGGTCCTGTTGCAGGTGTACCAGGCGGGAGATATCAGCATTCCGCTTCAGGTGCGCGCCCTCGAATTGGCCGGTGTAGAAGTGATCGGCAATAAAGCCGCCAACAAACAAACCGCTGTTGCTACCGGCGTAGAAATGCTCAGCACGCAGACGATCAAAGAGATACCTTCTTTTATGGGCGAAGCCGACGTAGTCAAAAGCCTGCTGGTCTTGCCGGGCGTGAGTACAGTGGGGGAAGGTTCGTCCGGCTTCAATGTACGCGGCGGCAATGTGGATCAAAATCTGGTCGTCCAGGATGAACTGCCTTTTTTCAATACGTCGCACGTGCTGGGGTTTTTCTCGGTATTCAACCCGGATCTGGTGCGCAGCACGACGCTTTACAAAGGCCACATTCCGGCGCGTTTTGGCGGCCGTGTGGCCTCTGCATTGGACGTGCGGCTGCGCGACGGCAATTTTGAGGGTTGGCATGGTTCGGCCGGTGCCGGATTCGCCTCGGGCAAACTGACGGTGGAAGGCCCGGTCTGGAAAGACCGCGTTTCGGTGCTGGTCGGGGCACGCGCCTCCTACTCCGACTGTATGCTGAAAACGGCTAAATTACCGGAAGTGAAACAAAGCAGTGCCTGGTTCAATGATGTCAATGCAAAAGTCTCCTGGCGGGTCGGCAAAAACGGCAGCATCACCGGTAGTTTTCACCGCAGCCAGGATTACTTCCGTTATGCCCAACAATTTGGGTATCAATGGCGTACCCAGGGCGGTAGTTTCTCGTGGCGGCAGGGCTGGAATGAAAAATTCCTGACCAGCATCACCGCCGCTACCGGCAATCTGAAAAACACCTACTTTCTGCCCGAAGGGTACGACGCATTTACGCTGGACAACGGGTTGTCTTTCCGCAACCTGAATGCGCAGGCTACACTGTTGTTTTTTGCCAACCATGAAATCACGACCGGTGTGCAGTGGAACCGCACCAGTATGTTGCCGCAGGAACTGACGCCGCGCGGCGATCTTTCAGGTATCGCGCCGAAAACCGTGCAACTGGAAAACGGCGAAGAACTGGCGGCTTTCGTGGAGGATGAATTGAAAGTCACCAAATGGATTACGCTTTCGGCCGGACTTCGTTTCTCCCATTTCCGGACCCTGGGGCCAAACGATGTTTTCTCGTACGAGCCGAACGCACCGTATTCCGCCGAGACGATTATCGACACGATTCGTTACGGTAAGAACAGTGCTTCGCAAACGTACCAGGGACCGGAGCCGCGTTTCTCGCTGAATGTGCGCCTGGGCCGGCAAAACTCGCTGAAAGTGAGTTACAATATGTTGCGCCAATACCTGCACCTCATCTCCAATACCACTGCGGCCACACCGGCGGATTTGTGGCAGGTGAGCAACCGTTATTTGCGGCCACAGGTGAGTGATAGTTACGGCGCGGGCTGGTTTTATACCCAAATTGATAAACGCTGGGAAACTTCGGTGGAATTTTTTACCGCAATACCAAAGACGTGCCGGCCTATAAGGATTTTGCCAGTTTGTTGTTAAACAATCACTTAGAGACCGAACTGATCAATGGCAAACAGAAGAGTTATGGGGCGGAATATTTATTCCGCAAAAACAATGGCCGCTGGACAGGCTGGGTGTCGTACACTTTCTCCCGGGTATTTCAGCAGGCGCGCTCGCCATTTTCGGAAATATCGGTCAATCGTGGCAACTGGTTTCCAGCCAATTTCGACCAGCCCCACCAGGCGATCGTGTACGCCAAATTCGCTGTAAACCCGGCGTTGTACTGGAATTTCAATTTTACGTACCGCAAAGGACGGCCGATTACGGCCCCCCAAAGCGGCTACCAGGTGGGCAACGTGATCGTGCCCAATTTTTCCGATCGCAACAACCTGCGCATACCGGATTACCACCGCTTGGATCTCGGCCTTACGTTGGATAAAACCAAATCCAAACTGTCGGGTTTGAAATGGACGCTCAACCTTTCCATGTATAATGTTTATGCCCGCAAAAACCCGTTCTCCGTATTTTTCAAACGCGATAAAAACGGACTGAACCGCGCTTATCAGTTAGCCGTAATCGGATCGACGATTCCGGCGGCTAATTTCACCATTTACTGGTAATTATTTTAATGATTAATGGTTAATGATTAATGGTTAATGACTAATGATTAACGGTTAATGACTAATGATTAACGGTTAATGATTAACCATTAAATACCATGCTATGAAAAAACTACTGCTTCCCAGTTTATATATACTCGTCGGCATCTTGTTATTTGCCAATTGTGTACAGGATATCAGTTTTGGTAACTCGGACGGCAATCAGACCGAATTAGTGATATCCGGCACGTTTTCCAACGGTTTAGGACCGCATATTATCCGTCTGACCACCCCCAATAACTATGGGCTCCAGTTCTACTCACCGGTCACCGGCGCAGTCATCACCCTGTCGGACGATCAAAATAACCACTGGACTTACCAGGAGGTTACGCCGACGGATAATACACCCGTTTACTATCAATTAACGGGCGTTAAGGGGCAAATAGGAAACACTTACTCGCTGGAAGTCCGCCTACAGAACGGGGATATCTATCGGGCCAGTCCGCAAGTATTGCCGGAGCCGATCCCGATCGATTCGGTCAGGGTCAGAGGCCAGTTTCTAACGACGGTCACTTCGGACGGTATTGCCATTCGCGAACCGTTTGGTTATGCTTATGCGTACGCTAAAAGGCCGGCGGTAGTCAACGATCGCTACCTGCGCTGGGATGGCGATGTAAACCATATTTTTATTGAAGTGGACAAACTGCTCTACCCGCCTTCTCCCTTTCCGCCGGCACAACACCTGTGCTTTTTTTCCAACCGTATTTCCGACCAAAATATAGCCATCGCTGATCCCAGCCAGTTTCAGGCGGGCGCCGAGATGGAGGGAACTGTAGGTAAGCGTCGGTTTGACCGGGCCTTTGAATTCCGCATCGCTTTCTCCGTTTATCAGTATACGATCAATAAACCGACGTATGAATATTGGTCAAAAGTGCGGCAACTACTAACGGCCGACGGTACTATTTTTGATGCGCCACCGGCAAAAATAGCGGGCAATCTGGTTAATACCATGGATGCCGATCGGCCGGCCCTGGGCTGGTTTGAAGTAGCCAGCAGCGACACGTTGCGTTATTTTACCCAGGGCGACGCATTAGGACCGGATTTTACGCTGTCTGTACGGACTTATTGCCAGTATGACTTTGATAAGTATCCGCCCGTAAATTATCCCGAGTGCGACGATTGTTTGATCCTGCCCGGCGCTACGTATACTGCACCGACGTGGTGGCGTTAGGTCAATTACGAATTTTTAATTACGAATTACGAATTAAAAAATAAAAGTACTCAACTGACAATCAATCATTTAACGAAAACGTAATTCGTAATTCGTAATTAAAAACAACTTTATGAAAAATTTTTTGCTGCCCATTTTATACGCGCTTATACTGTCTTTGATGTGCATAAACTGCGTACAGGACATCGACTTTGACAAAGGTGCGCTTAAGCACGAAGAACTGGTTATTTCCGGTACTTTTTCCAATGGAATCGGGCCGCATCGCTTAAAACTGACCCATCCAAATCGCTATGATAAACAATTTTACGAACACATCGACGGTGCGGTGGTCACTTTGTCCGATGACCAAAACAATAACTGGTCTTATCAGGAAGTAATTCCGGCCGACAATAAGCCCGCTTATTATGAATTAACCGGCGTAAATGGTTTAGTAGGGCATGCGTACACACTGGAAGTTCGCTTGCCCAATGGCGATTTGTATCGCACGCAGCCGCAGGTATTACCGGAAGTGATTCCCATTGATTCTGTGGAAGTAAAAGGCCAGTTTTACACCACGGTAAATGAGCAGGGTGTTACGCTCCGCGAACCCTTTGGCTATGCGTACGCACACGCCCGGACCCCCGCAAATCCGCAGGGCCGTTACTTGCGCTGGGAAGCGGAGATAACCTATCTTTTCAATGAAATCGATAAACTACAATACCCACCCATTATGCCGCCGCAGTTGCAGTGTTTTGTGACCAATCGCATTTCGGATCAGAAAATAAGCCTAGTAGATTTCAGTAAATTACAACCTGGAACAGTCATCAATGAAAATGTCGGCAAGCGTCGGTACGATAAAGCTTTTGAGTGGCGGATTGCCTTTTCGGTTTATCAGCGCACCATCGATAAAACCGCTTACCAGTATTGGGAAAAAGTACAGCAATTACTGGCACCTACCGGAACGATTTTCGACGCGCCGCCCGCAAAAGTAACCGGCAATCTGCTGAATACCACCGATCCAAACCGGTCGGCACTGGGCTGGTTTGAAGTGGCCGGCTGCGATACAATGCGCGTTTTTACACAAAATGGCGGTTTAGGGCCGGAGTTCATCTTACAGGACCGACCTTA
>JBBRDQ010000212.1:0-8669 GCA_038203695.1 Chitinophagales bacterium
GCCGAAAGCAGCCCAGTGTACCAGGGGATGTGTACGTCTTTTTCCAGGTCGATACCCCAATTATTGACCTGGTACAGGTATTGACCCACTACCTGGTACCCATTAATAAAGAAGTGGGCAGTTATCGAAACCCACAGATTACCGCTTTGCCAGTAGAGCCAACCCAGCAGGACGCCCAATAACAGGCGCGGTAAAAAACCTTCCATTTGACCGTGTACCAGGCTAAAAATGACGGAGGCAATCAGGATCGCTACCCAGAGCTGCATCCGCCGCATCAGTTGTTTTTGCAGTACGCCCCGGAAGACCAGTTCTTCCCCAATGGCCGGCAAAATGGCAATGATCGTGAGATTGGCCAGCAACTCTCCCAGGCTTTTCATCTGTAACAGCCCTTTGGTTGCTTCCGCAGTAGAGGCTTCCAGGTCATGAAAATACTGGGGCAACGGGATTAACTTGTTGATTTCGAAGGAGAGAAGCACCAGCGGGGCAGATACCAGCATCAAAGCAATGGCGGTTCCAAGCGAGATTATATCCGGTCTGCGGCGGGCACCCAGGTAGTCCAGCCAATCGGGTCGCCGGCGCGTGATACTGCGATAAGACAGCCATACTGTCAGCGATCCGGCCACGATAAACATGAAAAAATGGATGATACCGAGCAGAAAACGCATCGTAATCCGCTGTTCCAGTGGCGCATCCGCAGTGAGCGCCGTTTTTTGCAGCGCAGCGTAATCCCAGCCGGCCAACCCTGCAATCAGCAGAAATAAAATGCCGGCGATGATATAACACCCTAGTGAAAACCCGATTTGCGTCAGCAATACCACCCGCACCCGGGGCTCGTTCGATTGCCTCCCATCTATCGGTGGCGCATTTAAATCCATATCTAGTGGCTCCGATACTTGCGATTCTGGCATGACCTTTTACTTTTGCGCCAAAGGTATGTTCTAAACCTTAACAAGTCAACGAATCAATCAATAACTCGTCAACCAATCCGCGACATGACTCGTCTCAGTGTAAATCTTAATAAAGTAGCCCTTATCCGCAATGCCCGTGGGGGTAATTTGCCGGATATCGTGCAAATTGCCCGCGACTGCGAAGCCTTTGGTGCACAAGGCATTACTATCCATCCACGCCCCGATCAGCGGCATATCCGCTACGACGACGTGCCGGCTTTGCGCGCTGTCGTGGCTACAGAATTCAATATCGAAGGGAATCCAACCCGTGAATTTCTTGACCTGGTGCTGGCGTATCCGCCGCATCAATGTACCCTCGTGCCGGATGCGCCCGACCAGCTTACCTCCGATGCCGGCTGGGATACGATCCGTCATCAGGGTTTTTTACGCGAGGTGGTCAGCGAACTCCAGCAGCACAATATACGCGTCTCTTTATTTGTCGACCCGATACCGGCTATGGTAGAAGCGGCCAAGACCACCGGCGCCGATCGCATCGAATTTTACACGGGGCCTTATGCCCATGATTTCAGTCAGAATCCGGAAAAAGCGGTGGCTGCTTATACACATGCTGCCGAAATAGCCCATAAAATTGATCTTGGCATCAATGCCGGCCATGACCTGAACCTGGACAATCTGCGCTTTTTTCGGGCGCATTGCCCACAACTGCTGGAAGTGAGTATCGGGCATGCGCTCATTTCCGATGCACTTTATTATGGCCTTGCCAATACGGTTCGCATGTACCTGCGCCAGCTGCAATGAGTGATTCAGACATTTGGCCAGAGCGAAAAAACGCCGATAAAAAACCGGTAATTATCTGACCTAGAAGATTAATAATCTGCAAGTTACGTGCGTATTGTGCATTGTAAATATTTGGTAAAAATGAAAATAATCATTTTAATTTATCTTTAATTCGTAGAGACTTTTATACCTTTGGTCGAAGATATATGAAGTCGCAAAACAAAATAATCCTTTTAGGGTCCAAATCAAACTTTTAATGGCCGCCCGTGAACTTGCATATTTCTCTTAGGAGAATGCCGGTTTGTGTGCGGCTTTTCCATTTCATGACGGCACTTTGCAGCCTGCTTCTACACTGCTTACCTCTTGCAAACAAAGCAGGTAGTTTTGACTTTCTCTCAAGATTAAACAATTCACTAACAATTAGTTAACCAAATTCATCTTTATCGTATGAAGCGATTATTAACAACACTTTACCTAGTGCTCGCAGTTGCAGGCTTAGCCTTTGCACAGCGCACTGTGGTGGGTACCGTATCCGGCGACGACGGCGAGGTACTCATTGGCGCTTCCGTAAGCGTAAAGGGCGCCGCTGCCGGTGCCCGTACGGACATTAACGGCCAATACTCCGTCCAGGTGCCCGCTGGATCGACGGTCTTGGTATTTCAGTACACTGGTTACACTGCACAAGAGATCAGCCTCGGTGCCGGCAATGTTGTCGACGTTAAAATGGTCTCCAACAATGTACTCGAAGATGTGGTGGTCACCGCACTCGGCGTAACGCGTTACAAAAACGAACTGCCCTATTCGGCGCAGAAAGTGGATGGCGATGATGTTACGAAAACACGCGACGCAAACGTTGTGAATGCCTTGGCAGGTAAAGTTGCCGGTTTGAATATCAAACGCAACAACAGCCTCGGGGGCTCGACCAACGTCGTACTGCGCGGCACAAAATCACTTACTGGCGATAACCAAGCGCTTTTTGTCGTAGATGGGGTGCCAATCGACAACTCTAATACCAATACTTCCGATCAACGCACCGGTCGTGGGGGGTATGATTATGGAAATGCGGCAGCTGATATCAATGCAGATGACGTGGAATCTATCTCGGTATTGAAAGGTGCCGCAGCGACCGCATTATACGGTTCGCGCGCTGCCAACGGTGTAATTCTGGTAACCACTAAAAAGGGGAGCAGAAATAAGGGTTTTGGCGTGACCGTTAATGCCGGGGTTAATGCCGGTCGCTTTGATCCGAATACATTTGCAAAATACCAAAAGAGCTATGGTGGTGGCTATGGTGCATTTTATGAAGATGACTCAGGTTTCTTCCTGGCTCGCGATATCAACGGTGATGGTACGAATGATCTGGTAACACCAACCAGTGAAGATGCTTCCTACGGGGGTAAATTTGATGCCAGCAAACTGGTTTACCAATGGGATGCTTTTGACCCATCGTCCAGAAATTTCGGTAAAGCGACCCCTTGGGTAGCTGCTGCCAATGGCCCAAGTTCTATTTTTGAGACAGCCGTCGGCACCAACAATAGTATCGCTATTGATGGTACAACTGGTAATGGATACTTCAAACTGGGTTATACCAAAACAACTGACAAGGGGCTGTTACCGAATAGCCGCGTAAACAAAGATTTGTTAAATTTTGGTGCGTCGTTCGATTTGAGCAAAAAATTGACCGTGGCTACCAATGTAAACTATTCGGCCATCGATGGCTTAGGACGCTATGGTTCAGGGTACAATTCCAAAAACCTGATGACAAACTTCCGTCAATGGTGGCAGGTGAACGTGGACGTACAGGAGCAGAAAGATGCTTACGAACGCACCAAGCAAAACGTAACCTGGAACTGGGCGGACCCAGCCGATCTCGTGCCGATTTACTGGGACAATCCATACTGGACACGCTATGAAAACTATCAGAACGACCATCGCAATCGCTACTTCGGTTTTGCCAGTGCTTCGTACAAGCTTACCAGCTGGTTAAATGTTACCGGTCGCGTATCGCTTGATCAGTACGATGAAATACAAGAGGAGCGTATCGCCTTGGGAAGCGTCGATGTTTCAGAATACCAGCGTTTTAATCGCAATTTCCGCGAGACAAACTATGATTTAATTGCAGAAGTACCGCAGCGCAACCTGACCGATAAATTGAAATTCGATGCCTTGGTAGGTACTAATATTCGCAAAGCATCTACTTCCTCTATTCGCGCCACGACTAATGGTGGCTTATCTGTGCCTGGCTTATATTCTTTAACGAATACACGCAATGCCTTGGAAGCACCGGTAGAAAGACTGAGCGAACTGGAAGTCGATGGCGTATTTGGTAAAGTTGGTCTGGTTTACGACCGTTGGGCAATACTGGATGTCTCGGTTCGCCGCGACCAATCATCTACCTTACCAGTGGCTAACAACGCCTATTTTTACCCCGCCGCATCGGTAGGTTTGATATTCTCGGAATTGATAGGGGCTAATAATGCACTTACTTTTGGTAAAATTCGTTTGAATTATGCTAGAGTAGGCAATAGTGCGCCAACATTGAGCGTTTTTGACGTTTATAACCTGAATAGTGCATTTGTCGATGCTTCATTAGCCAGTGTACCAATTACAAAAAATAACAAAGACCTGAAGCCTGAAAGTACGATTAGCTACGAAGCCGGCTTGGAAATGCGGTTTGCCAAAGACCGCGTTGGTTTTGACGCGACTTATTACAAAATGAATACGGTCGATCAAATTCTTCCAGTAGCGGTATCTCGTACAACCGGTTACAGTGCCAAATATATTAATGTTGGTGAGGTAGAAAATAAAGGGATCGAAGTTTCAGCCTTCATTCGCCCGGTAAATACCGCCAACTTCTCCTGGCGTTTACAGGTAAACTGGGCTAAAAACGTCAATAAAGTAATTACACTGGGTGGCATTGACAATTTGTTGCTGGCCTCTTTTCAGGGTGGCGTAACCGTCAACGCTGCATCGGGAGAGCCTTTTGGAGCCATTCGTGGCGAAAATTTCGTCTATAGTGCCGCTGGAGAAAAAGTCGTTACGGCTAACGGATACTATCAGAGAAGCCCTACTTCCAATGAGATTATCGGTAACATAAATCCTGACTGGACCGGTGGTGTTTTCAACTCCTTCCGCTACAAAAACATAACCTTTGATTTCTTAGTGGACTTGAAACAAGGTGGTGATCTTTTCAATCTCGACCTGTATTATGGATTGGCTACCGGCCAATACCCGGAAACAACTGTCAATGATTTGGGCGGTGATCTGCGTACCCCCGTTTCAGCAGACGGTAAAAGTGGCGGCTACCTCGTACCAGGTGTACTGGCAGACGGAAGCGTAAATGCGCTGCGTAAATCGGGCGTGAATTTCGGTCTGCAAGGCTACCGCCGCAACCCGGCAGCAGGATTTATCTACGATGCCAGTTTCGTAAAATTGCGCGAGGTAAATCTGAACTGGGCCGTGCCAGCTAGCTGGATTACGGGTGGCAACTTACTGAAAGGGGCTGATCTAGGCATTTATGGCCGGAATTTGTGGATTATCAGCAAAAATGTACCTTATGCTGATCCAGAAGAAGGTATCTCATCAGGCAACGTACAAGGTTACCAGTCCGGTAGCTATCCGACTTCCCGCACCATCGGCGTAAACCTTAAACTTAAATTCTAATACTACAAACATGAAGAAGATACTGTTTTTAGCACTTTTAGCCAGCCTGAGTTTCATTACGGCTTGCGACAAAGATTTCGGCGATCTTAATGTCGACAAGAAGAATCCATCAGCAGTGCCGCCAGGTGCCCTTTTTGCCAACGCGCAAAAAGAATTGTTTGACCAAATGACTACGCCCAATGTCAATAGCGGAATCTTCCGCTTGCTGGCACAGCAGTGGGCACAGACGACTTATATTGATGAGTCAAACTATGACCTGACTACCCGTAATATTCCACAGAATTTCTGGAATACCATGCACCTGAATGTGCTGAAAAACCTGAGGGAAGCCCAGTCACTGATTCCAAAGCAAAATGCTGCCTTCTTTCCGCCAGCTGTGCAAAAGAACCAGGACGCGTGCGTAGAAATTTTAAATGTTTACACCTACTCCGTGTTGGTCCTGACTTATGGTGATATGCCCTATTCACAGGCACTTGACATTGACAATGTGTATCCTAAATACGATGATGACGCCACGATTTATGCCGATCTACTCGCCCGGCTGGATCGTGCGATTTCGAATATCAGCGTCGCCAACCCAAGTTTTGGCGCAAGTGATTTGCTCTATGGCGGCGATATGGCTGGCTGGCAAATATTTGCCAACTCACTCAAATTCCGTCTCGGCATGATCTTAACCGATGCAGATCCGGCAAAAGCAAAAGCAGTGGTCGAATCTTCCGAACCGAATGCCATTGCAGAACGTGCGAACAATGTAGCATTACAATACCTGACAGCACCACCTAATACCAACCCAGTGTGGACAGAATTGATACAAAGTAATCGTAAAGATTTTGTGGCTGCCAATACCATGGTTGATCTGATGAAAAGCCTGAATGATCCGCGTCTTTCTGCGTTCTTTACCGTAGATGCATCAGGAACAGATTATGTAGGTGGCATTTATGGCTCTAACAACAGTTACGCAACGTATTCAAAACCCGCTGATGATCTCACTAAACCAGATTATGAATCTGTATTGATCGATTATGCAGAAGTAGAATTCCTGCGCGCAGAAGCCAAAGAACGTGGTTTAAACGTTGCCGGCACTGCCGCTGAACACTACGAAAATGCGGTCCGCGCTTCCTTAGAATACTGGGGTGTAAGTGCTGCGGATGCAGATGCTTACCTGGCTAACCCGGCTGTCGCATACGCTACCGCTACTGGTGACTGGAAAGTTAAAATCGGTACGCAAAAATGGCTCGCACTGTACAACCGCGGTTTTGATGCCTGGACGGAATGGCGTCGTCTGGATGCACCAACATTGAATGTTCCGGTGGACCTGACCTATGCTGACATTCCACGTCGTTATACCTATCCGGTACAAGAGCAAAATCTGAATACGGTAAACTATACTGCTGCAGCTGCGGCAATCGGTGGCGATGTCGTGCAGACTAAATTGTTCTGGGATAAATTCTAAGGAATGACGCGGAAATTTTCCGTCCCTGAAGTTATACTGGCTGTGTTCCTTTGCGGAACACAGCCTTTTTTTTGCCAGATCCGTCAAAAAAGATTACCGTGTCGGTTTTTTGTCAAAAAGTATTTTCATCCCGCCATTTATTTCCAAATTTGCATCTTCAAAATAGAATCAACTCGCGATAATATGGAATCTACTGATGAACGTATCCGTAAGCGCCGGACCTTGCGCAACCCCATGTTAATAATGGGCATTTTGATGATTACCCTGTTCTTTTCGCTGGCTATTGTTTTGCTGGTTTTTCCCGAACAGTTTGATATTCAGCCCGAAGCTCGCATGGGCTTTGCCGCCGTTTTATCCGTTTACGGCGCTTATCGTGCCTGGCGGATTTATGTGGATCATGTCAGATAAAGCCCGGCAAGTAATTGAAAATTAACCGCTTAACACTAAAATATATGCAAAAATTATCGGTAACCTCCTTCGCACTGCTGCTGCTCTGCACCGCCTGCGAACAAATCGACAGCAAAGGCAAACCCTTGCAAACCCCCACGTCGGGTTCGATTCACGTTATGGTGGATGAAGGTTATAAACCCATTATTGCCTCTTCCATCGACGTATTCGACTCTATCTACCGGCTGGCGCATGTCACGGCTACCTATACTTCGGAAGGAGCAGCCATAAAAGCCCTGCTCGACGATAGTGTACAAGTGATCATTATTACCCGCCAACTGAACGAAGCAGAGAACAACTTTTTTAAGGTGCGGGGTTATTTGCCTAAATCCACCCCTATCGCCTACGACGCTTTGGCATTTATTATGCACCCGAGTAATCCTGATTCTGCCTTGACGGTGCAGCAATTGCGCGATATTCTGACCGGAAAAGCAAAAAACTGGAAGGACATCAATCCATCTTCTAAACTGGGAAATCTTCGCCTGGTTTTTGACAATCCCCTTTCCGGTATCGTACGCTACGCAAAGGATTCGATCGGGGGGGGAGCGCCACTTACCGATCAGGCTTCCGCATTGCAGACCAACGAAGAAGTGATCAATTACGTGGCGAAAAATAAAAATGCGATCGGTATTATTGCCGCCAACTGGATTTCGGATACCGACGACAAGGGCGTACAAAAATTTTTATCGGAAATCCATGTGGTAGATGTGGCTGCAGAGGCTGGGAAGGAAGCGTTTGGACCCTATCAGGTGTATATGCAATTGGGCAATTATCCGTTCCGGCGCACGGTGTATATCATCAACGCCCAACCCCGCAATGGTCTGGGGCTGGGATTTGCGTCCTATCTGGCAGGCCCCGATGGACAACGAATTGTCCTGAAAGACGGCATGTTGCCCGCCTCTATGCCGCCTCGTATCATAAGACCCAGTCGCAAATAGATGTCTGGCACTGATTTTTTTAAACAACCAAAAGGTGCATCCATTGGCTGAAAAGACCTTTCTGCACATTGCCAGACCCATTGAAATCATCTTTTTGGTTAAATTTGTTTTAATAATTTCGATTATTGGCCTTTTAAACCAAATCCGGTGTGCATTTTTTTAAAAAAAGGCGTCTGAATAACAGAACTTCGCGCCAAAAAGAAAACAGTGACTACGCAAGTTTTATAAACTAAAAAATTTTTTCCGAACAATGACAAATCTCCTGAAAAAATCCCTTCTTCTCTTGGCTGTGCTGTACGCGCAGTTTGCCGCTGCGCAAACCCATGCTGATGGGTTTAATGCGATGCAAATCGGAGATTGGGACAAAGCAATTACCATTTATACTGCGTTGGCGAAAGCGACGCCGGATGATCAGACCGCCTGGTTGACGCTTGGCAACGCCTACTTGATCAAAGGCGATAAAACCAAAGCCAAGGAATCAAT
>JBBRDQ010000213.1:0-8632 GCA_038203695.1 Chitinophagales bacterium
TGGCTTTCGAAAAACCCAACCATTTTGCTCGCCCCACCGGCGGCGCAAAAAAAACTCGCCGAATGGTTGTGTCGGGCCGTTGGCCCTTGGTGATCTGGTAGGCTCAAACAGTTTTTTGCTTCATCCGCCGCTGAGGCAGCAAAATGGGGGTTTTTCTAAGGCCGCAAAACGCCTGCCCAATCGGAAGGGAATAGAATATTCAGGTGTTTTGGGGCAGATCGAGGAGGGGAAACCAAATCTTATGTGCTGCTGGGTAGCGTGGCAAAATTGTACGCTCACCATGCGCATTTGTTGTGTTTCTATGTCGTACATTTCGCTTTTAACTCGACCCAACTATGAAAATCATCACGCGCCGTATCTGGATGCTCTCCCTAATCAGCCTTTTTACCGACATGGCCAGTGAAATGCTGTATCCGGTGATGCCGATTTATCTGAAAAGCATCGGGTTTTCAATTGTATTGATCGGGGTGCTGGAAGGCGTAGCGGAGGCGGTGGCCGGACTGAGCAAAGGTTATTTCGGGCGCTTGTCGGACCATAGTGGCCGGCGGGCACCGTTTGTCCAGGCGGGTTATGCACTCAGCGCGCTTTCCAAACCGATGATGGCGATGTTCACGTATCCGTGGTGGATTTTTTTTGTGCGTACGACCGACCGCTTGGGCAAGGGTATCCGCACGGGTGCCCGCGATGCGATGTTGTCGGATGAAGCGACTGCGGCGACTAAGGGCCGTATCTTCCGATTTCATCGCAGCCTGGACACCACCGGTGCCGTGCTGGGGCCGACGCTCGCTTTGCTATACCTGTATTTTTTTCCGGGGCAATACGCGCCAATGTTCTACCTGGCTTTTATTCCGGGTCTGCTGGCCGTTGGATGTGCTTTTTTACTGCGCGACAAACCGGCGAATAATGCGCCAAAAACGCCACGTCCGACCTTTGTGCAATCGTTGGCCTATTGGAAAAACAGTCCGGCGTTGTACCGGCGATTGGTGCTTGGACTGCTGTTGTTTGCCCTGTTCAATAGTTCCGATGTGTTTCTGTTGCTGAAAATAAAAGAAGCGGGTTATGGAGACAGTGCCGTGATCGGGATGTATATTTTTTACAATATCGTCTATGCGGCAGCGGCTTATCCGGCAGGTATTTTGGGCGACAAGATCGGCTTGAAAAAAATCTTCCTGATGGGTGTGGTGTTGTTCGCACTGGTCTATGCGGGCATGGCTTTCAGTACGCAAACGTGGCAATTTTTGACTCTGCTATTTGGGTACGGTGTGTATGCAGCCTTTACGGAAGGCAATGTAAAAGCGTGGATCAGCAATATTGCCGCGCCGCAAGACACGGCTACGGCCTTGGGCATGCTGGCGGGTTTTCAGAGTATTTGCGCCTTGCTGGCCAGCAGTATTGCCGGATTGGTATGGTACACATTTGGTGCGCCGGTTGCACTCCTGACGACGGCGTGCGTATCCGTGGTCGTGGCAGTGTGGATTCGTATGTTGCCGGCAAAAACAAGCCAGTAAATCTACCGCTTTGCTGTATAAAACGTCATTACATTTTCGCCGATCACATACGATCCTTCGTCTGAAATTTTGTCTCTGACGATATGCTCACCGATGAAATCGAGCACTTTATCGCGCAGTGCGAGTGGTATTTTTGTACGCGCTTCCCAGAATTCAGGCGTAGGAATTTCGAGAATGACCAGCGCATTGCCGCCGGCAAATTCCCACCACATATCGAATTTGGTCTCCCGGCTTTCAAAATAGATAGTGCCGCCACGACCCTGGTCTGTGTAACGCAGGGTCGGATTGCCTTCTAGATAAGTGCGCTTGGATGTGTGTTTATTATAGGTGCTCACGCGTTCTATGACCTTGCGGATATTATCTACAAATTCCAGCGGTACATCCAGCCAATTGGCAATATCCAGCGATAATTTACCAGACTCCAGGTGCAGGCGCACCAAATCGCGGAGCAGTTCTGTGCGGGCGGCTTCTTTAAATTGCTTCTGCCGGCCTTCAAAATACGCATCTGCCATCTTATCGCCTTCTATTTCTGCCACCTTACGTGTTTCGCGGGCAGCCTCCAGTGCTGCGATGGCCTGCTGGCGGATCTTTTCAGCGTTGGCGGTGATTACATCGGCTTGTTCGAGTGCGCCGCGATAGGCTTGTTCCATCATGGCGGCAAAATCTTCCTGTTTCATGGGTGGCGATTTTTGAAATAGGTACGCGTGAAATCCGGCCGAGTTCAGGTTAGGGATGTTTTTATGGCAGTAATGGCCGAGGGAGATGTTGCCAAGTATGGTTGCCCTGCGAAAAACAAATTCATTCCCTACGTCGGTGTCCTCTTTCGCTGCGCGCAAGGCGACTCCAACGTAGGGAATGAATAGTGGCTATTTTGTAATGATTTGGTGCATTTACCCTGCGGCCCCCTACGGGACCTTCTTCTTCGCCACCACTTTCACAGGCTTGCTCAATTCAAAATCGACGCTCAATCCGCCGATGAGTGCTTTGAAGGCGCCCGGTTCGGTGATCCATTTATTGTCGATGCCGACAAATGCCAGATCCTTGAAGGTGATATTGAAGGTGACTGTCTGCGTTTCGCCGGCTTTCAGGTTGATTTTCTGAAAACCGCGCAAGCGTTTTACCGAGGGCGCAATGCTGGCAAACAGGTCGCTCACGTACAGTTGCACCACTTCTTTGCCTTCGCGGGCACCGGTGTTGGTCACCTGTACGGACACCTGAATATTGTCGGTTTTGCTAAATTCCTTTTTATTGATCGTCAGATTTTTGTACTCGAATTTGGTAAAACTCATGCCCGACCCGAACTCGTACTGCGGAGTGAAATACTTATTTTTACCATCCGGGTAACCGGTGCTGGCATCCAGTCCTTCCAGGTATTTATGATCGTACGGCACGATACCATTGGGATAACGCGGATAGGTCAGCGGCAATTTGCCGCTCGGGTTTACGTCGCCAAACAGCACATCGGCAATCGCCTCGCCGCCTTCCATGCCGGGGAAAAGCGAGATCAGCACGGCATTCATGTTGGATTCGAAGGCATTGATCAGGCGCGGACGGCCTTCCGCCATTACTACCACGATGGATTTGCCGGTTTTAGCCAGCGCATTGGCCAATTCGATCTGGTGCGCATCCAGGGTCAGGTCATTGATATTGCCGGGCACTTCGGTGTAACTCTCTTCGCCCAGACACAGGATCACACTGGCGTACTCACCGCTTGAAGCGGCGCGCACTGCGTCGTCGATCGTAGTCAGGCGTTCAAAGTTCGCGCCTTCGATATAGGTGACTTTATCAGCGCCGATTTCCTTGGTAATGGCTTCCAGAATCGTGTTTTTGTCAGCATAGACCTCATTGGATTTTTCGCCCTGCCAGGAGTTGGTCCACCCACCATTCAGCGCGCGGATCGAACCGGCCGTTGGGCCCACTACCAGTACTTTTGCCGTTTTAGACAGTGGCAGGGTATTATTGGTATTTTTAGCCAACACCAGGCTTTCATGGGCCGCCTCTAAGGAAAGTTGCCGGAATTCCTCGCCGCCGAATTTTGGATAATTGCTCAATGGATCGTGCGTTTTTTCAAACAATCCCAGCAGCATTTTTACCCGTAAAATGCGGCGCACCGCGTCGTTGATGCGCGTCATCGGAATCTCGCCCTCGCGGACCAACTCGATCAATAACGTAGTGAATTCCAGGTCGTTGGGGACCATCGTCATGTCGATACCGGCATTGACGGCCATTTTCACCGCCTCTTTATACGTTGCCGCCACTTTGTGCCGGGTAGTCAGGTATTTCACGTCTTCCCAGTCGGACACCGCAAAACCCTGGAATTTCCATTCGCCTTTCAGAATATCGGTCAGCAGTTGTTTGTTGACGTGCGCCGGAATACCATTGAAACCGGACGAATTGATCATCACCGTCATCGCACCGTTTTTGATGGCCTCCTCGTATTGCGGCAGGTAGTATTCGCGCAATTCACGGTCAGGAATCGAGGCGTACGTGCGATCTTTACCGCTCACCGACGCGCCATAGCCCGTAAAGTGTTTCATACAGGCGGAAATGTGAAACGCGTCGCCCATGTTGCTGCCCTGATAGCCTCTTATCATGGCCGAGCCGAAGGTTTTATTCATCAGCAGGTCTTCACCGAAACTTTCCCAGGTCCGCGACCAGACGGGATAGCGGCACAGGTCCATCGCCGGACTGAACGTCCACGGAATACCCGAAGCGCGGCATTCGTAGCCGGTGATTCGGCCCAGCCGTTCGGCCAGGTCGGGATTCCAGGTAGCTGCGACCCCAATCGGCTGCGGATACAGCGTCGTCCCCAAGGTATAATTCACCCCGTGAATGGCATCGATCCCGTACAAGACCGGAATTTTCAGGCGTGATCTGCCGGCTTCTTCCTGGATTTGCGTGATGATCTCTTGCCAGCGTGCGGCCGTATGCGCAGTGGTGCCCAAATTCAGTATGGAACCAACGTGGTATTGCTGGATGACCTTTTTGAGTTTATCTTTATTGATCGCGAGTGGTTGCTTGAGGTTGTATGGATCGCCCTCGCAGATCATGTCCAGTGAGAGTTGGGTCATTTCACCCGCCTTTTCCTCAAGGGTCATTTTGGCCAGCAGGGCATCAATCTTGCGCTCGATGGCAGGGGTAGATTTTTGGGAAAAAAGCAAAAAGGGCGTGGCGATTGCGATGGCCAGCAAGCCGATCCTGGTATGTAGTTTGGTTGACATTTTTCGCAAGAATGAATAATGGTTTATAAACGATGAATCTATTTTTTGTCGAGCAATTTGCGGTCTTTCATCCAGTCGGTCAGGCGCTGCGACCAGGTTTTGATGGTGCTAAGATTCGAGCGGTTGCCCATGTTGAAGGCGTGGTTGCCCTGTGCGTAGAGGTGTACTTCGACGGGTACTTTTGCGGCGCGGTACAGTTTTGCCAGTTGCAAAATGGGTTCGGCGCAACATTCGTCGTCGTTCGCAGCGGCCAGAAAAGCGGGCGGCGGATTGTCCAACGCGCCACTTGGTACAGCCAGCGGACCCGGATAGATACAGATCTGGAAATCGGGCCGCGCACTCAAATCATCCACCGGATTGGTATCGCCATCGGTGGATGATGGCGTGCGAAAAGATACCCAGGCTGCCAGTTCGCCGCCGGCCGAAAAACCCATAATACCGAGGCGAGTCGGGTCGATGTTCCATTCGGCGGCCCGACTGCGGATCAGGCGCATGGCTCGCAAACCATCCTGCGTGGCAGTTTCCTGCGTATACGTACTGTTCTCCTCCCGAAACAAGCGGTATTTCAGCACAAAGGCGGTCACGCCGATGCTGTTAAAATAACGGGCTGCGTCCTTGCCTTCGGAGTCGTACACCAACGCCCGGTGACCACCGCCGGGACAAATCAGCACCGCCGTGCCATTAGCCAGGGCAGGTGGTGGGAAAAAAGCGGTAATACTCGGATTATGGACGTTTTTTACCCACCATTCCTTAACTTCCTCGGGTTCGTTGCGACGTTTTTCAGAGCCGGGGGCACCCTTCGGCCAGAGCGGAATTTGCTCCGCGAACAAATCGGTATCGGCCTGCTGGAGGTCCAGGTCTTTGATCCAAATATTGCGGTAAAGTACATTGTGGCCTTCGGCCTGTAGTTTCAGTCCGCCGGGCGTATCGGTAATGCCTTTGCCATCGTCATTGCCGCCGTCGATGCCGGAATTGGCACCACCCCAGACTTGGTTGATCGGCTGGTTGGTGTAGACTTTTTTGCCATTGAAATACATCGACAACATGGCTTTGTCCGTGCGCTTGCCATCGGTAAAACGGGCCGCGCGAAAGATGATATCGTAGGCATTCCATTTACCCAGACCGTTGTAGGCGTAATACGGCGAAAGTGTTTCGTTGATGACCGCTGCCATACCATGGGAAGTCGTATCGCCATCCAACACCTGAATTTCGTAGCGGTTTTGCAGGTAAACACCGCTGTTACCCCCTTTATCGGCGACGAAAAATTCGATGTGCAATTTGAAATCGCGGAAGGTTTTCCGGGTTACGATATCGGCTGTACCATATTTACCGCCGGCTGCCGTCGGGTCGTTGCTGTTCAAAACGGTGCCGCCGTCGACCGGGTCTTTGACGATCTGCCACTTGATCGGCGGTTTGCCGGCCAGTCGCGGACCGGCCCAATAGATCCATTTGCTATCGAGCATCGCACGCGTGCCGTCCAAGTAGACCTCTGCGCCTTCCGGGGCTTTTGCACCGACGCCGATGGTCTGGGCAGGCAATTGCAGTGCTACCGCACATAGCACGAGTGTGCTGAATAGTTGGGTTAATTGTTGCATTTTTTAGCTTTAAAAAGTCTGATAATTACCGCTTTACCACCTGTTTCCACACACCATCCACCTGGAATTGGTACACGCCGGCTGGCAAATCCGATATAGTCATCATTATTTCCTGCTCCGAAGTTTGTTTTCCGCAAGCAATTTGCCGGCAATATCCATCATTTGTACGGTATGTGTACCTGCATTGGTCAAACGCACAAAAAAGACATCGCTTGCCGGGTTGGGATAGATGGCGAAAGCAGATGCGTCGGCAATGCCGGGGCCAGTACGAGTATATTTTGGGCAAAATTAAACAAAAGTAATATATACGCTGCATTGTAATAAATCGCCGGTTCGCTGATCTCCCACGAACTTTCCGGCCAGCCGTCATTGACATCGCGATAGGACTTCTGTGGCGGCTGACTGGCTGGCGGCGACAACTGCGTATAAGAATAATCTTTGTTCGGCCCACCCGTCACATAACCGGGCGGCGGGCCTTTGGGGGAAGTCAGCGCATTATCCCCTCGCCGCATATTATTCGGAATTTTGGTGATGCAAGATGTTCGCCAGCATAAAACGGGGAGGGTAGCAACGATCCCCCCCGTTTTATGCTGGCGAACATCTTGCATCACCAGTCTTTATTCTTAAAACCTTTCCTAATTTTGCAGGCACTTGTTTTTCTCACTGCGCTGGAAGGGTTGTTGTAGAATCGGCGAATGCCACTTGTTCCGACCTTTTTTCCCGCCATAAATCCATCTATTATGGACTTTACCCGTCGAACGTTCCTCCGAAACGCCTCTATTATTGCCTTGGGTGCCAGTCTGCCGCTGGATGCCATTTTCGCCATGCGGCGCAACCTTTCCCCCAACGATAAAATCCAGGTCGGCCTGATCGGCGCGAACGGCATGGGTTTTTCGGACCTGAAATCTTTCTTGAAAAACAGCGAATTCGAATGTGTCGCCATCGCCGATGTCGATGAAAACGTGTACAACCGCCGGTCCGAGGAACTGGTCAAGGGCGGTTTCCGGAAACCGGTCTATTACAAAGACTACCGGAAATTGCTCGACGATAAAGACGTCGATGTCGTGATCATTGGCACGCCCGACCACTGGCATTGCCTGCAACTGGTGCACGCCATGGAAGCCGGTAAGGATGCGTACGTAGAAAAACCGATCGGCAACTCCATCCACGAAATCAACATCATGGCCAATGCGGTCAAACACCACAACAAGATCGTGCAGGTCGGACAGTGGCAGCGCAGTCAGCCACACTTTGTCGATGCCATCAACTACATCCATTCCGGCAAACTGGGCCGCATCCGCACCACCAAAACCTGGGCTTACCTCGACTGGAAAGGTGCGGTGCCAAAAGTGCCAGATTCCCCGGCCCCGGCGGGCGTGGATTACAATATGTGGCTGGGTCCGGCACCCATGCGCCCGTTCAACAGCAACCGCTTTCACTTTAATTTTCGCTGGTACTGGGAATATGCCGGCGGTTTGATGACCGACTGGGGCGTACACCTGCTCGATTATATTTTGTACGGTATGAAAGCCCCGGTGCCCAAATCCGTGATGGCGATGGGCGGCAAAATGGCCTATCCCGACGACGCGATGGTCACGCCCGACACCATGCACGCGCTGTACGATTTCGGTGATTTCACGATGCAATGGGAACACACCATCGGCATCGCCAACGGTTTCTACGGCAAAGCGCAGGGTATGGCGTTCCTCGGCGAGAACGGCACGCTGGTGCTTACGCGCCAGGGCTGGGAAGTGATCCCGGAGAAAGACAAAGTGGAAAAAGTGACGTTTGAAAAAGGCGCGGAAAGCGGACTGGACCTGCATACGCAAAACTTCCTGCAGTGCGTGCAAAACAAAACGCCGGAAAACCTGCACGCCTCGATCGAGATCGGCCGCAACGTCGCGCTGGTCGCTCAAATGGGCAACATCGCCTACCGCACCGGCGACCGCATTTACTGGGACGCTGCGAAAAATAAATTCACCTCGAAAGCGGCGAATAAACTGATCCGGCCGGTGTATCACAATGGGTATGAATTGCCGAAATATTGAATGATACGTGATACATTGTCGTATGTCTTTCAATGTAATATCAGGATGATGGGTAATTGGTTGTTTTTCCTAGCGAAAACGGTGCATGACAACCATACGCCTCGATCATTGACAAAGCACGACCGAGAACAACCATCCAAAGTTCGTGTCATTTCGAACGTAGCGGGAAATCTGGCCGAGGGTAACTTACTCATGGCCAGATTTCTCCCCCGCCCAAAAGCGGGATCGAAATGACACGTGGGGTAAGGGGTAATTGGTTG
>JBBRDQ010000214.1:0-8474 GCA_038203695.1 Chitinophagales bacterium
CGAAATTCCAATAAAGACTTCAACATTGACTATTTTTGTTCAGGGTATCTTGTTTCTTGCGCAAAGTAAACACTTCGCATTTTTCCAGCCAAAAAATCCAGGCCAATCCGTGTGCATTTCCAGGACTATAATTTCAGGCAGGCAACGCAACTCCCCGTAAAAACGTCCGTTAGGCAGTCTGTAAAACAAAAAATCTTGCAACAGTATTATGCCGGTATGAAGAATTTGGTGCAGCGGCTGGGCGTTGCCCTGCTGCTGTGTGGCCTGTGGCAAACTGTATATGCCCAGCAGCCAGTCGGGTTTTCCAATTTGCGCACCCGTGTGCTACCAGCCAATATTCCTTTTCAAATCCTTGATTCCCTGACCGTTACGCCCCCTTTAGTCAGTGCAACCGATGCGAACAACGGCCAAAATCTGGACCTGCAATTTTTTTCGCTGCAAAATAACCTGCTGTACATCGATACCGCGAATATTCGTGCGATCTACCCTGCCTGTGCATTGGTGCGCGTCAACTACCGCGTGCTGCCTTTTAACCTCGGCGCTTCGGTGAGTCGCCTCGATACGGCGGCCATCCGCCGGGCAGTACGTAACGATGCGATTGAATTTGATTATACCCCGTACGCACCTTCCACACAACCCTGGGAAACCAGCGGACTGACTTCCAATGGTGCTTATACGCGCGGCATTTCGTTTGGCAACAGCCAAAACCTGGTTTTCAACTCCAATCTCAACCTGCAACTCAACGGCAGGCTCGGCAATGACCTGGAAATTCAGGCTGCCTTGTCCGACAATTCTATTCCGCTCCAGCCCGATGGCACTACCCGTCAATTACAGGAGTTCGACCGCATTTTTATCCAGTTGAAACGCAAAAATACTACGCTCACGGCGGGCGATTTCGATCTGACCCGACCGGTAGGATATTTCAGCAACTATTTCAAACGCTTGCAGGGTGCCATGGTGGATATTCGTGGCATCAAGCCGGCACTGAAAAAACCGGTGGTAACAGCTGGCACGCCCATTAATTCGGCGGCGCTACTTGCGCCCGCCGGTGGAACTATCCGGTTTGCCGCCGCTATTTCGCGTGGCAAATTCGCACGACAGACCATTGCCGGACAGGAGGGCAACCAGGGCCCCTATCGGCTACAAGGCGCGGAAGGAGAACGGTTTATCATCGTACTGGCCGGCACGGAAAAAGTCTATATCGACGGACAATTATTGCGGCGCGGCCTGCAGGACGATTACGTCATGGATTACAACCTCGGTGAAATCGCCTTTACTTCCCGTCGCCTGATCACGAAGGATAGCCGGGTCATCGTGGAATTTGAATACGCGGTGCAGACGTATATGCGCGCAACCATTGCCGCCAATGCGCTGTGGGAATTGCGCCGCAGCAAGTTTTATTTTAACTATTACGCCGAGCAGGACAGCCGCAACAGCGGCGGCGGACAGGATCTTTCGCCAGCCGAACGTCGACGGCTGGCCGAAGTGGGCGATAATTTGCGCAATGCCTACGCGTCTGGCATCGATACGTTAGCCAGTTTTGATCCGGCGCGGGTGCTGTACAGTGCGGTTGATACGGTTATTTGTGGTACACCCATCTCTATTCTGTCTTACAGCACCAATGCGGAACTGGCGCGTTATGCCGTGCGCTTTACCGAAGTACCGGCCGGTCAGGGCCATTATGTGCTGGCACAAACGGCCGCCAACGGGCGGGTTTTTCGCTGGACCGGCGTCGACTCGATGACCTGTCAACCGACGGGAAATTTTGAACCGATTGTACGCCTGGTAGCGCCGGAATTGCGGCAATTGTACGCGGCAGGGGCTGATTTTCAACCGTTTAAAGGCGCGCAGTTTCAGGCTGAAGTAGCACTCAGCAACCGCGATGTGAACCGGTTTTCCCCGGTTGGTAATGGCGATGATTATGGCGGGGCCGGCTTTTTGGCGTATAAGCAACTAATTCCTTTCGCTAAAAAAAGCGGCTGGAAAGCCCAGACCAATATTAACTACGAATACACCGCGCGCACTTTTCAGCCGCTCAATCCCTACCGGCCCGCCGAGTTTACCCGCGACTGGAACACGAACGGAACTATGGATACGGTAACAGAACAACTGGCGCGGGGCGGCTTGCTGGTAGAAAAAGAAAAATGGGGTACCGGGCGCTACGAGTTTGGGCTTTTTCGTCGCACCGCCGTGTACGATGGCAAACGCCATTTTGGCCAACTGCGCCTGCAACGCAATGGTTTTGAATTATTTACGGAGGTAAATCTGTTGCAAACCGCCGGACGAGTGGAAAGCACCCGGTTTTCCCGCCCCAAATTTGATCTTTCAAAAACCTTCGGGCGAAAAAACCGCCTTCCGGTCAAACCAGATACGCTTACCAAAACGGATCTTCCGGTTCGCATCGGCTACAAACTGGGGTTTTATGCCGAACGCGAGCGCAATGAACGGCACATTGCCCAGGCAGATACCCTGAATGCGGCCAGTTTTTGGTACGATTTATACCGGATTTACCTGGAAACACCCCAGAATGAGGCGCGCTGGCAGTTCGGCGGTTTCCTGTCGCAACGCAATGACTTTTTTCCGGTCGGACAATTTTTCAAACAAAACACCCGTGCCAATGAATTGAATGTCCGTGGCGGGTGGCGCAGCAATCCGCTCACATTAACGAGTACGCAGACGTTTACCACGAATTTCACCTATCGCACCCTAAGTATCCTTGCGCCGGAACTGACGAAGCAAGCTGCCCAAAATACCTACCTGGGCCGCGCAGATTATACGCTCTCCATGTGGAAAAATGCGCTGAATTTCACGAGCGGGTACGAACTCGGTTCCGGTCAAAGTCCTAAAGTGGAATTCAATTATCTGGCCGTCAACCCCGGCGAAGGCGCCTATACCTGGATCGACCGCAACCGGGACAGTATTTTGCAGATCGACGAAATGGAGATTGCCGTGTTTCAGGACCAGGCTAACTATGTGCGCGTCGCCGTGAGCACCACCGAGTATGTGCGCACCAACAATGTATTGCTCAATCAGAACCTGCGCCTCGATCCGCGCCTGGTGTGGGCGACGGCCCGACGCGGCTGGCGACGTACCCTGAGTCGTTTTTCGACCCAAAGCACCTTACAGATCAACCGTCGTACCTATGCCAATGCCAGCGGTATTTCTTTCTGGAATCCCTTTGAATTATCCGTCGCCGACACGGCATTAGTCACAGTGCAAGCCTCGGTGCGCAATGTGCTGTTCGTCAATCGCGCCAATCCCGCCTGGGATGCCTCGATCGCCCAGGGCGACAGCCGGAGCCAGGTGGCACTCACGACGGGATTCGAACGACGGCGCAATGCTGATTACACCCTGCATGGCCGGCTCAATCTCGGCTCGGCGTGGAGCGCCGAAACCGATATCATCCAGGGCCTGAAAACCAGTGATAATGAAGCGTTTGTAAGCCGCGAATACGCCATCAAGTCGTGGGAAGCGGGCCCTAAAATAACCTGGTTGCCCAGCCGCATGTTTCGCCTCGTCGGCAAGTTTGACTATAAAAACAGTCTGAATACCCGCGCCGGGGCCGAAAAAGCCACCCAAACCGATTGGAACATGGAAATTACCTGGAATCCGCAGAGTCGTGCCAATAATGAAGGGTTTCGCGCGGCCACCTCGCTGCGCGCCAAGGCGTCTTTTGTCAACATTCAATACGCCGGCACTGCCAATTCGGCCGTCGCTTTCGCCATGCTCGACGGATTACAGAATGGCCGCAATTTCCTGTGGAGCCTTACGCTCGACCGGCAATTATCCAAAAGCATGCAAATGAACCTTACTTACGAAGGCCGCAAAACCGGCGAAAACCGGGTAATACAGGTGGGGCGGGCGCAAGTCAGGGCGATTTTTTAGGCAATTACGAATTAAAAATTACGAATTACGATACATAAGAGCGAAGTGCGCCTATGTATCGTAATTCGTAATTCGTAATTTTTAATTCGTAATTCACCCTACGCTTGATACGCTTCCATCGGCGGGCACGTGCACACCAGATTCCGGTCGCCAAATGCCTGGTCGATTCGACCCACCGTTGCCCAGAACTTAAAGCCGTGGTGCAGGTATGGCAATGGGAACGCCGCCTTGGCCCGGCTATACGGATGCGGCCAGTTATCCGCCGTCATTTCCGCGACCGTATGTGGCGCATTGTGCAGCATGTTGTTTTCGGGCGTATAATCGCCTGCGGCAATCTCGTCTATTTCCTGCCGAATGGAGAGTAAAGCATCACAAAAACGATCGAGTTCGGCTTTGCTTTCGCTTTCCGTCGGCTCGATCATGATGGTACCGGCTACCGGGAAAGACAAGGTCGGCGCATGGAAACCGTAATCCATCAAACGTTTAGCGACGTCTTCGGCGCTGACCAGACTTTTGAACGGGCGCAAATCGAGAATCAACTCGTGTGCGGAACGGCCGTTTTCACCGACATAAAGTACCGGGAAAGCCGTTTCCAGGCGCGATTTCATATAATTGGCATTCAAAATAGCGTACTTGGTCGCAGCAGTCACCCCTTCTCCGCCCAGCATTTTGATATAGGCGTACGAGATCAGCAAAATGCTGGCGCTGCCCCAGGGCGCTGCGCTGATGGCCGACGTACCGTGTTCACCACCTGTTTCAGCAAAAACGTGTGTTGGCAGATACGGTGCGAGACTGGCATTGCAGCAAATCGGTCCCATACCCGGTCCGCCGCCACCGTGTGGAATGGCGAAGGTTTTATGCAGGTTCAGGTGACACACATCTGCACCAATCGCAGCCGGACTGGTCAGGCCAACTTGTGCATTCATATTGGCGCCGTCCATGTAAACGCGGCCGCCGTATTGGTGGATCGTCGCGCAAACATCCTGAATCGACGTTTCAAATACGCCGTGCGTACTTGGATAGGTCACCATCAGACAGGCCAGGTTGGCAGCGTGTTGTTCGGCTTTGGCTTTCAAATCGGCCACGTCGATGTTACCGCGTTCGTCGCAAGCCACGACTACGACTTCCATGCCGGCCATAACTGCGCTGGCCGGATTCGTTCCGTGCGCAGAGGAAGGAATCAGGGCAATGTTGCGATGGGTATCGCCATTCGCCTGGTGATATGCGCGGATGGCCATGAGGCCGGCGTATTCGCCCTGCGCACCCGAATTGGGTTGCAAAGAACAAGCCTCAAAGCCGGTTATTTCACACAAATATTTTTCTAACGTACTGATAATGTGCGCATAGCCTTTGGTTTGATCGGCCGGTGCAAACGGGTGAATGTTGGCCCAGCTTTCCCAACTTACCGGGATCATCTGCGTAGCCGCGTTGAGTTTCATGGTACACGAACCCAGCGCGATCATCGAGTGCATGAGTGACAGATCGCGATTTTCCAAGCGCTTGATGTAGCGCATCATATCGCTTTCGGTGTGATACGCATTGAAAACGGGGTGCGTGAGGTATTCCGTTTCGCGTTGTAAGGCACCATAAGACGGATTGCCAACCGACGTAATTTTGCCAGCCCCAAACAGTTCGGCAATATCATGCAGGTCTTCTTCCGTGGCCGTTTCGTCCAGTGCGATTTGCAGCGCGCCTTTGGTATAAAAGAAATTGATACCCGCTTTTTCCGCTTTTGCACGGATGTCAGCCAATTGGCTGTCCGACAATTCGATGCGCAGCGTATCGAAGAACTGGGCATTGGTTTGTTGGAAGCCCGCCTTTCCCAGCACTACGGCCAGACTGGCCGCCATCGCCTGCGCACGCGCCGCAATACCGCGAATGCCGACCGGGCCGTGGTAGACCGCGTACATAGCCGCCATATTGGAAAGCAAAGCCTGGGCCGTGCAGATATTCGAAGTGGCTTTTTCGCGGCGAATATGCTGCTCGCGGGTTTGCAGGGCCATGCGCAGCGCATGATTGCCATGTTTATCTACGGAAACCCCGATGATACGTCCGGGAATCTGGCGTTTGAACTCGTCTGAACAGGCAAAAAATGCCGCGTGGGGACCACCATAACCGATCGGTACGCCAAAGCGCTGGGTATTGCCAACGGCACAATCGGCGCCCCATTCACCCGGTGGCTTCAGCAAGGCCAGGGCAAGTATATCGGCGGCTACGCAAACGTAAGTCTGGTGCGCTTTAGCCTTTTCTACAAAAGCGCGGTAATCAGTTACATTACCTTGACTATCAGGATATTGCAATAAAACGCCGAACGTTTTTTCTGAAAATTCATACGTTTTCCAGTCACCCACCACGAGTTGAATGCCATGCGGCATGGCGCGGGTTTTCAGCACATCAATCGTTTGCGCAAACACTTGTGCCGACACAAAAAACTCATTTGCCTCTGCTCCTTTTTTGGCGCGTTTGTTCTTTTCGTTAAAGAACATATTCATAGCCTCTGCTGCTGCCGTAGCTTCGTCGAGCAGACTAGCGTTGGCAATCGGCAAACCGGTCAGATCGCAGACCATGGTTTGAAAATTAAGCAGGCTTTCCAGACGACCTTGCGCAATTTCAGCCTGGTAGGGCGTGTATTGCGTGTACCAGCCCGGGTTTTGAAAGACGTTGCGCGCAATGACCGACGGGGTGATTGTACCGTAGTAGCCCATGCCAATATAGTTGCGCATGACGCTATTTTGCAGGGCGGCTTTTTTGAGTTCCTGCAAATACTCGAATTCAGACTGCGCCGCCGGCAGATCGAGCGGCTTTTTCAGGCGAATTTTTGCCGGAACCGTCTGTTCGATCAATTCGTCTAACGTGCTGACATTTAATGTATGGAGCATAGCTTGGGTATCGGCTTCGCCGGGACCAATATGCCGCCGCTGAAAACGGTCGGGGTGCGTGAATTGACTCATTGTAATGAGTAAGAGTGTGGTGAGTGGATAAATGCCAGTATAATTGAAGGCATTGTTTGGCCTTGCATTTGGCTGCATACGGGCAAAAATTACCCAATATTCTCCAAAAACAGCGCAAAGGTAAATATTGTTTGAAGCCTGACACAATTACAGCCTGGAAAGGACGCTGTTTTTGGCGCGCGCAAGGAAATTGGAATGATTCTTAATTTGCATGCGGTAATATGAGGCGGAATGCAGACTTTTGCCAAAACGGTTTAACAGTCACACAAAATGCAAGAATTTCCAGCAAAACTGCTGCTTTTCGGCGAACATGTCCTGTTGCTTGGCGCCTCCGCTCTTTCTGTGCCGGTGCGCAGATTCAGCGGCTACTGGAATTGGGCAGCCGATTTTAACAACGGTTCAAAAAAACGGCAGCGCATGTTTCAGTTTGCGGAAAGCGCTGCGCTCAAAGCCATCCCGGGACTGGATACGACGGCTTTTATCCGGGACCTGCAGGACGGGCTGGTTTTTGAATCGAATATTCCCAGCGGCTATGGATTGGGCAGCTCTGGTGCCTATTGTGCCGCCGTGTATGATGCTTATTGCCAGGATAAGACAACCGATATGCGCATCCTGAAAGCGACTTTTGCCGAGATGGAAAGTTTTTTTCACGGTAGTAGTTCCGGCATCGACCCACTGACCAGTTACCTGCGCAAGCCGCTGTTGATAAAAAAACGCACGGAAGTAGAAGCGGTGAGAACAACGCCGTGGCTACAGCAACCCATTGTTTTTCTATTGGATACGGAAATTCCACGGCAAACCGGCCCGATGGTGCAATGGTTTTTGAACCAGGCGCGGATACCGGCGTTCCGGACTGCCTTTGAGCGCGATTACCTGCCCGTACACGAGGCCGTGGTGCAAGCCTGGATCGAAGCCGATCCGGTCGCCTTTTGGATGAATTTACGCACACTCTCCGAATTACAAATGGTGTATCTGATTCCGATGATCCCCGAATCATTGCGTTCTTTGTGGTTCAAGAGTTTTGAAAATAATGATTTCACCTTGAAAATATGCGGGGCTGGTGGCGGCGGTTTTATACTCGGCTTTGCCAAAGAAAAAGAAACCGTCGAAAATCTGGCGGGTCAATACCCGATCCTGTACCCGATGGCCCGGTAAATCACCCTTACTGCGCGCTGGATTTGCATGTCCGATTTTTTAAAAAATAAACGAATTCGCCCGGCTCTATGGGTATTGGGCAGCCTGCTATTATTGGCCTTGTTTCGCGATGTCCTGGCCAATGAACGGCCTTTATGGTGCCGTATCCAGGGTGAAACGTTTTACCCTGGCCTCCGCACTGTATTTGTCAATCCCGATACGCCTTACCGGCATCCGGTGCTGGATTCCATCAAAATCAATAATATCTGGCAATCTTACCCCTACCAGGCGGCGGTTTTTGCGCCCATTGCTTACAGCCCCGGCAAAAAATCGTCGGCTGAAATCGTCACCCGGCCCTTGCCACCCGGCACCATTCCAAACGGTTTGCCGGCGCGGTTCCGGCACTGGCTGGGTACCGATGGTGAAGGGCACGACGTCGCTGCGGGCATGGTTTCCGGTGCCCGGGTGGCCATCCTGATGGGAATCATGGCGATGGGTATCGCG
>JBBRDQ010000215.1:0-8457 GCA_038203695.1 Chitinophagales bacterium
GGTCAGGTAACCGGCCCTAACCTCGTATTGGTCGAGGGCGGTACCTACACAATGGGACTGACCGATCAGGACGTTACATTCGAATGGAATAACGTAGCACGTCGGGTTACCGTATCTTCGTTTTACATGGACGAAACGGAAGTAAGTAATACGGATTACCGTGAATACCTGTATTGGACCCGGAATACCTACGGCGAACAGTACCCTGAGGTGTACGCAAAGGCTTTACCTGACACACTGGTTTGGCGGGAAGAACTGGCTTACAATGAACCAATGGTAGAAACTTACTTTCGCCACCCATCTTACGACGACTATCCGGTCGTAGGGGTAAACTGGAACCAGTGCAATGATTATGCAAAATGGCGTACAGACCGGGTGAATGAGATGATTCTCGTCGAAAAAGGCATTATTGAACTGTCGACCGATCAGAAAAACGAAAACAACTTTAATACGGAAGCCTATCTGGTGGGTCAATACGAGCCTAAAGTTCGTAAAAACCTGAAAGATTTACATACCGATGGTGAACGCCGCGTGCGTTTTGAAGATGGTATCGTACTTCCTGAATACCGCCTCCCAACGGAAGCAGAATGGGAGTATGCAGCCCTTTCGCTGAAAGGAAATCAGGCCACCAGTAAAGATGAGTTAATTACCGACCGTCGTATTTATCCGTGGAATGGTAACACGGTTCGTTACCAGAAGCGCGATAAGAACCAGGGTAAAATGCTGGCTAACTTTAAGCGCAGCAATGGTGACTACGGCGGTATGGCCGGTGCCTTGAATGACAAATCATTCTTCCCATCCCCCGTACGCTCCAACTGGCCAAACGATTACGGCTTGTTCAATATGGCCGGTAACGTCAACGAATGGACCTTAGATTTGTACCGTCCCATGACTTCCGCTGACCTGGAAGACGGCGCGAACCACGATCTGAATCCTTTCCGTGGTAATAGCTTCAAAACCAAGAAACTGGACCCTACTACCGGTGCTGTGTCTACCAAAGACAGTCTCGGTCACATTACCTACGAACTGGTTGATACTACTTCTACTGCGCTGCGCGATAACTACAAACGCCCGGAAGTGTATAACTATCTGGACGGTGACAAGGAGTCGGAAGTAGAATACCGCTACGGTCTCAGCACATTAATCAGCGACAAAGCCCGCGTTATCAAAGGCGGCTCATGGGCTGACCGCGCATTCTGGTTGTCACCGGGTACACGTCGTTACCTGGAACAGGAAAAAGGCAGCAAAACGGTCGGTTTCCGTTGCGCCATGACCCGTACAGGTGGCCCAATCAGCAACGAAGACAATGCCGGCAATACATTTAACCGGAAGCAGAAAAAAGTAAAACGCAGCTACAAATAATCGTACTGCACATCCTGAAAAAACGGGAAGGCCATTGGTCTTCCCGTTTTTTTATGCCCAAGCCCGGCATTCTTCTGCAAGATTACCCACAGAATAAATTCCGCGCTGCTTTACAAGCGCTAACTTTACGGCCTAATTCATTACCATGCCCGCCTTAGAAGCACTCTACAAAATTTACCGCCAACATCCTGTGGTGTGTACAGACACGCGTCGTCTTACCCATAACTGCCTTTTTTTTGCGTTGAAAGGCGAAAATTTTAATGGAAATAAGTTTGCAGCCCAGGCACTGGAACAGGGCGCGGCATTTGTAATAATTGATGATGCCGCGTTCCATACCGATGCGCGATGCTGGTTAGTCACCGATGTCTTAGCGACGCTACAAGCCCTGGCAGCACACCACCGACGACAATTTGATATTCCGGTAATCGCGGTCGGCGGTTCTAATGGCAAGACGACCACCAAGGAGCTTGTCTCGGCCGTTTTAAGCAGTCATTATCCCTGCCATTATACCCAGGGCAATTTGAACAACCACATTGGCGTGCCGCTTACGTTGTTGGCCATGCCCGACTCGACGGAAGTAGCCGTCATTGAAATGGGCACCAATCAGGCTGGAGATATTGACCTATTGTGTAAAATCGCCGCTCCTACCCACGGTCTGTTAACCAATATTGGCAAAGAGCATCTGGAAGGATTTGGTTCTTTGGCGGGTGTGAAAAAAGCGGAGGGCGAGTTGTATCGGTATCTCGTCCGGCAGAAAGGCTGTGCCTTTGTCAATATCTCGGAAAAATACCTGGCCACCATGGCCAAATCCAACCCCCGAAAAGTGGCATACGGCCAAACCAGCGCCTTAGATCCGGATAACGCATTGATCGACGTGCTGTTATTACAGGAAATGCCTTTAGTGCAGGCGGCTTTTTTAGATGAAAACAACCAACAGACGACCGTGCAAACGCACCTTTTTGGCCGCCATAATTTTCAAAATATTATGACTGCCATTGCACTCGGCGTTTATTTTAAAGTGCCGGCTGTAAAGATAAAAACGGCCTTGGAAACCTACACGCCCGGAAACAATCGCTCGCAAATACTCCGCCAGGGCAGCACCACAATTATCCTGGACGCTTACAATGCCAACCCTTCCAGTATGCAGCCCGCCTTGCAAAGCATGCAGGCCATGCAAGCCGATCATAAAGTGGCGATACTGGGAGATATGCTGGAACTGGGTGCCGAAAGTCACAAAGAACATGAAGCCGTGCTACGGTTTGCAGCCAGGCAAGGTTTTGATCAACTGGTGTTGGTAGGTCCCGAATTCGGGCATACGAATTACGCAAAATACAAAGCCTTGCATTTTATGGACACCAACGCCGCCAAGGTCTGGTGGGCCGGACAGTCCTTTGAAAACACGCTTATACTGATCAAAGGTTCGCGGGGCATCCGGCTGGAGCGTTTGACCACTTAATACGCATGGGCGTTAGGCGTACCTTAAAAACCAGCGGCCGCTCCATCCAACGATGAAGCGGCCGCCACAATAAATCGATCAACCGGTTACCCGATTCAACCAATATTAGTTCTTAAAGTAAGATTCGGCATTTTTCTTGCCTTCCTGCACCGTAGTAACCCGCTTTTTGAATTCCGCCGAAACGGCTTCATCCCCTTTACGGGCATAAATTTCCGATAACGCGATCAAAGTATTGACGTCGTTTGGATTGAGTTTTTCCGCTTTCTGGAAGAATGGCAATGCCTCTTCGAACAGCGCTTTGATCTCATTATTCGCGGCGTCGTATTTTTTCTGACCGGCAGCGCTGAAGTCTTCCGGCATTTTCATTAATTCCTGGGTACGGAAGGCCGCTTTATTGTAGTACAAAGCACCCATCGCGTAGGTAGCGTCGGCATTTTTAGGATCTTTAGCGAGGGCATCGCCATATACTTTCTTGGCTTCATTAAAGTACTCCGTGGTTTTAGCCTCGTTTTTGTCCTTCAAGGCAGCCTGGTACAGGTTATCGTATACGTTACCCAAAGTGACATACAAGCCAATATTATCCGGCTCCTTGGTGATGGCCAGTTTCAGGCGATCCGTCAGTTCAGAAAGTTTGCCAGAGGCCAGATAAGAATTGATCTCTGCAAACAACAGGGCAGAATCATCGGGGAATTTTTTGCGGCCTTCTTCCAGAATGGCTTTTGCACCATCCAGATCGCTCATTTCTTTTTTGATCTCATAGATGCCTTCGTATACGCCCGGACGCGTGGTGCCCTGTTTGTACAACATATCGTAGTAAGTCAATGCATCGGGATTGCGCTTGGCAAGGCGAGCGACATAGGCCGTGTAATAGACCTGCTCTTCAAAGGCTTTAGGGTCGTCCAACAGGCTTTTCTCGGCTGCCCCTTTCAGCATTTCATGGCTGGCAAGCGACGCTTGAAAGGAATAGTAGGCTTTTTCATATTCACCTGCCTCGTATTTGGCGGAACCGATATTAATCAGATCCCCCTGAACACCACTGATCCCTTTGATGGCATCGGTTTTCTCGAATTTTTTGGTAGCGATATCAAAACCCTTTTTATAGGCTTCAAAGGCCGTAAGCGCTCCGTTATCATCGGTCAATGGCATTGTAGCATTGGCCGGAATTTGTCTTTTAGCCATATCACGCGCCAGGATAGTGCTGTAAACATCACCTTTGGTGATCCATGCCTGTGCAATGGCTTGCGCGTCGGCAGTTTGTAACGCCTGATCGATTTTCGTTTTGGCCTCGTCCAGTTTAGCGCCGTTGTTAGCCGGATCTATATTGTAACTCGTCAGGGCTTTACCGGCACTCTTGGCTAATTTAGTACCGTCTTCCTGTGCCGAAGCAACGTCGGCAACCATCAAAAAGCCCAAGAGGGCGAAAAGAATTTGTTTCATCGTTTCCAACAAAAATTTAGAATGTTTTGAAAATTCGTCTATTTGGACGCAGTTAAGGCAAAAAGATTCCTAATACAATGTTAAGGCTTGCATAACGCGCATTGGGTGCTGTTTCGCACGCGATCAAGCCAGCCAACGCAAACCAGCCGAATTACTCCACGGTCGGACCATCTCCTTCGGTCTCCTCTGCAGCTGTTGCCGCTGTCTCCGAAACTTCTCCCTCCGGCAGAGCAACTGCCAGTATTTCTTCTTCCGGTGCGGTAGCCACTACGGTTACGTCGGCAATGTTGTCACTTTCCTCCAGCCGAATCAGTTTCACACCTTGCGTAGCGCGTCCCATTACCCGCAATTCAGCGGCCCCGGTGCGTATCGTAATGCCGGACGTGGTGGTGATCATCAGGTCATCCAGATCGGTTACTGATTTGATCGCTACCAAATGACCGGTTTTGGCGGTAATATTGATGGTTTTGATGCCTTTACCGCCGCGACTTTGAGTGCGGTATTCGTCCAGTGCCGAACGTTTGCCCATTCCTTTCTCAGATACAACCAACACGCTCGACGCTGTATCGGTCGGATCTACGCAAACCATACCCACTACTGTATCGCCTTTTGTTTCATCGACCCGGATCCCGCGCACACCGGCAGCCGTACGGCCCATCGGACGCACATCTTCTTCATTGAAGCGAATAGCCCGACCGCTTTGCACCGCCAGAATAATTTCGTTTTTACCGTTGGTTAGTTTGGCTTCAATCAATACGTCGCCTTCATTGATACCAATCGCGTTGATACCGCCCTGACGCGGGCGCGAATATTCTTCCAGCAGCGTCTTTTTGATCTGACCTCTTTTGGTACAGAAGACAATGTGGTTATTTTTGATAAACTCCTCGTCTTGCAGACTTTTGACAATGATAGAAGCGCGGATGCGATCTTCCTTCGGTATATTCAACAGGTTCTGAATGACGCGCCCACCGGTTGCTTTGGCGCCCTCCGGTATTTCATACACTTTCAACCAGAAACAACGACCGCTCTCTGTAAAGAGCATCAGCGTGTTGTGATTGGTAGCCGTGAACATATGCTCTACAAAATCCTCGCCACGCGTACGTACACCTTGTGCGCCGCGGCCGCCGCGGCCTTGTGCGCGATATTCCGTGATCGGGGTGCGTTTAATGTATCCGGCACGGCTGATCGTAATGACTACTTCCTCATTTTCGATCAAATCTTCCATGCTGATATCTGCCTCATCTATCTCGATACTGGTGCGGCGTTTATCGCCGAAGCGATCGCGGATGTCCGTCGTTTCGACGATGACAATATCGCGGCGCAAGCGTTCATCGGCCAGAATAGCCCTTAATTCGGCAATTTTCTTTTGCAATTCATCGTATTCCGCCCGCACTTTGTCGCGCTCCAAACCGGTGAGTTGCTGTAGACGCATGGCCAGAATGGCTTTGGCCTGGATTTCTGACAGCCCAAAACTGGCCATCAATCCATTTCTGGCCTCTTCCGCATCTTTCGATCCGCGGATCAATTTGATCACTTCGTCCAGGTGATCGAGGGCAATGAGCAAGCCTTCCAGAATGTGGGCACGCTCTTCCGCCTTACGCAGGTCGAATTTAGTACGGCGAACGATCACTTCCAGCCGGAACTTGATAAATTCATCTATCAGGTCTTTCAGGTTCAGCGTACGCGGACGGCCATTGACCAGGGCGATATTGTTGACGCCGTAACTGGTCTGTAAAGGCGTCAGTTTGAACAACTGGCTCAAAATTACATTCGCCGCAGCATCGCGTTTGATCTCGATAACCATGCGGACACCTTCGCGGTTGGATTCGTCGCGCACATCTGAAATACCCAAAACTTTCTTTTCATTGACCAATTCCGCGATTTTGGCAATCAACATCGCTTTGTTGACCTGGTACGGAACTTCCGTAACGATGATTGCCTCGCGTCCCTTATCGTCGGTTTCAATTTCGGTTTTGGCACGTACTACAACACGGCCCCGACCGGTCAGCAAACCCTCCCGCACCCCAGCCATGCCATAGATAATACCACCGGTTGGAAAATCGGGCGCTTTCACGTATTCCATCATTTCCTCGACGGTCAATTCGGGATTGTCTACTGCGGCCAGGATGGCGTTGCAGACTTCGGTGAGATTGTGCGGCATCATGTTGGTCGCCATACCTACGGCAATACCGGAAGCGCCATTGACGAGCAGATTGGGGAGTTTGGTCGGCATGACCGTCGGCTCTTGCAGCGAATCGTCGAAGTTCAGTTGAAAATCAACGGTTTCCTTATCGATATCACCGACAATTTCTTCGGCAATGCGCCGCAAACGCGCCTCGGTATAACGCATGGCCGCCGGAGAGTCGCCATCCATCGAGCCAAAATTACCCTGACCGTCTACGAGTGGGTAGCGCATGCTCCAGTCCTGGGCAAGGCGTACCATAGCGTCGTACACGGAAGTATCGCCGTGGGGGTGGTATTTACCCAGTACCTCCCCGACGATACGGGCGGATTTTTTGTAGGTTTTGTTGTAATTCAGCCCCAAATCAAGCATCCCGTACATAACCCGGCGGTGTACCGGCTTCAGGCCGTCGCGTACATCCGGCAAAGCCCGGCTCACAATTACGGACATCGAATAGTCGATGTACGCGGTTTTTAATTCATCTTCGATGTTAATGGGTATGATTCTCGCGTCTTGCATCTCGTAAATTTATACGGTGGATTTTTTTGTACGGAAAACAGAAATTGTGGTGCAATTCCTGACTGCCGAAGTTTGCTACACATGATCATTTTAAAGCCCGCAAAAATACGAAACTTAATACACTTAGAACGCTAAAAAATCAATTATTATCGCTTGCAAGTGCATTAAAAAGTGATTTTTTGCCATAAATTTTACCTTTTTTTAGCAAAAATCCCCGCTGCACCGGATTGGTACGACGGGGATTAATTGTACGCATTGCCATAGTGTAATGTAATTGCACCCGGGCTTATCCGTTAAAATCACTAGGTTTGAAACGCCCTTGCTGCCTGCTTCAATAAAAACTTACCCGTATCCTTTTTAACTACGTAGACAGGTTATTTTCATATAACACAGGATCAATAGGGGTATCAATGACCGTTTTCTTGGAAGATCTGCGACAAGAGCGGGTGCACAACCCGCAAATCATTCATTTTCGGGCTTATCCAGTAAATATCGGGCGTACGTCTGCAGGCTTTCCGGTTGAAAATGCCGCATGGTAATGAACAGATCTTTTTCGCCACGCCCGGACGCATTTACGACTACGATTTTATCCTTTGGCAATTCGGCGGCCAATGCAAACGCGTGGGCAAAGGCATGGGCAGATTCCAGTGCCGGAATAATGCCTTCCGCCCGGGCAAGTGTCTGAACGGCCTCCAGGGCCGCCGCGTCGGAAGCTGTCTCGAAACGAACACGGCCCTGATCGGCCAGATAGGCGAGAATTGGACTTATGCCACAGTAATCCAGCCCCGCCGAGACAGAATGGGTAGGAGCGATATTGCCCGCGCCATCCTGCAAAAAATAGGAATGATACCCTTCGAAAACGCCTACTACCCCTTGCCGGATTTTGGCAGCATGCTCACCGGACCGTGCGCCGCGTCCGCCGGCTTCCACGCCGATAAGTTGCACCGTATCGTCGTCTAGAAAGTCGTAAAACATACCCATCGCATTGGAGCCGCCGCCTACACACGCCAGGCAGTAATCCGGCAGTCGTCCCGTTTGTTCGATGCACTGCCGGCGGATCTCTTCGCCGACAATTTTCTGAAAAAACGTATTCATTGCCGGATACGGGTGCGGTCCGACCGCCGAGCCGAGCAGGTAAAAACTTTCGGGATTGGCGACCCAGTCCTTGAACGCAGCGATGACGGCATCATTGAGGGTCTGGGCGCCGTCTTCCACCGGAACGACTTTTGCACCGAGCAATTCCATCCAGTACACATTGGGGCGTTGGCGTTCGTAGTCTTTGCGACCCATGTAAACCGTGCAATCCAAACCGAAACGCGCGCACACTGCTGCCGTGGCGTATCCGTGCTGGCCGGCACCCGTCTCGGCGATAATGCGCTGTTTACCAAGCCTTTTGGCCAGGATAACCTGGCCGATGCAGTGGTTTATTTTGTGGGCACCAGTATGGTTCAGGCCCTCATTTTTCAGAAACAACTGTGCGCCGCCAAGTTGGGCAGTCAGG
>JBBRDQ010000216.1:0-8421 GCA_038203695.1 Chitinophagales bacterium
TACCGTCACAATACTGGCCTGATAATGTTTGGAGTATCTGGCATACCACTTATAGATACTTGCATTACTTACCTGGTACTTGCGGCTGGCTTCTGCCTTACTCAAGCCATTATCAATTTCTTCAACGATTAACTTCCTGACGGACTCTGAAAAATACCTCCGCTCGCGGGATCCAGAATGCTCGTTTTTTAACTTTGTAACATCTTCTTTTTGCATGCCCAAATTTAGTTGATTTTGTGAGTTGATATCAACTCCAAGTTTGTCAACTCAATCCGGGCATGTCCAAACCATTAACCGTTAACCGTTAACCATTAATCATTAATCATTAAAAAAGTTATTTCATTTTTAACAAGGCGGCGTCTCCCAATGATTTGAGTACGCTTGGGTTCGCCATCCCGGTATGCCGGGCCAGTACTACGCCTTGCGGGTCGAGAAACAAGACCGCGGGCAAACTGGTTACTTCATAAATAGCGGCGATGGTTTTACCACTCTCCAAATCGAAGTCGGTCCGGAAGTTCAGAAAATTCGCATTCAGGTACTGAAAAGTAGGCACCTGGGTAAAGATATCTTCTTCCATCGCCTTGCAGGGTGCACACCACGAAGCATATAATTCCACAAAAACGGGCTTTTTACGGCGTTGGGCTTCTTCTAATACCGGCATTAAACGCTCGCTATCCAGCCAGGCTACATTGTCAGCCGTACTTTTTACGGGCAAATCAAGGGGTTGGATCGGCGCAGCAGTAGTGTGGGAAGTTACGGGTTTGGTGGCGTGATGTGGGACCGGTCTGGCCCCCATTTTCTTCGGTGGGGTGCAATGCAGGATTAACACGGCAAACAATAGTGTGGCAAATAAGCGAAACATAGGGCAGGGTGAAAATGCATGAAAAACGGGGCATTAACGCAGGTCGCGCAAGGTTCGGTATTTTAAATAGGTTTCCCAGGCCGTAATTTTACAAATGACCCAGCCCATGCGCCCATCCAGAAAACCTGCTTTGAGGATATAGTTGCGCAAAAATTTGAAAACCGGGCGGAGAATAACTTGACCGAGCGTGCTACGTTTGCCTTTTTCATGTAAAGCCTGCGCAGCGATTAGCGCATATTTTCGAGCGCGATCCCGGTGTTCCTGAATCGTGTAATAACTGTAGTGCAACAGGTCGCCCGGCAAATGGGTAACGGTTGTTTCCTTTTTCAAAATAACTTTATCGTGGGGATTGGTGCCACCCCACGCACCTTGCCGGCGGTCGAACAGCCGCAATTTTCGGTCCGGGTACCAGCCGCAGTGGCGTATCCATTGCCCACAATAGCTGGTTAACCGGTTCATGGTGTAACCGTCGGCCGACCAGTTATTTTTGGCAGATAAAACAGACTGACGCAACGTGTCATCCAGCGCTTCATCCGCGTCTAAGGCAAGTACGTATGGATGGGCTGCAAGGGTTAATGCCCGGTTTTTTTGCTGAATATGGCCGTCAAAAATATGCTGGAAAAATTTTACAGCGCTATTCGCCTGACAGATTTCGGCCGTATGATCGGTTGAAAATGAATCCAGTACTATAATTTCATCCACTATTCCAGCCAAAGAATCAAGACAACGCCCGATATTGCGTTGCTCATTGTAGGTAATAATAACGGCGGAAAGTTGGATCATTACCAGGCATAAGTTACTGAACGCGAATACTGGGCTTAGGCAAGATTACTTAGTGCCGGGGTGACTTTATGACTTTAGCATATACACATTGCTGCAATAACCCTGTCGGCGTAGGGCTGGGCCGACAGGGTTATAAAAAATTATTGTCCCAGCAACAGGGGTGCTCCTTTGCCATTCATCACGACGATTTTGGCATTGGGCGAACCGGCCAGTTCCTTTTGGGCTTTGATTTGTTCGTATTGTAGCAATTTGTCGGTCAACGTAGTGGTCAGGATACGTTGATAATCCGAAATACCCTGCGCTTCCACCCGTTTCCGATCGGCTTCCTGCCGTTCTTTGTCCAGCACAAATTTCATTTTCTGTGATTCCTGCTCGGCGTTGATCTTGGATTCGATCGCCAGTTTGACGGATTCCGGCAACTGAATATTGCGGATCAGCAATTGCTCCAGCACGATGCCGCGCTCTATAAAATCTTTTTCAATTGTCTGGAAAATCTTCTGTTGAAATTCTTCGCGCTTAGAAGAATACAGCGAAACGGCATCGTACGAAACGGCATTGTCGCGGATTTTGGTCCGGGTAATTGGCCGCACAATTTTGTCCTTGACATCCAATCCGATGGTACGCAGAATGTCCGGCGCTTTTTCCGGCATGATGTGATACAATACGGACAGGTCGATGACTACTTCCAATCCATCGGCCGCTAATACCCGGATGGCGTCGTCACCAGCTTGGTCTCCTTCGTCATGTACTGCTGACATGGTATAATTCTGGGTCTTTACGTCGAACCGCTTTACGTCCACCAAAGGATTGACAAAGTTAAGTCCTTCGGTAAGTGGGGCGGACTGAATTTTCCCGAACAACGTTTGCACACCGATCTGTCCGGCCTCAATCTGAATAAAACAAGACGTAAAAACGCCGAGCAAAATGGTGGCTAGTCCGGCAATACGGCCCACCGTTGGTAAGGCTGGAATGGTTGGAAAATTCTTGGCGATAACACTGCTGCCAACGATGATAAAGATGCCTAAAATAATGAGAAACATGGCGTTTGAATTGAGTGACCTTGTGAAGAAAGGCTTATAAAACTAGGCAAAAATGGATCGTTGGAAACGGTCTTGCGGTATTTTCTAGCGCAATCCGGATAGAAACTCGGCGAACGTGCTTAAACGATGTCTAAATACGTTGGTGCATTACAACGCTGCAGCGAACTGCCGTAAAAAGCGCACATCGTTTTCAAATAACAGGCGGATATCGCCAATTTCATAGAGCCGCAATGCCTGCCGTTCGATGCCCATACCAAAAGCGAATCCGCTGTATTTCTGGGCATCAATGCCGCAATTTTCCAGCACTTGGGGATCTACCATGCCGCAGCCGAGTATTTCGAGCCAGCCGGTCCCCTTGGTAAGCCGGGCGTTTTTTTCGGTCTCCGTACCAAGCCAGATATCCATTTCTGCGGATGGCTCCGTGAACGGGAAAAAGGAAGGCCGCAGGCGGATTTTGGTTGCGCCAAACATCTCCTGCGCAAAGTAGAGCAACGTCTGTTTCAAATCGGCAAACGACACGCCTTCGTCAATATACAACCCTTCCACCTGATGAAATTGGGCGTGCGAGCGGGTAGAAATGGTCTCATTGCGGTACACCCGCCCCGGTGCAATGATGCGAATGGGCGGCTGGCGGTTTTCCATCACGCGCGCCTGTACCGGCGAAGTGTGGGTGCGCAGCAACATACCTGGCGCATCCACCACATAAAACGTGTCCTGCATATCGCGCGCAGGGTGGTCTTCCGGCGTATTCATGGACGTGAAATTATGCCAGTCGTCTTCGATTTCCGGGCCGTCGGCTACGCTGAAGCCCATGCGGGTAAAAATATCCACGATGCGGTTCATGGTCACAGCAATGGGATGACGCGAGCCCAAAGCAAGTGGTTCGCCCGGAGCACTAAGGTCAAATTGGGCTACTGCCGCACTTTCCGCTTGTGCATCCAGCACCGTTTTGAGCGCCTGGTACTTCTCTTCCGCCTGTTGTTTCAGGGTATTCATTACCTGCCCGTACTCGCGTTTGCGTTCATTGGGTACGTTGCGCATCTCTTCCATCAAGGCTTTTATGGTGCCTTTAGTACCAAGATATTGAATGCGGAAGGTTTCCAATGCTTCGGCATGCGCGGGGGCTTCTGCGGCAACTTGTGCCATGGTTTGCTGGACTTTTTCGAAAATATCAGACATTTTGCGGGAGCATGCGGTAAAAAGTAAGGATTTGGGTGGGACAAAAGTAGGGTAATTTGCAGTCAATTTAATGCTGCTTTTGGGGTGCCGATTTTTATATAAAGAGAAAAGAAGCAAGGCAGCAATATCAAAATGACAACGCCCGCTCGAAAGCAGGCGTTGTTTTAAAAAGCATTTTGTTATTGGCACTGTTGCTCTATTTCAACTCTTCGATTCATACTCAACGAAAGTTCATCGTCACCCACTGCTACTGGCTTAGTACTGCCATAGGTTTTTATGACAATCTTGCTTTTGTCGAATCCATGGCTGATGAAAAAATCTGCCACGCTTTGTGCTCTTTTCTGTGATAATAGGTCGTTTTTCTCAGCATCGCCTGTATTATCGGTATGACCACTAATAATCAAAGCGCACCCTTTGCTAATCAGCACTGGAATTAGCGCGTCTAAAAGTTTGGTAAACATGGGAGGTATTTCGTAAGAATTATGCTCAAAAGATATGCTTGGAATAGCGCTGTATCCTCTAAACCGCTCCTCAAGTGTTGTTGTCCCAATCGATACCGAATCTTTCAACTGAGGTGCGCCAGCATTAGGTATAATACTGTCAATTACCGGGTTAGCCAGAATGACTGTTGGCAAGTTATTCGTTAATTCGACATCGTCAATAAAAGCGTATATCCCAGCACCAAGCCCTCGTTTATGTTTGTTTTTGACATCAGGCAGATTGTCAAATGATCCCATAATAATAAAAGTGTATGGTTTATCGGGCGTAAAATCTAAAGAGAACGCGAGCCAAGCATCATCGTTTACTGTTGGTAAATCAGAAGGAATTGAAAATACTTGACCCTCCAGATTTTGAGGGGATTTTCCACAAGGATCTTGTTGTGTGAGTTTAAATTGAATTTTTTTAGGAAAATACCCATCCAGGTTTCTGAAATGAATATGCACATTAAAATGATGAGGCACATTAGCCACAAGAGGGAATTCGAGCCGTTGAAATAAATATTCAGGTACCTGGTCATCACCCATATCGATCAAATATACTCCTGCCATAGAACTCCCTGAAAATGGGCGCACTTTGGGCTGACCACTGTGAATCGTAAATGGTTCGGAAATGGTTGCAAAATCTACGGTGTTTACTCCCCGCCAATCTGAAAGCACATCAACATACTTAAAGTTAATTGAGCACTTTTCGCGAGCATTCGTGTCTACTCTTTCAAATGAAGGATTTCTTAGTAAGTTCTGGGCATTTGCTACCACGGAAAACATGGAAAATATCATTATTGGGAGGATTTTATACTCTAAAAAGTCGTAAAGAATCATAAGCAGCATGCGTAGCGCCATTTTGGGTGTAAATTATCCAGTTATCTGCCAAAGCATAAATTCCATTTTCTGAAAACTATGACTACGTGTTATTAATAACGCCCGCTTTCGAACAGGCGTTGTCAATAACACGTAGCCTTACAAATTTCACGCCTTTACTTACCAGCCATTGGTGCGCAACGTCACGAAAAAGTTCTGTCCCGGCGCATTGATGCCGGAAGCAAAATTGCGGTATTGCGTATCCAGGATGTTTTCAATACCAGCCTGGATGGTCAGGTACTTGCCAAAACTATAACTGCCGCGCAAGTTAAGCGTCATCCAGCCTGGCATGCCACCCGGCGGAGCGTATTGCAAATTATCTTCCCCTTCCAAGTTGTAATCTTCGAGGGCTTTTTTGCCGTTGAAAATGCTAAAGCATTCCAGCGTAGCATGACTGGTATGATACCGCAAACCAATCCGGCCATATACCGGTGGGATGTGGTCCAGCGGACTGTCGCCGTTCTCTTCAATAATTCGTCCATGCGTATAGGCGACGGAGCAATAAGCGGCCAGATTTTCATAGATGTCCGCATCCAGGCCGGTGCTAAATCCCCAGAGATTGGCTTTGCGCTTATTTTGATTGGCCACCACCGTGGTCGGCTTGCCGTCGTACTCGATGGTGGATTGGCCATTGAACTGAAACACATCCGTGACGATCGCATCGCGGAACGCAGTCGTCCACAACACATTTTCCCAGCGCAGCCGGTCGTTGATATAGCGGGTGACGTTAAGATCCAGGTTATAGGTTTTTTCGGGTTTGATGTCCGGATTGGGGACGATCAATTGCGCGCCGCCAGCCGATTCGAATACCTTAGCCAGATCATCCACATTCGGCATGCGGAATCCGGTGGAGCCATTGACCGCTGCACGCCAGCCTGCACCACCATCCCAGACTACCCCCAGACTACCGGACACAACCGGGCTTTTTTGTGAAATCGCATCAAACGGGAAGGGAAAAAAAGACTTGTCCATGAATTTCGACGTCAGGCTGGCAAAACCCACCCGCATACCTTCACTAAATGACCATTCCGAAGCATTGGAAAATTGCCAATTGTGCGTAGCATATACAGCGGCATTGGTGACCTTGCTGCCGCCATCCGGATAACGCGTGCTGGCAGGTGAAACGGTGCCGTTGCTAACGTTGGTGGAGGTAGCGGTCGAGTTTACGTCATTGTACTGGGCATCTACCCCCAAGTGCAGCGACTGACTATTCCAGGTTTTCTGGGCATCGACGGTCAGTCCATACACTTTTACTTTTTCGATGCGGCTGGTCAGTCCGTTTCTGCGGAAGGCGCGACTATTGCGGCCTTCCTGCACGTCCTGGTAACTGGCAGTGGCGCGCAAGCCACTATTGAACCAACCTAATGTATTGACACGGAACGTATAGGCAGCCATCAATCGCTTCTGTGGACCGTAATACCATTCCGCAGAATTGAGACCGACATTGCCGGGGCCGGGATCGGTCAGTCGGTCGTAGCGGGGAATATCCGATGCATCGCTGTACTGAATATTGAGGGTGTGACTGGTGTTTTCGGTAGGCTTAAAGACGATCTTTTCGAGCAAATCATACTGGCGGTAACCGCTGTATTTTTGCACGTACGGATCGCTGTTTACTACTAAAGAATCGCGCCCCTCGATACGGTCGACGTAATAATTTCGCTTGCCGAAAAAAGGAGCGAACCCATTGTTTCGACCCATGCGTACATCGCCAAAATCGCTCGTTGTAAAAGAAGTCAATGCCGCAATTTTGTGACCGCCGAGATTCAGGTCCACATGGACCGTTTTTTCCCGGTTTGCGGTACTATACCGGGCAAACGCGCCCAGATCCACCTTAAAACCATTCGCCGCTGCCGCGAATGTCGGATTTTTGGTGTAGAGGTTGATCGCGCCGCCCAAAGCATCGGTTCCATACACCGTAGAAGCGGGACCGAACAATATTTCCACCCGTTCCAGCGCGGCATTGTCCGTCGTCAGAATATTTTGCAGGTGCCCGGCCCGATAAATGGCGTTATTCATCCGAACGCCATCGACCACCAGCAGCACCCGACTGGCTTCAAAACCGCGCAACACCGGGCTGCCGCCACCTTGCTGACTTTTTTGAACAAATACAACGCCTGAGTTTTGCAGCAGATCTGCCGTATTCTGCGCATTGGTTTGCGCAATGGTAGCGCGATTGATTACCGTTACCTGTTGTGCTACCGCCGTACGGCTTTGGGTAGTCCGGGTGGCCGAAATGACGGTTTCCCGCAAGGGTACTACTTCCAGTATGGTATCCGGAGCAGTTTGTGCAGTAAGGCAACTTGCCACAAGCACGAATATTGAGAATATAAATATTTTTTTCATTGAACATGAATGAGTTATCCACTCACCTATCCATTGACAGGCGGGCAGATTAGTTTACCGATAAAGTATTCTGTAAGCACATGCGTCGCCCGGCGCTCCGGTAAAACCTTTTGCGCAGCCGGTCAGGACAGTAATTGCTTTGGTAATTGCCGGTATTTGACACCGGTCCACCGATGATCGATGGCCGCAGATTTACTCCGGTGGTGGGTAATAACACCCGGGCACATATTGTGCTATGAGCCGATGCGGGGAAAAATTAGGCTGGTGGGTGAGTACAGCACACGTCGAGGACAAGACTGGCGGGGATATTACTAAAAAGATTGCACCCAGCCATTTTGCCAGCGTCTTGCGTACATACAACTGGCTATCGGCGTCTTGCAGTTCAAAAAAACAAAAAAGTCGATCCAGAATCGCTGCTTCATAGTGGTCGTAATAAAGCGATAGTGTAACGGAGTCGCCCTGATAAACGGCAGATTGAATATCGCACAACTGGCCTTGCCAGCGGATCTCGCGATCATCTACCCGTAAGGCACATAATTGGGTGACCGTTATGGTAATTTTGAAAATGGGCGTATCGGAATTTTTAAGTGCGGTCTTAGCGGCACTTTTAGCATCCCAACGCGCAACTTGCCATGCTACGAACCATCCAATGCCCTGCAAAGCAAGGATTGCGATGAGAAAAAACGTGCGTATGCAAATAGTATGTCGCGGTGTGCCGGTCATCGTCCGGCAAAGGAAGAAAAAAGAAAGAAAATTCGATGGATAAAAAACCGTATCCGAAGGACACTCGTAATTATAATTGAGTACAATGACTCACCCGTACAAGGCATTACAGAAAAAGCAGCGTCTCCAAAAG
>JBBRDQ010000217.1:0-8258 GCA_038203695.1 Chitinophagales bacterium
ACCGCAAAGGCGCAACGCCGGCCGGTAAAGGCGTGATGGGGATTATTCCGGGCTCCATGACGGCGCCCGGATTCTTAGTGCGCGGCAAAGGCGATGCCTCGGCAATCAACTCGGCTTCGCACGGTGCGGGTCGCCAGATGAGCCGTACGCAGGCCAATAAAAACATCAGCAAAGCCGAACTGCGCACGATTTTGCAGGATATGGGCGTGTCGCTGATCGGCGGTGGACTGGACGAAGCGCCGATGGCGTACAAGGATATTCACCAGGTGATGGCTTCGCAGCAGGAATTAGTGGATGTTGTCGCCCAGTTTTCGCCAAAAATGGTGCGTATGGCGGACGACGGCAGCCGGGAAGATTGACGGGGGACGGTAGGCAATAGATGATAATGATGAATAATGAGGAATGATGAATTTTCATCGTTTTGATCATAAAGAGTAGACGGTTTAAACTTACTGATCCCTGGTCGGGCGTTTCTGGATGGCGCCGATGTATTGGCCGCGTGCGGTACAATTTGCAGGTCGGGAGCGTAGATTGAGTCTGACATGTGTCGGTCGTGGGTTCGATTCCCACCTTCTCCGGAAGTAGCTCAGCGGTTAGAGCAACACACCATGGTTTGCAGGTTCGAATCCTGCTCCGACGATGACTCGGATTGCATAATGGTAATGCACTGGACTGTTAATCCATTACCCACGAAAGAAGGGCACTTTTCAAATCGCCCAACGGACCAACCGGGCGTATCCTGCTGATTGTCAGTAGTTTGCCGGAGACTTTGCAGGTTTTTTACGCGGCCGGTACAGCATAAATCAATGGTTGAATGCTACGGGATAGCAGGTCATGCACAGGTGTAACGCCGGTGCGTGCAGGCTGTGTACGGTTTCAACACAACGATCTATGCGCTGCCGGCTGCCGCCAAAACTTCCGCTTCCGGCAAACGGATGCGTCGCGGTGGGTCTTTTTTCGAACCTTATTAACGCACGATACACAATGAAACACATTACAATTCCAATCAACCAGGTGGGCCTGGTTTTCAAAAATGGTCAACTGGTCCGGGTATTAACCACTGGCCAGTACTGGGTAGCCTTCAGCACGGTGGTCGAGGTATACGACATGTCGGCCATTTTTTTGCCGAAACACGATTTGAACGTCTTGTTGCAACACGCCGGTCTGGCTGAATTGCTCGATGTCGTCGAAGTGGCCGACAGTGAAATCGCTTTATTGTACAAAGACGGCAACTTCCGGCAGGTGCTGGTCACCGGAAAGTACGCTTTCTGGAAAGGCGCTACGGTGCACACCACCATTAAGGCGAATATGCGGACGATCCACATCGACGATCAGATCGATAAAAACCTGATCGACCGCGGGGCATTGTATCCTAATATCCGGATGTTCAAGGTCGATACGTTCGAACAGGGCGTCTTGTTTGTCAACGGGGTAATGACGCGTACGCTGACCGGTGGCACGTATTATTTCTGGAAAAACAGCGACACGATGGACCTTGTCAAGGCCGATATGCGCCAAATGACCATTGATATCGGCGGGCAGGAAGTGCTGACCAAAGACAAAGCCCAGTTGCGGATCAACTTCACCGTGCAATTCCGCGTCGTGGACCTGGTCAAAGCACTGGTGGAAAACAAGGACTTCGACAAACAACTCTACACGCAGATGCAAATGGCTTTGCGCGAGATCGTCGGCAAACTGACCTTTGACGAATTGATGGAAAGCAAAGAACAGGTAGCCGCACAAGTTATGGCAAATGCGATAGAAAAAGCCCGCGAACTGGGGGTGCAACTGGCCGGTTTCGGCATAAAAGACATCATCCTGCCGGGCGAGATCAAGGACATTATGAACCAGGTGCTGGTGGCCGAAAAACGCGCCCAGGCCAATGTCATCATGCGCCGGGAAGAAACCGCTTCTACGCGCAGCCTGATGAACACCGCCAAACTGATGGAAGAAAACGCCATGTTGTTCAAACTCAAAGAGATGGAATACGTGGAGAAAATCGCCGAGAAAATCCACACGATCACCCTCTCCGGAGGTGGACAGATCGTCGATCAGTTAAAACAATTATTCGTGAAATGAGGTGATTGAATTGCCTCCGATAGGATGCGGAGCGATGGATATGGCCATCGCTCCGCCGCGTGCGGACTGCTGTTGTGCAGGGCCGTTTTTACTATTTTTTCGTCAATAAAAGCCTTTTTATTTAACATTTTCCCAACAAAGGCTACTAAAAGAACGGGCCGGCGGGTAATTATACAGTAACCGTCTTATCGAGCCAGACGGTGCATACTTTGTCGTTGGTGAAACGATAAGCATTAAAAAAATCCTGGCAATTACCTGTAATTGCCAGGATTTTTTTAATGCTGGCGCTTATTGTTTCACCACTTTTCCCGTGTAAAAAGCCGCGTCATTTTGCGCCGTCACCTGGTAAATCCCGGCTGGCAAGGTGGTCAGGTTCAAGTTGTCGCCTGGCTGTACGATCTGCGAAGACAGCAGGTGGCCCGACAGGTCGAATACCTGTACGTGTGCCTCTGCAGCGATGGACACCCGGACTAACCCGGTGGTCGGATTGGGTGCGATCTGTAGCGGTGCTGTGTTGCGTGGTGCAGGAAGTACTGCTGAAGATCCACCACTGTAATAGTAATATTCGCGGTAATTCAGGGTGTACTGGTTGAGCGCGTTATCCCAGGTGTAATTGGATTCTACGGATAGGTATTCATCCTGCATATAGCCATACATAACTTTTTGTTTCCCAATCGATTGGCCTTGTTCAAAGGTTTCTGTTTCGGTTGTAATCAAACGCATATTGTTATCATAGCCGGAAATAATGATCTGGTCAGGGCTCCAATCGTTGATGCCTTCCACCCAGTTGTAAGTATTCTCTTGTTTTACCTGATTTTGTGCATTGTAAGCGTAGGTAGTACGCGTAACCGGCATAAATCCTCCGAGGCCGTTGGAAGTGAATTCAATGGTCTGGATCAACAAATGATTGACATAAGACAGGTCCTGTTTGCCGGTTGGCAAAGAAAAACCGCTCACCATAATAGAAGATTCGATCAGGTGATTGTCGTTATTGGCGTCATAGAAGTAGGTATCGACGGTAAATCCCGGTTGCCCGTCAAAATCGAACGAAGCAAGCGTTTTTTGCAGCCGGTTCTGGGCATCGAAAATGTATTGAAGGCTGAACACCTGCACCCATGCCGTTACGTCTTCCTGCCATTCGGAAACGAGGATAGAATCAATTAACGTCAGGGAATTGCCATGCGGAAACAGTTTCAACTGACTGCCCTTGACCCAGTTCCCGGCCTGATTATCATAATCCTCTGCAGAAATATGGATGATGCGGTCCAGTGCATCGGTCGTTGTGGTCGCCCGGTCCATTGGTCTCCAGATATCGTTGATGAGCTGGGCTTCTGTAGCTACTGACACGTGGGTTTGCGGGTATTGGTAAATGGTGCGAACTATCGGCGTGGAGTCCTGGCCATTTAGCGGATAATTCGTGAAGCGTTTGGTAGAGTCCAGTTGCAAGGGCGTAGAACGCGATTGAATGCCTTGCGGATTGCCGGGCCTGTTTGTATTGAAACCCGCCTGCTGTAATATTTTTTGGGCCGAAAGGGCGAGCGTATTCACCGGAGCGACTGCCCCTAACGGCAGGGTTTTCTGGGCAAGGATTTGGCTGATTGCCAATGTCCAGATCAGGACGGGCAGGAATAGTTGTTTCATGTTGAACGAATTTATAGATTTATTTTGTGTTATTTGTAAATGCGTGGGTCGTTGAGGTAAGCAGTTCGGCGGCTACTAACTGTAGATCGGCTTTCACCGTCACCAGAAAAATTCGCGGTTTATAGACCAGCCATTTTTCAAATAGTTGCATGGCCAGGTCAATGGAACAGGATAAAAAACAGAGTTCCAACCGCCTGAAACCGCAGGAACGGTCGGAGGTGACGGTCAGTCAGGAGCGCGTGGCGGATTTTAAATTTGGCCGTGGAAATAGGGGGGACGGAGTCTTCTATTTGTTTCTCCCCGGCGATCGCCCATTCAATATGCGGGTAGTATTCAAAGTAAATGAGATTGTAGCAAAAAAATTTCCGGTAAAAATTTTTCGAAGACCATCATTATCTGCAAAATGTTCGTCCAGACGATGTCCAGATCATTGGTTACGCCTGTATAAAGGATTGTTTTTTAACATCGAAGATTATCCGGGGATAAAATCGCCGGCAATCTGCCCCAAAAACACCACCGCCTCCACTACAACCAGGTTGCAGCAGGGGCGGTACATATTATAAAAGCCCAACGGATTGAAACCCGGGTGCTTAGTGTGCCATTTCTTTTTCCTGTACCAGTGCTAGTACGCCGGTGTTTTCGCAACTCATCAACCAGCCATGTGTATCTTTCTCCAGACCCATCCGCAGGCGGTTAATGTAGTTTTTGAGGCGATTGGCAATCGGGCGGCTTTCATCATTCACCGGTGGTAATTCGAGTTTGCGGTCGCGCCAGGTAATATCACTCACATGGCTGATCACTGCTGCCGTGCCGGTGCCGAAACACTCTTGTAACGTGCCCCGCCAGTAGGCGTCAGCGATTTCAGCAATGCTCAACAAACGGTCTTCGACATTGTAACCCCATTCCTTGAGCAGCATCATCAAACTCTCCCGGGTAATGCCGCGCAGGATCGTTCCGGTCGTAGCCGGGGTAATCACTTTTCCGTCGATGACGAAAAAGAGATTCATCGTACCCACTTCCTGTACATATTTTTTCTCGTCGGCATCCATCCACATGACCTGATCGTAACCGGCCTGTTTGGCACGCATGGCTGGCAGCAGGGATGCGCCGTAGTTGCCGGCGCATTTGGCTTCGCCCGCTCCACCTTGTGCAGCACGGGTGAAAACCTCCTCTACCCACAGCTTAACGGGTTTCGGGTAATAAGGACCTACCGGGCCGGTAAAAATCAGGAACGTATATTTTTCAGACGTATGCACACCAAAATATTCGTCGGTCGCAAACATCAGCGGTCGCACATACAGCGAGTAATCTTCCATTCCCGGGATCCAGTCGCGGTCCAGATCAACCAGCGCTTTGGCGCCTTGCAGGAAGAGGTCTTCCGGGATTTGCGGCATGCACATGCGCTCGGCCGAAGCGTTCATTCGGCGGGCATTCATTTCCGGACGAAAAAGTACGGGTTCGCCATTGCGTTTGGTCGCTTTCAAACCTTCAAAAATACTTTGACCGTAGTGTAATGCCAGATTGGACGGCGCAATAGACATATTCTGGTAAGGCTCGATACGAGCATTTACCCATTCTTTACCGTCGTAGTCGGCGATAAACATGTGGTCAGAAATTACCTTGCCAAAGGTGAGATTGGAAAAATCAACCGAATCGAGTCTGGAATGATTTGTGGTGGAGACCGTCATTGGATACTTCATTGCCATGTGCAGGAAATTTGACGAAGGTGAAAAAAGTTGTATTTTGATGCTGCAAAAATACGGTAACTTTGCGGACCAAAAAAATTTTATTTCAAAATAAGGAAATGAACCCGGGTATTTTCAAAATTATGTATCTTTAATCGGCGAAAAAAATAGTAAAAATACTTAATTTGCCGAAAAGGATACCTGGAGATTGCCTTGGACACGCTGCTGTAAAAATATAAAAAAATGTTCCTGCCCGACGAATTAATTTTTCTTGCCCCCGATCTTGATTTGCTGACCCTGGCGAAAGGAAATTTTGCGCGTCGTATTCTAATCGTGGCCAACGCCGAACCGACGGTCATCACTAACCGGCTCTTTTTGGAAAAAGTTTTATCCGCGGCCAATTTAAACCTGGACAACGATACCTTTTTTTGCGTTGCCCCGCCCGACCAACCAATCTCCATTAGCAGCGTATTAAGCACTAAACCCGCGGAATTCGTTTTAGTTTTCGGACTTCAACCCGACCAGTTGGGCCTCACTATCACGGCACCACGCTACCAGCCGTTCTCTTTTTACGGAACTACCTGGCTTTTTGCCGATGCTTTATCTGTGCTGGAACCCGACAGGGTGCTGAAAGGCCAACTCTGGACGGCGCTGAAACCACTGTTTTTGTAAGCCATTATTGATACCTAAACTTTTCATTCATCATTCATCGCGCATCATTCACTATGAAAGCATACGTTTTTCCCGGCCAGGGCTCGCAGGCAGAAGGCATGGGTAAAGAACTTTACCACGAAAATCCCGTCGCTGAAGCCCTGTACGAACAGGCTAATACGATACTCGGCTGGCGTATCACCGATGTGATGTTTGAAGGCAGCAAGGAAGACCTGACGCGGACAGAAGTGACCCAACCGGCTGTTTTTCTGGAAAGTATTATCCGTGCCAAGATTGCCGGCGATGCGTTTCAGCCCGATGCTGTGGCGGGGCACTCGCTCGGGGAATTTACCGCCTTGGCCGCTGCCGGCGCGCTCTCTTTTGAAGATGCGTTGCGCCTGGTAAGTCAGCGCGCCATCGCGATGCAAAAAGCCTGTGAATTGCAGGAAAGTACCATGGCCGCCGTATTGGGTATGGAAGATGCGGCGGTGGAGCAGGTTTTATCCACCATCAATGCTGAAATTGTGGTGGCGGCGAATTACAATTCTCCGGGTCAACTGGTTATTTCAGGCTCCAAAAAAGGCATCGAAATCGCAGTCGCGAAACTGACTGAAGCCGGCGCAAAACGGGTAGTGGTTTTGCCGGTAGGCGGCGCTTTTCACTCGCCGTTGATGCAGCCTGCTCAGGATGAACTCGCGCAGGCCATCGAGGCTACTCCTTTTAATACACCGATTTGTCCGGTCTACCAAAATGTACACGCGCTTCCCGTCACTGATCCGGAAGAAATCCGCAACAACCTGATCGCGCAATTGACCGCGCCGGTGCGCTGGACGCAGACCATTGAAAATATGATTGCCGACGGCGTCACTGAATTTGTCGAAGTGGGCGCAGGTGCGGTATTACGGGGGCTAATTCGCAAAATTAACCGGGACGTGGCAACTGACGGACTGTAAAATTGTTAAATATGCTGTTAGTGTAGGTCGTCTTTCAGCGGACATTCCGGCTGAATTGTACCCCATGTGCCTACGCCTGCCGTAAATTAAAATTTAAAAAGTGAGCCCGCCAAGCGTGGACTTGCTACTTTTGCACCCATTATGGAAAAAGTAAAATGCCTCATTATCGGCTCCGGACCGGCGGGTTATTCCGCTGCGATCTACGCTGCCCGTGCGGGTTTAAATCCCGTACTGTTTACCGGCCCCCAACCAGGTGGCCAATTGATGATTACCAACGACGTGGAGAATTATCCCGGTTATCCGCAAGGGCGCATGGGGCCGGAAATGATGGAGGATTTCAAACACCAGGCGGTGCGTTTTGAAACGGATATTCGCCATGAAATGATCACTAAAGTCGATTTTACCGGCCCGATTCATAAGGCATGGGGCGAAAGCGGGAACGAGATTCAGGCTCCTGCGGTCATCATTGCGACCGGTGCCAGTGCCAAATGGCTGGGTATTCCAGGCGAACACGAATATGAAAACCGCGGTGTTTCCGCGTGCGCAGTCTGCGATGGTTTTTTCTTCCGCAAAAAAGACGTGGCCATTGTTGGCGGCGGCGATACAGCGGCTGAAGAAAGCACTTATTTGGCTAAAATCTGCAGAACGGTGCACCTGATCGTCCGTCGCGATGAGATGCGCGCCTCGAAAATTATGCAGGAGCGCGTCTTAAATACCCCCAACCTGATCGTACACTGGAATACCGAAACCCAGGAAGTGATCGGTGATGGCAATGGCGTTGTCAGCGCCCGTATCCGCAACAATGTCACCCACGAAGTCAGCCACCTGGATATTACCGGTTTTTTTGTAGCCATCGGCCACAAACCCAATACCGATATTTTCAAAAACTGGCTGACGCTCGATCATACCGGTTATATTACCGCCGAACCGGGCCGTACGTTCACCAATACTCCCGGCGTCTTTGCCTGTGGCGATGCGCAGGATAAAATCTATCGCCAGGCCGTCACCGCCGCTGGAACTGGTTGTATGGCCGCGCTGGACGCGGAGCGATATCTGGTGGAAGCGGGACTTTAATGTTAATTACGAATTAGGAATTAGGAATTACGAATAAATTACGAATTACGAATTACGAATTACGAATTATTTTTGACGGTGAATTACGAATAAATTACGAATTAGGAATTACGAATTACGAATTATTTTTGACGGTGAATTACGAATAAATTACGAATTAGGAATTACGAATTAC
>JBBRDQ010000218.1:0-8255 GCA_038203695.1 Chitinophagales bacterium
GGTTAGGGCCGGTTGCCTGACCTTCATAGTCCAATTTCTCGAAGCCGCCCCACTTCTGATCGTTATACTTCCAACCAGTAGTCGCGGAGCGTTCTTTCTTACTCCCGCAACTGGCCAGCACAAAGACCAGCAGGACAAAGCTTAACCCGTGAATGAGTGTTTTCTTCATTGTATTAAAAAACAGGTTTAAAAAAATGAGCAGCAAAAGTAGTCAAATAAAACATTTCTCGGTTCCAACGTCCAAATTTTAACGAATAAACTCTGATTATTGGAACATCTTAAGACAATTATTAATGTCAGGGGTATTCTTTTTGCGTTTGTTACGTTCTGACTGGTCCAATTGAAGACCCACAGTTAGTTCGTACGTTCCGCCAGTTTGTCCCGCTAATCCCGACACAGTAAGATCGTAACTCAACCCAATTTTAAATACATCGTGCCGAAATCCGAGCATTAAAATGGCAGCGTCCGCATTGCGAAAAGTATGCCGAAACCACGCTCCGGCGAAGATTTTATCTACACTGGCGTATGCTCCTACGTTTAATTGTTTGTAAGGACCCTGTGCCACAAATAAAAAGTTCGGTGAGATAAACGCGGCCTCCCGGCGTTTATTGCCCTTCTTAACAATCAATTCTATCCCACTATGTAAGGTGTACCGCAGGGGTAATCCGCGTGATACATTGTCATTAATCAGGAGAATTCCTTCATTGGGTGAATTGATGTGTTTGATAGCTGCGCCCACATACCAGCGTTCGGTTAAAAGCAACATTCCTGCGGAAATGTCGAGTTGGGAGCGGTTGGCAGCATCAGGCCGCAGTTCGGAAGTCGTAAGGCCTGTGCCATTAAGCGGATCAATCTGATCTGGAAAAACAAGTTGGTCCCAATCGAGATTGGTTTGGAACAGTCCTGCTTCTACGCCCAACTTTAAGGCCACGTCGTCGGTAATGCCCAGGCGGTAGGCATAATTGGCGTTGAAACGGGTGGTGCGCAGGATCCCGTTGCCGGCGTTATCCCCTTCGACCTGAAAGCCGATACCACTATTTAACCGGTCCAGACTCTGTTCGTAAAAAACCGCATACGTGCGGTACGCATTTTGAAAACCCGACCATTGGTTGCGATAGGCTACCCCCAGTCGCGGTGCATTGGAGCTACCGGCGAAACCCGGATTTATTTGCAAGGGCATGGCGTAAAACTGCGAAAAAATAGGGTCTTGCGCCAAAACAAGTCCTGCAGAAAGAGCAAACAAAGTAGTTAAAATGATGCGCATAGAGCGTGTTCTGATAAAAAAATACAAAGGGATCAACTGTTTCTACCTCCACAAAATTACATCAACTGCCAGCATTCGTGTAAGTTTTTCCATATCCGGTCGTTTTTTCAAACACATTCGTCCGTCTTAGTCAAATGGATAACAAAACTTCCGATTGATTTGTCCATGTTTTCAAACCGGGAGCCGGTGAGAACGTCCGACAGTGCTTCGCTGTTTCAACAACATCAACACATTGCCAACTTTCCCGCTTTCCCCCATTTATTAAACCAAAATCATCCTTTCTTTATGGAATTCTTTGCAAAAGTTCTTGCCTACTGGTGGGTGATAGCCTTGGTGCTGTCAGCTATTTTTTACCGTGCCCTGTTTCAATTGCTCGGTATTGTCTTTATCCCGGAAGATAAAATCGGTCTGGAAACCAAAAAATTTGTCCTTTTTGGCGACCATAAATCTTTGCCCGATGGGCGCATAATCGCTACCAAAGGCGAAGCCGGTTATCAGGCGCAAACCCTGCCGCCGGGTATTCATTTCTGGAAATGGATCTGGCAATTTGACATTACCCTGCATCCGTTGACGATCATTCCCAATGGTAAAATCGGCCTGCTGGTCGCCAAGGATGGGACGGAATTGCAGACGGGTCGCGTACTGGCCCCAGCCGTACAATGTGACTCTTTCCAGGATTCCGCCGCTTTTTTGACAAACGGCGGCCAAAAAGGACGGCAAGCCTATTATTTGACGGCAGGTACGTATCGGATCAACCCTTTCCTGTTCGATATTTCCCTGGCGGAAATGACCAAAATCGAGGAAAATAAAGTGGGTATTATTACTACGCTCGACGGTGAGCCCATTGAGGCGGGGAACATTGCCGGTCGTATCACCGACGGACACAACAATTTCCAGGATGCCGATGCATTTCTGCGCAAAGGCGGTAGTCGCGGTTTGCAGCAACAGGTAGTATTAGCAGGATTATACAACTTCAACCCCTGGTTTGCGCAGGTGGAAGAGGTCGAAATGATGACTATTCCAATTGGCTCTGTCGGCGTCGTCAACTCTTATGTCGGTGCGGAAGGCGTAGATGTGAGCGGTGATGAATTCAAACACGGTAATATCGTGAGCAAAGGTCAGAAGGGCGTCTGGAATGATCCTTATGGTCCCGGTCGTTACCCGCTCAACCCGTACACCATGAAAGTGGAGTTGGTGCCAACCACCAATCTGGTGTTGAACTGGGCCAACGCGCGCAATGAAAGCCACAATCTGGACCGGCATTTGTCGACCATTACCGTGCGGTCCAAAGACGGTTTTCCATTCAATCTGGATGTGTCGCAGATTATTCACATCCCTGCCAGCGAAGCGCCCAAGGTAATTGCGCGCTTTGGCACCATGATGAATCTGGTCAGTCAGGTATTGGAGCCTACTATCGGCAACTATTTCCGGAACTCGGCGCAAAGTGCGGATGTAATTTCATTCCTCACCCAGCGCAAAGAACGGCAGGATTCGGCGAAGCAACATATCCGCGCCGTGTTGATCGAGTACAACGTACATGGTGTCGATACACTCATCGGCGACATCGTACCGCCTGAAAGCCTGATGAAAACATTGACCGACCGTAAACTGGCCGAGGAACAAAAAGCGACCTATGAAAACCAGCGGCTGGCGCAGGAAACCCGCCAGGCATTGGAAAAAGAAACCGCTATTGCCGATATGCAGCGAGAAATTGTCAAAGCCCAGCAGGGTGTACAAATCGCGGAGCGCATCGCCGATTCAGCTGTGAAAAAAGCCAATGGGGAAGCGCAGGGAATTAAGATTCAGGCCGGCGCCGAGGCCGAACGCGTCAAACTGATTGCCGGTGCAGAAGCAGAAAAAGTCAGACTGATGGGTAATGCGGATGCCGAACGCACCCGCGTAACCGGTGAAGCCGAAGCCTCGAAAATCCTGGCCATCGGTAAATCGAACGCCGAGTCGTATGAACTACAGGTAGAAGCCATGGGCGGCGAGCAGTTTACCCGCCTGAAAATCATGGAAATTATCGGTAAAGAAGGGGTGAAAATTATCCCGGATGTACTGATTGCCGGCGGCAGTGGCGAAGGTGGCAGTTCGATTGTGGATTTGCTGGGGATTCGCCTGTTGGAACAATGGAATAAAGACGGCAAGAAGCCGGAGGCAGAGGCGTAACTAGCCAATGCTTAAGCAAGCATAACGCATAAAATTAATGGCAGCGCAGGAAAGTTACCTGTGCTGCCATTTTTTGTCACGGTAAAACCTCCAGATTGATTCCCTCTGCTTCCATCAAATGGGCGATATTCACGCTAACACCGGGCATAATTTCCAAGTTGCTTTCCCATGCAGGAAATGTCCACTGCTCGGCAGCAGTAGCATAAATGATCGTTTTGCTTTTGGTAAATATCCAGATGACTTTTTCAGTACCAAACACAAACAGTTGTTGAATTTTGGGAACAATATAATGTTCAAAAAGATTGCCATCAGACATTTCAACCTTCACATCAATTTCAAGTACAATTTTCGGTGGCACATCAATATATTTGACCGTAATCTTATCCGGGGTAAGAATCTGTCGGTCATAAATGGCGATGTCAAGCCCAAAATTATTGCCTTGATTAAGGTGACTGCCTGTTTCGCCAGCCAATACATAGTATTTTTTACGATCTATCTGGAACTTTAGGAAATCCCCAATGGTGTTTTTTAACAGGGATTGTAGTCCGCTATCTCCCATAATATCTTCTAATTTTTTTGTTTTATTGAGCACAGCGCGGTAACCGGAATAATAAAAAGGAATGCCATTAACCACTTCTCTGACCAATACGGCGGGGATATTACGACGCGTTTTTTTCAACGGTTCGGAATGGCTGGTTGAGATAGATGAAAATGTACGCATTATTTCTTGTTTTAGTGGGCAAAGATACCTGAATTCAGGTTTAACCCCAATTCTTTCCGACTGCTAATACTACCGCACAATCAGCACCGGAATCGATACCGCGTGGCGCACTGCTCCAACCGTCGTCCCAAAAATCAAGTCTTTGAGCATTTTATGGCCGTGCGCGCCCATGACCAGTAAATCGACTTTTTTCTCATTTACCAGTGTAGGAATGGCGCGTTTGGCCGGTCCATAACCGATCGCGGCTTCACAATTGTAACCGAGTGCGCGCAGATTTTCGACATATTTTTCTAGGTTTTGGCGGTCTTCCTGGGTTTCCAGGTCCTGGATATCAGATCCCATGACGAGCGCGCCGGCTGTTTCGACGGCGTGGAGCAATAGGTACTGCGCTGATTTTCCGCCTACCTGTAGTGCATGCTGAATAGTCTTCGTATCGGCCGCTGAAAAGTCAAGCGCGATGGCAATTTTTTGATAAACAGGCGTTTGCGTAGGCGCTACAATTTGAAAAACACCATGCGGCACGGGGGTTACTTTTTTGATAATCGGTATGTGATGCAGCAATGGCCGCAGCGTAATATATCCCAGCGTAGCCGCAGTGATCAATAAAGCCGGTATCACCAGCCATTGAATCGCCCAGACATTATCACCCGCTACTGCCAGCCAGTGCGACACCTGGTCCCACACTAAGCGAATGTTGAGGCTAACAATAATGCCCGCGCTCAACCAACCGCCCAATTTGGCCCAAAAGCCAATGGCAAATTCGCCCATGCGCTTTTTGTCGCTGACGTAGTGCAGCAGCGGAATAACCGCAAAACCCAGTTGCATACTCAGTATTACCTGGCTCAATACCAGCATATTTCCCGTAGCCGATTCTCCCAAAATGGTGATGACCAGAATAGCCGGCACGACTGCCAGCAAACGCGTGATCAACCGGCGCAACCAGGCCGCAATGCGCAGGTGCAGGTATCCTTCCATGACGATTTGTCCGGCCAGCGTACCGGTGACCGTACTACTTTGTCCGGCGGCAATCAGCGCAATGGCGAATAGTGCGGGCGCGTAACTCTTGCCCAACAATGGCTCCAGCAAACGGTGCGCATCCTGGATTTCGGAAACGCCATTATAGCCGTTTTTATAAAAAACAGCGGCCGCCAAAATAAGAATGGCCGCATTGACAAACAAGGCGAGATTAAGCGCGATGGCTGAATCGATAATATTAAAGCGGATCGCCTGCCGGATACCCTGCGGCGTCTGGGTTATTTTGCGCGTTTGCACCAGGGCCGAATGCAGGTATAAATTGTGCGGCATTACGGTAGCACCAATAATGCCGATGGCGATAAAGAGTGCCTCCGGCCCTGGGATAGTTGGGATAAAACCCACGGCCACTTCGCTCAGAACCGGCTTAGCCAGGATCATTTGGATCAAAAAAGTGCCGCCAATGACCACAATCAACCCAATGATGAACGCTTCCAGTTTGCGAATGCCCCAGTGCATTAGCCAAAGCAGCAAAAATGCATCCAGTACACTTACCGCCACGCCCCACACCAAAGGCAATCCAAAAAGCAATTGTAGCCCGATGGCCATGCCGACTACTTCCGCCAGATCGCAGGCGGCGATGGCAATTTCTGCCAGCACGTATAAAAATAGATTGATGGCCCGTGGATACAATTCCCGCGAAGCCTGGGCCAAATCGCGGTGCGCTACGACGCCGAGGCGTGCACTGAGGCTTTGCAGCAGCAGGGCGATCAGGTTCGACATCAGCAACACCCACAAAAGCGCGTAGCCAAAACGACTACCCCCAGCCAGGTCGGTAGCCCAGTTGCCCGGGTCCATATAACCGACGCTAACCAGATAGGCGGGCCCCAAAAAGGCGAGTAACCGGCGCCAAAAACTGCCCTTGACCGCCGTTTCTACGGTGCCATGTACTTCAGATAAAGAGGCTTCATTTGTACTTACTTTGTTCATTATCGCGCAATTGACGGGGTGTAAGTTGGTTAAATCAGGAAATTTTGATAAACAGGTTCTGGGCAATTTTTTCGCTCAATACAATTTCCATTGTATCCTGAATGCGTACCCGCACCGACTGATCGTAGGGGAAACGCTCTAGCAATTCCAGCGGAATGCCCAGGGCAATGCCCACCTGATCGAGGTACTGTAAAAAACTGGAAGCGTGATCCTGCACGCCTGTAATGACGCCCCGATCTCCCGGTTGCAAAGTAGCCAGCAAGGCCTGCGGCCGAAAAAGCCAGCGACCCTCGGCGTCGGGAATCGGATCGCCATGCGGATCGAAACGCGGATAACCGAGAAATGTATCGAGCCGGTTGACCAGTATATCTCCCTGTACGTGTTCGAGTTGTTCGGCGAACTCGTGCACTTCATCCCAGGTAAAATGCAGTTTTTCGACCAGAAACACTTCCCACAAGCGATGTTTGCGCACCAATGCGGTCGTTAGCCGGTTGCCTTCTTCCGTGAGTTGTACGCCGCGGTACTTCTCGTACGTAATGAGGTTTTTTTCGGCCAGGCGCTTCAGCATATCGGTTACCGAGGCAGCCGTAGTTTGCATTTCGGCCGCAATTGCATTGGTAAGCGCTGGATTTAGTCCGCGTTCCACTACTTTAAAAATGGCCTTGAGGTAGTTTTCTTCTGTTTGAGAGATCATTTTGTCATCAGTATAGCGTAAAAACCCCGCTTGTGTACTATTGTTTAATAATCAGAAATAAAAATTTAGGACAAATGTATAATATTTTTAGATAAGTCTAAATTTTTAAAATAAATGCTTGACCGTGTAATTTTACTTTTGCGTATTTTACCACAGTTATGACATCGCAAACCCTGCATACCTGGTTACTGAAATCTTTCGCTGCGACGGCTTCGCTCCCCGTTTTAATTGGCGAGGGCTGGCATTCGCGGGCCTGGCAGGTTGAAGCGGCTGGAAATTTTTTCATCGTGCGAGTGGGTGCGAATCAGGAGGGTTTTGTCAAAGATCAGCAAGCGGCGACGCTTTTCGATTCGCTTGGCGTACCGGTGCCAAAGGTTGTTTTGCTGGCACAATTCGATGATTATCAATGGGTTTGTATCTCCAATTTTATCCAGGGAACAGTACTGTCGACTTTGTCGGCGGCAGCGTACATGGAGATTGTACCGCAACTGGCTGCCGTATTATTTAACCTCAAAGCAATACAACCGCCAGCCGATCTGCTCTTCGGTCATCTGGACCAGAAAATGCAGGCGCATTACACGACGTGGCAAAGCTGGATTTTGAATTACGAGCGTTGGCCCGTCAGCACGGTGCGCTCGCCCAGGACGGAATATGCGGATTGGAAAATCCTGTTTCAGAAGACTTTTTTGGAAGAAAAAATAGCCCGCTATACCCGGGAAGCACTGCATGAAATGGCCCGGTTTTGTCCCGAAGAACGCCACTATGTGCACGGCGATTTTGGTTTTGGCAATGCGCTTGTGCACGCCGGACAGCTCACTGCCATTATCGACTGGGCGGAACTCCAATGCGGCGATTTCCTGTTCGATCCCGCTTATGCCGACTACTGGAACAGCGATTCGCGCCACGCCGATGCACTGCGGGTGCTGCTGGATCAGGGAAATGACGTGCCGGCGTATTTTACTGAGCGCATCCTCTGTTACAAACTGCGCACCGGCCTGCAAAGCATATTTCTTTATTCCAATAGAGGGGACGAAGCAGAATATGAACGCGATAAAGTACGGCTGCGCAAACTGGGCGTTTTGTGATGATTAATGTATAACGGTTAACGGTTAATGTATAATGATTAATGGTTATGATTGCCACAAGGAGTATTGAGCGGTAATCATTGCTCAGCAGCACTAAAAAATTTGTTTTTAATTAAACAAAAAGTTTTATAATTTTGCCCGAATCTATTTTGAACAGTAATGATTAATGCGAATGTTGGGCTAAGATAAATGCTTGATAATCAAAACCCAGTTCGCATGATTAACTGGATCGGCCCGGAAAAAGTTGACAAAAAGGAGTTTAAAAGCGCCATTAAATGGAAGAAAAAAAGTAGGATCAAGGTAGATTAAATTTTGTCTATTACCTTGATTTTGAGTTCAGTTCTTTGAGAATGTTGTAAA
>JBBRDQ010000219.1:0-8213 GCA_038203695.1 Chitinophagales bacterium
GCACGATTGTATTGGCATTCACTGCTGGGATATTCGGGAACGGGAGTTGCCCGACGTCGGTTTACTGCGTGTGCGCGACGGCGAATCGGGCCAGGAACACTGGATCGATACGACCGATCCGACGCTGCGGCACGGCTTGCGCGATCGTTTTGATAAAAATAAAAACCGGGCAGCATCTGCATTTAGCCGGGCCGGTGCTGATTTTTTGAGCCTGCGCACCGATGAATCCTATACGCAGGGCTTGTGGCGGTTATTTGAAAAGAGGGCGCACATGCACGGTTAAATTGTCAGCTGTTATTGTACATAAAAAATAAACACGCATGTCTTCCCGTCCATCCCGCTTGCGCCTTTTTCTCCGCTTTATGCTGTATGCTTTCCTGGCGATTTTTGCAGTACTGGTGCTGTTGGCGCAATGCAACTGGATGCCTATGCGCACACCGGATACGGAATGGCTGGCCAAACTACAGGCAGCGGGGCAGTCACTTACCCCGGTTTTTTTGAATGTGGCGTCGCCGACCGATCGTACAATTCATGCAGTAAGTGTAGCTTCTTCCGATACCTTGCCGCTGGTGGTATGTGTGCATGGATCACCCGGCGCGGCGGATGCTTATCTGACTTATCTGGCAGATACTACGCTTACCCGGCAGGCGCGCCTGGTGGCAATAGACCGCCCCGGTTTTGGGTATACGTCCGGCTTTGGACAGCCGGAATCTTCTCTAGCTGCACAGAGCAAAGCCGTACAGGCTATAGTGAAGCAGTTATCACCACACCGAAAAGTTATTTTGGTTGGCCATTCGATGGGCGGCCCGGTTATTTGTCGCTTTGCCATGGATTATCCGGAAATGGTAGCTGGTTTGGTAATTGTCGCGGGTTCGATTGATCCGACCCAGGAAGAACATCCCTGGTGGCAAACTGCCGTGAACATACCGCCGGTAAGTTGGATTACGCCGAAACCATTATGGACCAGCAATGCGGAAATAATTCCACTGGAACAGGAATTAACCGCGATGCTACCGATGTGGCCGCGCATTATGTGCCCGGTACGCGTATTACACGCTACGGACGACCGTCTGGTGCCGGTCGAAAATGCCGAATTTGCCCGGCGGATGCTGACCAATTCTTCCGATCTGAAGGTCGACATCTTACCGGATGGCAATCATTTTATTTTGTGGAATCACCATGCGGTCGTACAGGATGCCGTACTGGATTTATTAAAAAATAAAGAGAACCTATAAAACCCGATAGGGCTAATGAAATGTATTTCCGTATGCTAAAATACTGTTTATCAATTTTTTACACACTGGCTTTCATTGCTTCCGGTTTCGCACAAATTGCTGCGAGCGCCGAAGCGGACAGTCTGCACGTGGAAACTGGTAACCCTTTTATGATCCGTTTCAAGGTGCCCAGAACCGCCGGACTGCCTCGGCCGCTGGATTTTTTCGCATGGCACAACGCGATGGCCGAAAAAAATATCCTGACCCAGTCGGAATGGATCCGCGCGGGTGAACAATGGTCGAAAGAAGTGACGTTTATTTTTTTTGCAGCGGATACGTTACGGTTGTCCAATCTTCCTATCCAACTGAATAATGGTGAAACTGCCCTGACCAATCCCCTGTCAATAACCGTTACGGCTACACCCGCACCCGATGACCTGACGGAAATGGCCGACATCAAGGATATTCGTCGCGAGCCGATGGAATGGACCGATTATTTGCCCTGGACGCTCGCAATTGCCGGCGGCGTTTTATTGGTTTTGCTGGTGCTGTTCGTATCCGCCCGACTCAAGCAGAAAAAGGGGGGCGTCGTGCCAGGTATAGAGATTCCGCCCCACCAGTTAGCCCAGCAGCGATTGATCTCGCTTGCGCAGCAACAGTACTGGCAGCGTGGATTGTTGAAAGAATACTATGCGGAATTGACGCTTGTTTTGCGCGAATACCTGCACAAACGTTATGGCATCCGGGCGCTGGAATCTACCAGCGCGGAAATCATCCAACAACTTATTCCCTGCAAATTTCCGCCCAAAGTGCTGGCTGATTTGCAGGATACGCTGATCCAGGCAGATTTGGTGAAATTTGCTAAATCCACCCCGCCGGCTGATTTTCACGAAAAAGCATTTTTTCATGCGCAGGAATTCATCCAGCTGACCACGCCGGTTATACAAAGCCCATTGTCGCAAAACGTTGTCCCATAATCGTTTGTGCGTCGGCTCCGAGCCATTTGGTCAGCAAGGTGCTGTAAACCTGCCTGAAATCCACCTGGTATTTCAAGTCGCCTTCATGCAGATCGGCCAGATCGGGCATGGGATTGAGCAGTCCTTGTTGCTGCAATGCGCCGCCCAGAAAAAGCATATTGTTAGCGGTGCCATGATCCGTACCGCCGCTGGCATTTTGCGAAACCCGGCGGCCGAATTCCGAAAAAGTGGCCACCAGTACATCCTTCCAGCGACCATTCGTCTGCATATCGCCGGCAAAAGCAGCCAACGCGTCGTTCATTTCCTGAAACAGTCTTTTTTGCTGGCCATCCTGGTTTACGTGGGTATCAAAACTACCCAGCGACACGTAATAAACAGTAGTGTCTGCATCGGCGAGGACCAGCGACGCAATCGTTTTCAGACTTTTACCCAAGCTGGTAGTTGGATACGTGGCAGTGGTGGGTTTGGCGCGACTGCGTTCGTATAGATAATCCGCCGACGAAAGCGTTTCCGCCATTGTTTTGTATAAATAACCGACGGGCGCTTCCTCATGATCTGCTTCGGCATGGCCGGCGCTGGAACTGGTCGGTGCTGCACGATAAGGAGACGCCGCCACATAATCGGTAAAATAAGGGCTTTTTGCGGCTTCAAAGAGGCGTTTAGGGTCCTGTACCGCCAGACCCTTACGCTGCATGCCCTTCATAGCCAGGCTCAGTGTATCATCCAGTTCGAGTGCGGCAGAAGGTTGTACGCAACCATTGCATTGCGCATCCAGGTAACGGCCCAGCCAGCCGGTTTGCCAGTATGCTTCGGCCGGGCTACCCGACTGCCAGATGTCCATACTGCGAAAGTGCGAGCGGTCGGGATTAGGATAGCCTACATTGTTCAAAATGGCCATTTCACCCTTGTCATACAGGTTTTTAAGGCCGGCTAAGGTTGGATGCAGCCCGGCCTCGTCCGTGAGCGTTAATGCGGCCTCGCGTTGAATGCCAATGCGTGGCCGTTCCCGGTAATAAATATCATTGCGAAATGGAATGATGGTATTCAATCCGTCGTTGCCGCCGCTGAGTTGCAAAACGACCAGGATTTTTCCTCTGGGCGGCGTTGGAGCGGTAGCGTGCAAGAATTTCGGCAAAAATAAAGCAGTGGTAGCTAATGATCCGGTTTTGAGAAAATCACGTCTTTTAAGCAGCATTGTACGAGTGTATAGGAGAAATTATGGAGCTGTGAATTAAGACACCGGTAATTTTACAAATAGAATAGAAGTAAAACTTTCTTTAGTCTGCACACTTAGAGCGAAATTAATTGGTTTGGTTTAATATTGACCCCAGAAACTATTTCACTTTTCACGCTTCACTTTTCACTCCCTGATCCATGGCGCTCATTTCTAATGCACAATTAGCCCACTGTAGTTTTGTCGTGCCCAATCTCGACGCAGCGGTCAATTTTTTTGTGACGTACTTCGGATTTACGCAAGTGTCGTCGCATGGCCCGATCCAGTATGCCAGTGGCGATTACCTGACGCGCACGTTTGCCGTACCGGAACGAGCGATCGGGCGGCGGGCAATCATACAGCAAGGTGCTGCCCAACTCGAACTGGTAGAATGGATTGTATATGGCGAGCCGCTTAACCCATTGCGGGAAAGCAGTTTTCCGGGCTGCCAGATTGCGTTGCTCGTGCCGGATTTGACCGAAACGATGGCGATGCTAGCAGGCATTCCGCGCATGCGCTTTCTGGAAGTGAGTCCGGATGGATTTGTCTATTGTTTTACGCCCTACGGGTTTCAGTTGCGTCTGATGGAATCTAGTAATCCGACGTGATCAGCAGGTCCAGGCTGGTGCTTTTTAACTGAAAGCGTTCGCCGAGGTGCGCATTGGTCAGGCAGCCTTTGTAAGTGTACACGCCATTGCGCAACCCTTCATTGGAGGTAATCAAGGAGATAAACCCGCCGGATTCGGCTCGCAGCAGTAAAGAAGTTAAAATATTGCTGATAGCATCGGAGGCCGTGCGGGCTACCCGGGAGGGCAGATTGGGTACACAGTAATGGATGACGCCATATTTTACAAAAGTCGGCTTGTCGTGTGTAGTAGCCTCGGAAGTTTCAAAACAGCCACCCTGATCGATACTCACGTCGACGATCACCGAACCGGGTTTCATGCGCCGGATTACATCCTCTGACACCATCATCGGCGTATTGGCATGGGCGGAGTGAATGGCACCAATGGCTACATCGGCATTGAGCAGTTGTTCGCGTAAGTGAATCGGATTGATGACGGAGGTATGGAGTTGGCGCCCCACTTGCCGCTGCAAATTCATCAATTTGTACACATTATTATCAAAAATGCGCACTTCTGCCCCCAGACCAAGGGCAGTACGGGTGGCAAATTCGGCGACAACGCCCGCCCCCAGAATAATTACTTTGGCTGGGGGCACTCCCGCAATACCCCCTAATAAAACGCCTTGGCCTCCTCTCGCTGTCGCCAGCAAATCGGCAGCAATCAAAATCGCGCTGATCCCGGCGATCTCGCTCATCACGTGTACGATCGGGAAAACGCCCGTCTCATCATCGCGGATGTACTCCATCGCGAGCGCAATGACCCGCTTTTTTTGCAGTTTTGTGATATATTCAGTGCTGAGCAATGGCAAGTGGATCGGCGAGATAACTACCTGATTGGGGCGCATCAAATCGATTTCTTCCAAGGTAGGCGGGGCCGCTTTGAGCAATACATCGGCTTTAAAAACCTCCTCCCGGCTGTGCACAATTTCCGCGCCCGCTTCCGAATAATCGTGGTCGCTGAAAGTGGACTTTTCACCCGCGCCCGCTTCTACCACGACCCGGTGGCCGTGCGCAGTGAGGGTCGTAACAGCATGCGGCACCAATGCAACACGATTTTCCTGCAACGTCGTTTCTTTGGGAATGCCGATAAACAGCCGCAGGTGGCGCGGTTGTACTTCGAGCATTTCGGTTTGGGTGCGCGGGGTGACGAGTGATTCCATGCCTGTCTGTATACTGTTTTAAGAAGGTAAATTACGACTATGTAGCCGTAACGAAAATTTAAAAGATTGATTTTTAATTAAATAGAAATTAATGGTACGGCAAATTTTACAAAATTACCAAACGGCGCGTGGTTTCATCTACAATTTCAAAATGAATTTTCGCAACGTCTTGCGGCAACAGATTTTCGATCAACTGTGGCCACTCAATAATGCAATACCACGGATCGTACAACAAATCCTCCAGGCCGATATCCAACGCCTCCGGTAGGGTGTTCAGGCGGTATAAATCCAGGTGATGCACCAGGGCTTGGGTGCCATCCGAAAGCGTATACCGGTACGCATTGATCAGCGAAAACGTTGGACTTGCAGTGTGCCCCTGCACGCCCAAAAAACGGCAAAATGCGCTGGTCAGGGTCGTTTTGCCGGCTCCCATTGCGCCGTAGAGCGCAATTTTGCGTCTTCCTGCCAGACCCTCCAGCAAACGGGGCATGGCAGGGTCAAGATCAGCGGTGGATTGAAGGAACAGTTCCACGTTCGTTTTGCAGAATTAGTTGTGAAAAATATAGGCAAAAGTAGCGCATTTGACCACAATTTTTCCGCAAAAAGTACTTATTTCGCCACCCTTTATCACGGATGGCTACTGGTCAGGGGTTATCAAGTATCTTGCTGCTTATGACATATAATATTACCGATATTCAAAAAATCATCCAGGCAACCGGGCTACAACTAACACATCCTGCGTCTATTGTACAGGATTTACTGTTAGACAGCCGGCAAATTGCCGCACCCGCCACGTCTCTGTTTTTTGCCATCGTCGGTAAACGCCACGACGGGCACCGCTATCTCGCTGATCTGTATCGCGAAGGTGTTCGCCAGTTCGTCGTGAGCCAGCCCGTAAAAATCGATCTACCCGAGGCCAATATTTTGTATGTACAAGATACAATGGTTGCATTGCAGCAGCTGTCTGCCCATCACCGGGCACAGTTCCATATTCCAGTAGTGGGTATCACGGGCAGCAATGGCAAAACCATTGTCAAAGAATGGCTGTACCAACTTTTAGCGCCGGATTACAATGTCGTTCGCAGTCCGAAAAGTTATAATTCCCAGGTGGGAGTGCCGCTCTCGGTCTGGCAAATGCAGTCGCAACATACGCTGGCACTGTTCGAAGCGGGCATTTCACAACCCGGTGAAATGGCGCTGCTGGCCCGGATTATTCGCCCCGACATCGGTATTTTTACCAATATCGGCTCCGCCCACCGGGAAGGATTTTTGTCTAAAATGGCCAAGGTAAATGAAAAAATGCAGCTGTTTGACGACACAAAAACGTTGATTTGCTGTATTGATGATGAGAAAATAGCGGCCGCCAGCCAACTATGGCTGGCCGACATCCCCGGCCGTCGGCTTTTATCCTGGTCTAAAACCGGCACTCCGGCCGATGTTGAAATTACCGGCGTAGCGCGAAAGAACGACTCCGATACCCTCATTGCCGGTACCTTTAAAACCGCTGGCACCCTTGAAAAATTTGCTTTTACAATCCCGTTTTCCGATGCGGCTTCGATTGAAAACGCGATCCATTGCTGGTGTTTGCTGCACCTGCTAAAGGCTCCCACAGCGCAAATCGCTGACCGGATGACCCGGCTCGAACCCGTAGAAATGCGCCTTGAAATGCGGGCCGCCATCAACGGCAGCACCTTGATCAACGACTTCTACAACAACGATCTGGCTGGCTTGCGCATCGCCTTGCGGTTTGCTGCGCAGCAGCCGCGCACGGGGCCGCTTACCCTTATATTATCCGATATTTTACAAACCGGGCAGTCACCGGAATACCTCTATAAAAAAGTCGCCACCGCTATCCTCGAACAAAAGGTGCAGCGCCTGATCGGCATCGGGGTGGAGATTCCCATTATCCAGGACTTGCTACCGCTTGCCTTTGATGCGGTCTTTTATCCAGATACGCTGACGTTTATGCAAAATATTACCCGCCATGATTTTCACAACGATTTGATTCTGTTGAAAGGAGCGCGGACTTTTGAGTTTGAGCGGATCGCTACCCGGCTGGAGATGAAATCGCACAAAACGGTGCTGGAAGTAAACCTCACCTCGCTGGTGCATAATCTTAATGTCTATAACCGGCTGCTGCAACCCGGCACAAAAACGCTGGTGATGGTGAAAGCCGCCGGTTATGGGAGCGGGGCGGCGCAGATAGCGCGTCTGCTGGAATTCCACCAGGTCGATTACCTGGGCGTGGCGTATGCCGATGAAGGGATTGAACTGCGCCAGGCGGGCGTTAATTTACCCATTCTGGTGCTCAATCCGGAGCCGGCTAATTTCGACGCGCTCTATCGCTACCGGCTCGAACCAGAGGTGTATAGTCTGCCCGAGCTGCAGGGACTCATCCGCTATACCGGCACGGAAAAGCCGCTGTCTATCCATTTAAAACTGGATACGGGTATGCACCGCCTGGGTTTTGAAGCGGAAGACATGGGCGACCTGATCGCTATACTACACGCATATCCAAACCTCCGGATACAATCCGTTTTTTCTCATCTTGCCGCCAGCGATGCGCAGGAACACGACGGTTTTACCCACGCCCAAGCAGCTACGTTTACCTATTTATACGAACAGATTGCTACTGGATTGGGCTACCGCCCTTTGCGGCACATTGTCAATACCGGTGGTATTGCGCGGTTTCCACAGTATCACTTTGAAATGGTCCGCCTCGGTATCGGGCTGTATGGCATTGATAACAGTGGCTTGCAGGCGCAATTGAAGGTGGTTAATACGCTAAAAGCAACGATCAGTCAAATCAAACACGTGGCGGCCGGTGAAACAGTCGGTTACAATCGCAATGGGGCCGTCTCGCACCCCACCCGTATTGCCACCATTAGTATCGGCTATGCGGATGGACTGCTACGGCTGGCTGGCAACGGGCGGTATGCGGTACAGATCCACGGCAAACCGGCCACTACTATTGGTAATATCTGCATGGATATGACCATGGTGGATGTGACACATATTCCACAG
>JBBRDQ010000220.1:0-8183 GCA_038203695.1 Chitinophagales bacterium
CGGGTCTGAATTTATGTCGGACAAACTAATCAAACACCTTCAAAGCCAGTCGCAATCCTACTTTCAACGGATACGGGTCTGAATGGTTCGCACAACTGACGAGTTCGAAAGAACTGGTTCGTGTCGCAATCCTACTTTCAACGGATACGGGTCTGAATAAGACATTGCTTTATCTAAAAACAAGTCTTCAATTCTGTCGCAATCCTACTTTCAACGGATACGGGTCTGAATCCGACGTTTATAGGCATTCTGACTATTCTTTTGGAATGGTCGCAATCCTACTTTCAACGGATACGGGTCTGAATCGGTAAAAGGTTTAATTTGTTAAGCACTGGCAGTGAAGAACTTACGTCCGAATCTGCACTTAATATAGCAATAATCACGCATCTGTTGCCCAAATTTGTCTTTAAAGCGACATATTTGGAAAATCTGCAACCGATACGCAAAAAATGATCCGGCAGGTCAATGAAACAAGGGCAAGGAAGCGCAGCGGCACCGCGTCTTGCCTTGCGCTCGGCAAAGATATAAATTTTTACGGTAATGCCGTAAGTCGGGTACCCGCAGGCACCACAATGTTTTATCAGTCATTGTCATACAACCGTGATGCAGCAGCGAATCATAGACCTGGTGCGCGTGGCGGTGCCAAAACGCAGCACGCGTACTCGTATGCCGGCATGACCTAATTGGCGGTATTCCATTGATTTGCAGGGCTTTAACCCGCAATTTACGGGATGGTTCCCGATTTTTTACTCCCTGCGCGCCCTGGAAATTTCCACCGTCCCAACCTAAAAAATCAGGCGGCAAAAGCCCTTTTCTAAGGGGCGCAGGTGAATAAAGCGGGGAGCAAGGTGTTATACCCGCACGTTTCCTTCAATCGAATCGTCATAGGTTTTGCCAACCGCCGCGCCGAACATCGTTTTCAGCATGGCAATCGCTGCACCGTGTTTGGTATCCCAGTAATAACCGTCGGTAGGCGTCACTTTGATGACCGTGATGCGTGGATCGTCTTTGCCTTCGGTAAACCACGCTTTGACGATGGGTTGCCACAGTTCTTCGATTTTCGCGCGATCCTGCGAAATTTCCGCCTTGCCGTAGATACTCAGATAGTCGGAGTAACTGCTGCCCTGAAATAACAACTGGACCGAGGCGTCTTGGGCGATTTGCGCATTTTTATGGCTGTCGATCGCGCTGAGAAACCAGAAGTTACCGGCCGCGTCAATTTTTTGTACCGACATCGGGCGGGTGGCAAAAGGTTGGCCGGCCGTGATATGGGTACAGAAAAAGCAGGTGCTGGCTTTGTTCGCCAGTTCCTGGATTTTCTCCACGGCTTCGGCGCCAAAGAGATTTTCCCGGTTTTCTTCGGGTTGATTTTTATTGATGCTATCCATAAGTAGAAGATTTTTTTGGAGAGATAACTAAAGAAGCATGCCAATAGCGGTGGCAGGGCAATCGGGAACGCGGGCGTGCACACGAATAGGCGCGAACGCCGGTCGGGCCACCCAAGCAATGGCCGCAAAGCCTGCGCACCAGGTTGGGAATTTTGCTGCAGTCGGCGGTACCGTGCAGCAGCAGGGCCGTCAAACCACAGGGCGGAACCGGTTTGGCCCAGGCTGAAAAAATAATAAGCCCAACTTCCATGGGTGGAGAGCGGGCTTATTATTACTAAAGAATAATCTATTTTTTAAACTAACGGACTAAACTATGTAGTTACTACTTACTTCCTACCGTAATGCCTGCCTGTCCGCAAAGCCGCAATGGCTTTTCAACATGGAGGTTTTTTTGGTTTTTGGGGTGGTTGTAGGGAATTTATCCAGCCGTCTCTTTACTTTTGGACCACCTTGCGCTGTCACAGCAGCATCCAAAGTGTGGGCAAATATTATACATAGCCCCCAATCCATCATTAATTCAAATGGGCGTTTTCACCCGCTGCCTTGGGCAGTGGTGACCTGCCGTTGGCTGGCATAAAAAAAATACAAACGCCGAACAAAAATATAAACTACTGAAAATCAATATTTTATACCAAACTAACATTTTTTATAGCGCGCTCACAATATGCCCAAATTTTAGCAGTTGTTATTTTTCACCGTTTACATTTTGAAAAACAGCGTCAAAATTTGAAAATATTTACCCTGCTTCGGAAAATTCAGCGCATGGAGCTGCCCGTATTCCAGAAATACCTACAATACGTCTATGAAAAAACGGACAATGCCTTACCGCTTTTTGACTACTTCAAACAATTTTACCCCGCCTTTGACCTAGCGGAAGAGCCGGACGAAATCCATCGAATTGTCTTTGGGGAAAAACAGCCATACGACAAGAAAATTTCCAATTTGTGTTCGGATCTTCATTTGAAGGTGCGGGATTTTTGGTTGTCCCGGGAAATCAAAAGTAACCCGTTCGAGATTAAATACCTGTGGCTGCGGGTTCTACAAAAACGAGGTTTGAAAAATGAGTTTTACAAAGCATCCAAACAACTCTATACGGAGGCGCCGGCCAAAAAGGAGGACAGTGCCGCTTATCTGCACAGCAGCATAGCGCATCACGTGTACTATTATGAGTCTGCCCCGACCGACACCGCCCTGGACGTCACCGATATCCAGGAATACGCGGACAATCTCGATCGCTGTTATGCGCTTTTCAGGCTGAAGGCAGCCTGTGAAATGGCCAGTCTGAACCGGACCAAAAAAGGCCAGTACGACCTGCACAAGATGGTGCAGGTGCAAGCCTTGATTGCGCAAGACCAGCTGGCGGCACATCCATTGCTGCACCTATACGTATCGCTTTATCAAATGATCCAGACGCCTTCCGATGATGCAATCTATGAGACAACCGAAGCATTGTACCGGCAATACACCCCGTTCATCGATCCGGCAGAACTCATTAAAGCCCTGACCTACCTGATCAATTACGGTGCGCTGCAGGTGCGCGAGAAAGCCTTATTTTTTTGGCAAAAGTCTTATGAAATCGTCAAGTTCACTTTCGATGCCGGCGTTTTTGCCCATACGGGCGCTATGTCTGGCGGGCTGTTCAACAACATTATCCATATTGTATGTAAGGCCGAACAATTCGACTGGGCCAGGAAATTTATGGAACAGCAGATTCCGTATCTGGAGTCAGACGTACAAGTCGATACCAAGAGGATAGCCGAGGCGACCCTGCGGTTCGAACAGCGCCAGTACGCGGCCACGGTGGCCTACCTTTCCCAGATTAATTTTCAGGAGGTGATCCACACCATGCGCGCTAATATCATGCTCCTGATCAGTTGTTACGAGACCCGGTCGGAAAACCTGAAGCCGGATGTGGACATTGATAAAATATGCGACAACTTCAAGCAATACTTATATCGCCATAGAAAGACGACGACGAGCAGTGCACAGGTTTTCCTGCCTTTCATTCGTATCTTGCAATTGCTGCTGCGCAGGACCGATAGCCCGGAGACCATCCTCCAGGAACTGGAAGAGGCAGGGCCGGTGGTGCAGCACGAATGGCTGCTACAAAAAGTGCAAGAATATACACCGAGATATCCCGCTTAAAAACCGAAGTAGTAAGCGGGATATCGTTCGAACGTGGGCTTACAGATAAATATCATCGATGATGACATAATCCGAATCTCCACTGCTGCACGTCGTACAGAAAGAGAAACTATACGTGCCGGAAGGCAGGGTAATGGGAATGGTCAGATTAGTCGTCGTGTAATTCGTAATAGTGTTGTTGTCCTTGCACACACAACGAATTTTGTAAATTTCTGCGCCCGACACGGCATCCCACACAAAAGTGACGGTGGTGCCGGTTTTACTCGTTAGTCTGACGTCGGGCTCCGGACAGGTAACATCTTTTTGCAGCCATTGCGGCGCGGAATGACCGATCATGCCGGGTACAAAAAGCAGCAGCAGAAAGGCTGCGGAAAAAAGGGTGTGCTTGGTTTTTTTCAATAAATTGCGCATAATAAAGTGTCATTTTTTACGAATGCAAAACATTTGCACCGCTGATGACACAAAAGTGCGGGTAGCCATAACCCGCATTTGTACCTGGGGTAGGTACGTTCCGTAGCACATATTCACCCGGAATAAAAATGAAAAAAATATTTGTACAGCGGGGAAGAAACACGTACTTTTATTCTTTTAATCCGAGACTTTTTCACCGGGGTTTTGGCTTAATTGTTGCATAACAAGAACAAAAAGGCTTAATTAATCCAATATTTGCCATGAAGAATTCTAAAGAGGCGCTATCCATGCCACCGGTTTGTCCGGCTAATCCGCTGCCCATTAATTTTAATCGGATTCAAGAAGACGAAGATGCGCAGGCCGTGCTGCGGCAATGGCAAAAAGAAGGTAAAACACCCGAGCAGATTTTTGAGCTGATCTACCGCAATCAGGTCGAATGTGGCGAAGAAGCAATGGAGCAGAAAAAGGCCGCGAATGACATACGGCAGCAGCGCGGGGAAAAACCTTTTACCTCGGCACTTGGGCAGGAGTATTATGACGAACGCGCCAAGGCCGCCACCCAGCAGGCTATGCACTGGCTGGATCAAACAGCCGCTAAAAAGCCCAAATTTTCCGACAAGTAAAGCCGATATGCGCGCTCAGCCATCTCTTAGCCGGGCGTTTTTTTATAGTAGCCGCAGCATGCGCAGGGCAATGGCCGCCTTTTTTGAATCGATCTCCACCTGGAACAGTGCTTTGGCTTTTCGGCTGATTCTGCTGCGGTGTTTGATAAGCGTACCTTCGGCCATCGGCACTAATTTACCGGCGACCACCTTGCCGAGCAGCCGGCAGATATCCGGCACACTGTTGTTATCGGCCAGTAGTTCCAGTACATCCAGTTCCCGGGAAGTAAAAGGCAAATGGGTAGAAATGTACCGACTGCCGATACGCTTCAACTGCGCCGTCTGCAGGTGGAGCAGGCGTCCATTTTCAGTGATCCGCGGGTCGATATAAAAAAGGTCTCCAAAGTATTCCCCCACTACTGCATAGGTATTGATCGAAGCAAAAACGCGCGGTTTACGCGGTTGAACAATATAAATTGACTGGGTAACCTGCCGCACGAGTATGCCTTTTTTACCGGTTCCGGGTTCGTGTAGGATTACTGGGAACACAATTTCATAGCGCGGTCCCTGCACATGGGGGGCATTTTTTTTGTCGTCGAGAATTTCATGGACCGCCCGACCGTAACAGCGGTACTGCAACCGGTAGAACGCATAGGCAATCAACCCATGTAACTGCCGCAGATCCGTCACTTGTGTGCCCAATACAAGGTGCATGCGGTGGCTGTGCAGCACTTCACCATGGGTCTCATCGATCAGCAGGCAGGATTCGGCGCCTTTTTCGCGCTGAATCTGCTCGATGATTTCTTGCAGTGGATACTCTGGAATCCATTTGTAGGCACCCATGCCATCTTCATTGGAGTAGTAATGTTTACGCATAATATAAAGTTTGCGATGGTTTTTAGCAAGTACCCTTCCATAACCTGCAATTGTATGGTGGCGTTCCTTGTACAGACAAATCTACATTGATTCCAGTGTCTTTAACAAGTTAAAATTTTAACTTAACAAAAATAAAACAATGATTATATCAATTTATGGAAAAATTGTAAATTATAATTCTATTATACCGTATTTACTAAAAATAATACATAACTGATTGTACGTTTAATTTACCCTTCCAAAAAATTCCCCAAAAAAAGACAACGGCAGTCTTAATATTATCAAGATACTTCGCACTTTTACACTTCGATTTTATGCCCCCGTAATAATTCTACAATAATCTTACAATAACCCCGAATCATACATGCCTGTAACCATTTATCGGCACGAACTTCAGCAATTGATCCAGGAAGTTCGCAGCAAATTTGAACGAGAATGCCTGGAAAAAGGCATTACACCGCCGCAGGAAAGTCAACAATATTTTGGGTACGGACCATTTATTGCTACGGAAGAGCCCGGTATCTTGCGCTGGCACCTGGCCGAACATCCCAGCGTGAAAGCGTTGCTGTCCGCGCAGCACGCGGAAGATCGTTCGAAGAAATACGCGCGGATCAATGGCAAAGATCTGTACGACCGCGGCCGGCAACTGGAGAAAAACCCCGATCTCAACGAAACAACGTTGAACAATCTGTACGAATCCGTCTATTTCCTCTATCTCGACTGTGCCGATATCGACGCATTCCGGAAAAAATTTCTGCCTCAGCAACGCTACGCGCCGCTAACGGTCTCCTTTGAATGCCATTACTACTCGTTCAAAGCCCATGCGCTTAAACGCTTTCACCTGGACCTGATCTTTGCGCCGGGTGGAAAAATCAATGCGGTTCAGCATGGCTTTATGGATCAAAAGCCACAGATCGTATTTAAGGGTAGCGGGCGTTTGTACCGCAATTGCCTGCGACTTGCGCTGGAACACGAGGGTGAATTCATGGATATGTACCTGCACATGGGCGACAAAGACCCCCAAACAGCCGGTATGTTTCTGGGGCTGCTCATCACCCAGTCTTCCAGCAATTTCCCGATCAGCGTAGAGACACTGCTGATCAATAAAAACCTGCACCTGGAAGCAGAAGATACCCTTCAGATCAAGCGTTTTTTGTTTCTTAAAAGGCACCATTATCGCACGTTCGACCACGACTACACCTCCCCGCAACAATTAAAGATTAAAAAGAACCTAGTCAATATGATCGCCCAACTGGCCGGCCACACCTACCGGGTGTGGTCCTATACGCGCTCCGGCGATGTGGTCCAGTCAAAATTCATCATTCAGCAGGATTACAGCGCGACCCTGTTGATGAGCGATAAATTGTACGAAGAAAATGAACAGGAACAGATGTGTGCCCTGGCCATCAACGACCTAATCCACCAGCGGCTCATCGTCACCATGCACCCTAAAGCGGGCATTGGCGTGATCGGCACCTGCATCCTGGAAATTCCGACCCGGCGCAGCGCCGTTTTTACCGGCGTCACCTGTGGTATCGGCTTACGTGGCAAAAAACCTGCGCTGGCTTATATTGCCCTGCTGAGAGATGATGCGTCCGATTTTACGCCGGACATTTTTGCATCGGCAGACCTTGCCGCATTGGTCGCAGGCAATGAACACCTGGCCCAACTGCAAAAAACCCTGGGTACGATGCAACCGAAAACTGCCTATTAGACCCTTTCACTTATGCAACCATCCTATAAATTTGCCCTTGTCGCCACTTCGCTCTACGTGGCAGTCACGTTAAGCATATTTTTGCTGTTATTAGCGTCCTTGCCCAACAACGGCAGAAAGGGGTAATTGCGTCGTTTTTCATAAGAAAAGCGGTGAATCCGATCATAACACCTCGACCATCAGCCAGGCGCGACCACTCACACCCATACAACGTGCGTGTCATTTCGAACGCAGCGGGAAATCTGGCCAAGCGTAACTTACCCCACGTGTCATTTTCATAACGAAGGCGGTGAATCCGATCATAACACCTCCACCATCGGCCAAGCGTTTTTCGCAACAATAACTTCAAAGTTCGTGTCATTTCGATCCCGCTTTTGGGCGGGGGAGAAATCTGGCCAGGCGGCGTATGTTGCTCCCGGGCAGATTTCTCACTACGTTCGAAATGACACGTGGGGTAAGGGGTAATTGGTTCGTTTTTCTAACGAAAATGGTGAATCCGATCATTGCACCTAGATCATTGACAATGCGGGACCGAGAACACCCATCCAAAGTTCGTGTCATTTCGAACGTAGTGAGAAATCTGGCCATGAGTAAGTTACGCCTGGCCAGATTTCTCTATACGTTCGAAATGACACGTGGGGTAAAGGGTAATTGGTTGTTTTTTACAGTGAACGGTGCATGACAACCATACACCTAGATCATTGACAATGCGTGACCACTAACAGCCATCCAAAGTTCGTGTCATTTCGAACGTAGAGAGAAATCTGGCCAGGCGTAACTTACTCCTAGCCAGATTTCTCTCTACGTTCTAAATGACACGTGGGGTAAGGGGTAATTGCGTCGTTTTTCAGAACGAAAAACGGTGAATCCGACCATAACACCTCGACCACTAGCCAGGCGTGACCAACAATAATCACCCAACGCTCGTATCATTTTTCCTAACGAAAATGGTGAATCCGACCATAACACCTCGACCATTAGCCAAGCGTTTTTCGCAACAATAACTCCACAGTTCGTGTCATTTCGAACGTAGTGAGAAATCTGGCC
>JBBRDQ010000221.1:0-8153 GCA_038203695.1 Chitinophagales bacterium
TAAAAGTGGCTAATCGAGCCGGCGCACTGTAGGTGCAGGACCTGCTCAACACGGGTTGAAAAACATGTAAAAGGGGGGAGATTAAATGGTCTGCGTACCGGCTGTTTTGGCTGCCGACTTGTATGAATCTGTAGATAAAACAGCCAACAGATCAGGCAAAGGTTCGTTCAATCGTCCAGAACAAAGCCACCAGCGCAATGCATATCGAAACCGGCGTAACTACTCTGCTGCGATACCAGGGACGATCCGAAAACCAGCGGCCCACCAGAAAATAAGCCATTATTATCACGGAAATCTGTCCCAGTTCTACCCCGACATTGAAACTTACCAGGGAAGCCACATACGAGGACGGCGGCAAGCCCAATTCCGTCAAAACACTGGCAAAACCCATTCCGTGCACCAAACCGAACATAAACACCAACATAAGTCGAGTCGGTTTGAGGTCTTTGACCAGCAGGTTTTCCACGGCCACAAAAAAGATGGACAACGCAATAAACGGCTCAATAATCGACGGCAACGGCTTGATATAACCGTACATCGCCAGTCCCAGGGTAATCGAATGCGCTACGGTGAAAGCGGTCGCCTGCCATAACACGGTCGAAAGTTTGGGACTGAGAAAAAACAGGCACAATACGAACAGAATATGATCGAGCCCAAGCGGTACAATATGGGTAAAGCCGAGTTGCAGATACAGCCAGGCGACGCCGGTTTTCGGCAAACTCGCCAGATCGTAATTAACGGTATGTGCCTGGGCATTTTGCACAAAGAGGCAGAGCAAAAGCAGCAAAGCCGACAACCGGAGACAAGTAGACGTTTTCATTGGAATAAGCGCCGTTAGTGGAGAAGATTCGTGTGGCACATCATTCAAGCAGATGTGCCACACGTGTATATATCGTTCTAGTTTCCAGTTTGTGTCATTGCAACCAGATCTTCATTCATATATGGCTTCAAGGCCAGACCTTTGTCAATCAGCACTTTACCTGCTTCTTTCTCGCCATTGGCCTGCATAATCAAACCGGCTCTTACCAGGCGTTCCGGGTTTTGCGAATTGGTGCGCAGTGCATTTTTTATATACGGTGCGGCTTGCGCGAATTGACCATTGCGGTACAGCGCCCAGGCGAGTGTTTCACAAGCATCCATATTGTCAGGACGGCGTTGCTGCTCGGTTTGTGCGAACGCCAATGCTTTGTCCGGCTGGTTTATTTTCAGGTAGAGGTTAGCGATATCCATATCGGCGTAGTGACCTTCGTCTTTACTTTTATTACCCGTAATATTATCGGCGTCCAGTGCATCCAAGGTGATCCGCGCACATTCTTCGGCTTTGTCGGGCTGGTTGTTCAGCCGGTACAATTCGATCGATTCTTCCAGAAAACTTACGTCGGACATCACTTCCCGTGCTTTCGTAACATATTGAATGGCCGTCGGGTAGTCTTTTTTATAGCGGGCAATGCGCGCCAGACCGGTCAGCGCGAACGGATAGTCCGGGCGTTCCTGCAAGGCTACGTGGTATTGTGCTTCGGCCAATTCCAGGCTATCGGAATCTTCGTACAAATGCGCCAGTACCATGCGGGCCCATTCGGTATCTTCGTTGCCGGGATAACCCGCTGCAACGGCCAGTTTGATCGCGGCTACGGCACCCGGCACATCGCCGTGCAACTCACGCAGGTAGGAAACCCGCGAATACGAACGGATGTCCGGACGAATAGCGACCATTTTATCGGCTACGAGGACGGCTTCCGGGTAATTGCCGGTCTCTACATTGGCATCCACCAAAAGACCATAGACAAAAGAATTGTAGGGATTCATTTCCCGCGCTTTGTCGGCTACCTGGCGGCCTTCCACAAAACGGTGCTGGGAAAGAAACACCATCGCTTTCAGGCAGGTAGCCTCAAAATTGGTGGGGTCTTTGGCCAGTACGCCGTTGATCAGTTCCAGGGCAGATTTATTGTAGTATGAGTTGTCGCCTGAGGCGCGGCCTTCCTGCATAAATACTTTGGCGAGTTGCAGGTTGGTCTTCGGGTCGTCCGGTTTAGTTTTCAGACTGGCGACCAGTTTGGTATAATTGGCCTGGGTAGTCACCCATTCCGGGGCCGTCGCCAAAGCGCCTTTGCGTTCTTTTAGTTGGGGGAGTTCGGTTTTGTTTTTACCATTGAAAAAGATAAAAAGTGCAAAACCGGCGCAGCCTGCGATTAAAAGGCTGTATAAAAATTTGCGAATAGTTGGTTGCATGATGTATGACGTTTGGAATAATATACGAGAGTTATGTGCTTTTGGTTTTTTGGTTTTTACATTGTTAGATGCCATTGTGAAAGTTTATTTTTCAATAAACATTTTCCTGGGTCGCAAAGGTCAATTTCCCCGCATCAGAAGCGGAATGTCACGCCGCCCTTGATAAAAAACGGCGTTCCTGGCGTGTAGTGAATTTCCGTAACTGATTCACTTTCAAAGCGCAGGCGCGACTCTGTTTCGAACTGTGCCTCTTTCCATTGCACATTCGTCAGGTTCTGGACGGAAAAATTAATCTCCATATTTTTATGTTTCCAGCCGGCTACCGCATCGAGCAGGAAGTAACCATCGGCGGTAATGGAATTGTCGGCATTGGCCGGGCGGTCGCTCAGGTAACGGTAGCGCAGGCTGCCGAACAAACCCTTGCCGGCATCCCAGTTGATCCCGCCGGTTCCGGTGAACGTAGGGGCCAGGGGAATGCGTTGTGCGCCTTCCGGCTCGTCGATCGAACGACCGTGTGAATACGTTACATCGGTATCAAAGTAGAAATGACGGGCGAGTTGCAGACGCGCCGATATATCCACGCCGACCCGGCGGGTTTTGCCACCCGGCTCCACCACGGCTTCGTCGCCTACGTACACAAACTCCTGATCCAGCGCCAGATACCAGCCCGCTACATTAAACAACAGGGTGGAAGAAGGCTTGAAAATCGCGCCGATGTCGGCACCAATGGCACGCGGCAGTATTTGGCGACCATCTTGCGGCACGACTACCCGCGCATCGTTGGAGTGAAAACCGGTGCCGGTAGTAATGTACAGCCGCAGCCGTTTGCTGGCGTCATAATAGAGATTCAGTTTGGGGCTGACGATACCGGCAGTCACCTGTTGCGGCAGGTAAGCGGAATCTAAATGGTTTTCGTAACCAAACTGGAACAGATCGGCCCGCACGGCAGCATTGAGCGTGGTGCGCGGCGCAATGGCCCAGGTTTCGGAAATGTATGCGCCGGTATTGGTCTCCGTAATGTCGCCCAGTGCAAGTTGGGTGGTAGTGACGCTGCGCTGACGTACGCGGGACAATTCGCTGCCGTCCGTTTGGTCGTTGCGCAGGAATACACCAAATTCTGAAGTCAGGTTTTTGCCGCCCAAGGTACCGGAAGTCTGGTACGAACCATTGTAACCAAACAGGCGACGGTGCTCCTTTTGTTTAATTTGATCGCCGTTAACCGGATCATTCAAAAAGAAGGTGAAATTGGAATAGAGTTCAAACGAATAATCGGAGTAATACAGATGGTTCTTGAATAAACTATTGCTATTCACACTTTTAATGTGTTCGAAGTTAAAATTGTACCGGCTGGTGACACCGCCTTCGGTATTGTCGATGGCGCCAAACCGGTCGATCTGACCACTTTGTATCGCCCGTTCCGGTACTTGGCCCGACGCATTCCACGAACTTTGAAAAGCGGATGCGGAAAACATTACGCGCTGATTGTCGTCCAGCAGCGCGCTGTATTTTCCAAAAATATTGAGGCGGCGAAATGCCTGTGGGCTCTCAAAATAGCCGTCGGAATACGCAGTTTCGGTAGCGATGTAGGCGTGGCGATTGCGGCGTTCGGCGTTTTGACCTAGCAGGTTGAAAGCGCCCACCGCCCGGGCCGTGTTGAATTGTCCGGCTTCTACTTTGAAAAAACTTTTATCCAAAGCATCCATCGTTTTAAAACGGACCAGACCGGCCGTGTTGAAATCACCGGCGTCGGCGTAGTACGGCCCTTTTTTAAACTCCACATTCCCAATCAGTTCGGGAATAACAAAGTGCAAATCGGCATAACCTTGTCCGTGCGCGTGGCTCGGCATATTTACCGGAATACCATCGACAGAAAGGTTGATATCCGTGCCGTGGTCGATGTCGAAACCGCGCAAAAACATCTGCTCGGCCTTACCGCCACCCGCATGCTGCGCGATAAACAAGCCCGGCACCATACGCAAGACATCCTGGGTCGTATTGATCGGGCGCGTTTGGATATCGAGCGCACTAATGGTTTGAAAAGGCTGGCCGACCGCAGTGGTGACCTCTACGTCTTTCAAATCGATGGAAGTAGCGGCGAGTTCGATCCGTACGGTACTGGTCTCCGAATCCCGCACTTTCACGTCCTGGAGTGTTTTAACTTCGTATCCGATGTAATTGATGGTCAGGGAATACGTGCCCGCAGCGAGGTTGTCGAAATGAAAAAATCCGAGGCTGTTGCTGGTGGTGTACTCATTACCCGGAGTGAGGCGAATAATGGCACCCGGTAGTTCGAGACCGGTGCCGGCTTCGATAAGTTGGCCGTTGATAGATCCGTTATGGGCATACAAAGAACCAGCCGCCAAGAGGCAGAATAGTAGAAGATTGAATTTCATGTATGAATTAGTTTAATTGACGTACTGATATACGCAGCCTCGACACTTTCGGTTTTCGGCAACGTGAAATACACCAAAATTAGGGTAGACGGAGGGCGAGCGCCCTAATTTTTCAGCACGACGCCACTTTCACCCGCCCATTGCCGCAAATCGCGGCGTGCAATGGCCGCCGCCATCAGATCGGGAAACAAACCCGGCGTACAGGCAAACGCCGGAATGTGCAGTGCTGCAAACGCGGCGGCGTTGTCGTGGTCATACGCCGGCGCACCATCGTCGCTGAGGGACAACAAGGCAATCACGGTGACGCCGGACTGCTGTAAGGCGGCGGCTTTTTTGAGCATGTCGGCCCGGTGGCCGCCTTCGAATAAATCGCTGATCAAGACGACGATCGTATCCTGGGGCGTACGAATCAGTGTCTGTGCATACCCCAGTGCTTTGTTGATATCGGTGCCACCGCCGAGTTGGGTACCAAAGAGCAACTCGACCGGATCGTGCAGGTGCTCCGTAAGGTCCACCACGGCGGTATCGAACACCACGATATGGGTGCGCAAGGCACGCACCGAGGCCATCACCGCTGCCAGTACGCCGGTATGTACCACCGAACTAGCCATTGAGCCGCTCTGGTCGGCCAGTAAGATCACATGCCGCAGGGCTTGACCTTTTCGTCCGTAACCGATCAGCCGTTCCGGTATAATAGTCTGAAAATCAGGCTGGTAATGCTTCAAATTGACCTGGATTGTGCGCGACCAGTCGATTTCATTGTGGCGCGGACGGCGGTTGCGGACGGCGCGGTTCAGGGCGCTTTGCAGGGCTTCGAGCAGCGGACTGCGCAGTCGTTTTTCCAGGTCTGCCACCACTTTGCGGACTACCATGCGGGCGGTTTCGCGGGTCTGGGCCGGCAGCGCTTTATTCAGTGTAAGCAAGGCGCTGACCAGGTGTACATCCGGTTCGATGCTGGCCAGCAGTTCCGGCTCCAGCAACATTTTGGTCAGTCCCAGGCGTTCGAGCGCATCGCGTTGCATCACCTGCACCACCGTCGCCGGGAAGTATTGGCGGATATCGCCCAGCCAGCGGCTGACATTGGGTGCGGAGCGACCTAGCCCACCTTTCCGGCTGCTTTCGTACAAGGCTTCCAGCACATCGTCCATGCCCGCCTGCAGCGCATCGAGCGGAATTTCCTGCTCGGGATCGGCCTGTTGGCCCAGTATAAGTCGCCAGCGCTCCATAGTTGGTGCAACGGATTTTAGGGACGCCGAAGCGTTCTATTGAAAAAATACGCTCAAAAGTAATTTACATGGCACAAACTTCTACTTTTGGCCCGGGAAAGGTTGTAAAATCTTTTTCAGACACCTAACACCCTTATTTAAGCCGTCGGGCGGAGTTTCTTCACCCGGCGGCTCACTTGCCAGAATTTTGTTTTTTGGCGATAACCCATTCATTTTCAACCAAAACGAATTACGACATGAACTTTTACTTATCATTGGGCCGCTGGCTTTTTGCCGTTCCTTTCGCACTGCTGGGATTACAGCATTTCCTGGATGCCCCGGTAATGGCAGAAAGTGTGATTCCGAATTTTTTGCCGGCCAAGGAAGTTTTTGTGTATCTCACCGGTGCACTGCTCATAGCCGCCTCCGTAAGCATGCTGATCGGTCGGTATGATAAATTTGCCGCTGTGTTGCTGTCCGTATTCCTGCTTTCTATGATTGCCCTGTTCTATCTCCCGAATATCCTGCACGCACCCAATCGCGACTTTTTTGTGCCACCGGCCCTTAAAGATATCGCGCTGGCCGGCGCAGCCATGATGTATGCCCGGAATTACGCCCAGGATCGGGCGATTGTAGGATAAATAGGGTGCGTCTCATCCCCACACACCCTACAAAAAAAGCCGGCTTCCAGGATACACTCCCCGAAGCCGGCTTTTTTATACCTATGCAAATCCTATCGAACCACCGTAATATCGCCGCGATACAGCAATACCCGGCCATCTAAGAATTTCACTTCAATGACATAGACATATACGCCCGGGTTCACCAGATCGCCATTGTAACGACCATCCCATCCATCGGAGAAATTGTCATTGTTCGGGAAAAACATATCCCGCGTGTACATCAATTCACCCCAGCGATCGTACACCTGCATGAAGTTGACGAGTTCTACGCCGTTGCCGACCTGCGGACTAAACGTATAGTTCGTACCGCGGTCGTTATCCGGCATAAAGGCGTTCGGGATATATACGTTGCGGTTTGGGTCCACATTTACGGTGATTGTACCGGTACCGGTACAACCGTTTGCATCCGTTACGAGCAGCGTATAGATATTTGTTTCGTACGACTTCGTAAAGGTCGGAATCGTATCGGCCTTTACCACAAATTCAGCCGGTGACCACGCGTACACGCCGGTTCCGATCAAACCGCCAATAATTGGATCCAGCAAAGCCGACTCTCCCAGTTCAATTTCGATCGTTGGCGCACTGAAGGTGATCGTAATTGGAGCCGGTTCCGGAATCGTAATGGTGTCCGTAAAGAAACAGCCAAACTTATCGTAATAGGTCAGCAAGTGATCGCCGCCGCCAATTGTAATCGGGAAATCTTTAGACACCCGTACGCCATTGTCCACACTGTATTCGTAGGGCCCACCGGCTCCACCGGTGATCGTATCGACCGAGAGGATGATCTCGTCGCCAAAACATTGGATCGTATCCAGTGCATTCAGGCTGCCGAGTACCGGCGTCGGGTCGGTCAACGAAATGCTGCCAGTGCCGGTACATTGTTTTTTGTCCGTTACCGTAACATCGTACGTGCCTGCAGCCAGGTCAGTTAATGGATTCGTATTGCCGCTTGGCGACCAGGTATAATTGAAGCCGCCGGCGTTACCACCGATTACGTCTACTTCCAGTTGACCGTCCGCTGCGCCATAACAACTGATTACTTGCAGCACGGAAGGCGTGACAATAATCTGTGCAGGTTCGGTGACGACAGCAGCGAAGACATTACGACAACCTTTGCTGTCTTTGATAGTCACGGTGTAATTGCCCGCCTGTAGATTTTGAACCGTATTTAAGGTACTGCCAGTGCTCCAGGTAAACATGAAAGGTCCGCCATTTCCGCTGGTCTGATCGGCCGTAACGGTAATACTACCTTCATCGCCACCAAAACAATTCGCGGGTGTAATGACCAGACTGGACGTATCGACCGCAGCCGGACTTTGAATAAAGACCTGCGTTGAATTGAAACAGTTTTTCGAGTCGGTTACCGTCACGGTGAAAGTGCCCGGGCACAAATCTACCCGTACGGAGTCCGTGCTGTTACCATCGCTCCAGGCGAACGTAAAGTCGCCGGGTATGGCAGTACTGCCTTGCTGGAAGTTGGCCAGAATAATCGCTCTACCGTTGCAACTGTCGGAACAGGTCGTCCCCATAATATTGCTCGAAGAAACATTAATGCCCGGAGGATTCACCAGGGTCAACGTATCCGTCAAAACGCAGCCCGCCAGGTCCACCACCGTTACAATATACGGTCTTGCCGAAAGACC
>JBBRDQ010000222.1:0-8134 GCA_038203695.1 Chitinophagales bacterium
ACTGTCAGAAAAACAGCGTGAGCAAAAAAGGGTGATTCACCTAAATATTACCCTTGGAAATCAATCGATTAGATAAAGAACAAAGGAGATATTTTAATATTTCACGATAATCTCCTGGAACATTTCATTTTGATTGCCGCGCACCTGCATGGTGACTACCGGTTTGGAGCCTTCCCACCGGATTTTCAGCAGTCCGAAATTCTTTTTCACAATCATGGCACCGACCCGCATTTTATTGGGTTCGGAATCGCCGCTGCGGATATGCGTCATGCCACTGGAGGTGAAATCGTACAGTGGATAACCCAGGCCACTCAAGTCCATTTTAGATATCTCGGCCATGTGCCGATCGCCGGAAAGAATCAGCAGATTTTTGGGTTTGGTCTGGCTGATGATGGACAAAAGGCGTTTGCGGCAAGTGGGGAAGTTGCCCCATTTTTCGTGGCCATGTTCGTCGGCCAGCACCTGGATGCTGGAACAAAGGATGTTGAGATTGGCAGTACTGGTTTTCAACTCTTTTTCCAGCCATTTCCACTGGGCCTCGCCAAGCATATCGCCGGTCGTATTCGGGATATAACGTTTAGTCTTGGTTGGGTCGGGTTGCAAGGTATCGCGGAAGTAACGGGTATCCATCACAATCACCTTGATGCGTTGGCCTTCCTTGCCAAACGTATAGGATTGGTAAGCGCCTTCCCGGGCGCGGACGGGGCTTTTGGCGGGTATATCCAAAAAGTCCATCAGACATTTTTTGGATTCCTTTTTCATCGGGTAACTTTTGCCGCAGTCGTTTAGACCAAAATCATGGTCGTCATACACGCCGATGATTTGGGCTTTTGCGCGCAATTTTTTGTAGTCGGGGTTGGTTTTCAGGCGTTTATATTCGGCGGCAAGCGCTTTCATATCAGTTGTATCGGCATAAATAATATCGCCGAGCCAGATCCAGAGATTGGGATTATTGGCTGCCACATCGCTCCACATGGTCTGGGGTTTTTCCACTTTATTACAGGAGCCAAAGGCAATGATCGTGGGTGCACTTGACGTATCGATGGCTTTCGGCTTGAATGCTTCCACATCGTACGTCGCTTCAACGGCGTCAATCGATTTGGGCGTAAGATCCGGTTTGACGGGTGTAGCGCCGGGTTTGGTGGTCGCCGGGACCGAAGCAGCCGGTTTAATCGGGGTCGTAGTGCGCGTGGGAGTGCCGGGTTTGGCCGGCGGCGTTTTGCCCTGTTGTGCAAACGTTGGTGCGGTGATGAACAACGTAAGCAACGCAAGGGCAATGGATTGAATCTCTTTCATTTTTTAAAAAAGCAGGATGGGTGTAAATGGAGGGAAATGAGAAAACGAACCGTTTGTGAAATTCGTACAAATCCGGTACAGGAAAGCATTTTGTTTGTAAATAGGCGCTGATTAACATCCGCTGTAAACAGAAAACAATCCCGGTTTTCAGATAGGTGCTCGTCTCCTATCCGCTACACTACTTTTCCTGGATTCAAAATGCCACGCGGATCAAATACATTTTTGATCTGACGCATTAAAGCCATCTCCACATCAGAAAAAACGATATCCAGATAGGTGCGTTGGACCAGGCCGATTCCGTGTTCGCCGGAAATAGTGCCGCCCACGCTTTTAACATACTGAAAAATTTCCCGGATGCCTTTGGTCACCTCAATATCCCAGACTGCTTCGGAAAGATCGCCCCGCAAGATATTGACGTGCAGATTGCCATCGCCGGCATGTCCGTAACAAACGGATTCAAAACCGTATTGAGCGCCTATATCCTTGACTTTTTTCAATAAATACGGCAATTCTGCCCGCGGTACGACCGTATCTTCTTCTTTGTAAACGGAATTCGATTTTACGGCATTGCCCACATTGCGGCGCAGTTTCCAGAGCAGCGTTTTGGTGGCGTCATTGTCGGCAAAAAAAGTTTCCCCGCAGTCGTATTGCTCCAGTACCTGGGTAATCGTCGCACAATCAGCATATAAGCTTTCCAGGTGAAAGCCGTCCAACTCGATCAGCAAATGTGCTGCGTCGGCATCATCGATCGGCACCGGCGTCTCGCCCACATAGCGGACGGCCCAGTCGATGGCGTTGCGCTCCATAAACTCCAGGCCGGAAGGCGTCACACCAGCCTGAAAAATAGCGGCAACCGCCATACAGGCGCTTTCGGCCGATCGGAACGGTACGAGCATCAAGAGGTTTTGCGTAGGATACGGCTGGAGTTTCAGGACAATTTTCGTCACAATACCCAGTGTTCCTTCGCTGCCCACCAATAACTGCGTCAGATTATAACCGGTAGAATTTTTCAACGTGTTCGACCCGGTCCAGATCACATCGCCATTGGGCAATACCACTTCCAGGTTGAGCACATGATCTTTTACCACACCATACTTTACGGCTTTTGGGCCGCCGGCATTGGTGCTGACATTGCCGCCGATATAACTCCAGCCGCGGCTCGATGGATCGGGCGGGTAGAACAAACCCTGGTCTTTCAACGTGTTCTGTAAAACCTCCGTTATCACACCCGGCTCAACCGTGACCTGAAAGTTGCGTGCATCGATTTTCAGGATCTGATCAAAGCGTTTCATCGAGATAACCAGGCCGCCGTAGACCGGTAAGGCACCGCCCGCCAGTCCGGAGCCGCCGCCGCGAATCGTAACGGGAATGCGTTCCGCAAAACACAATCGCATCAATGCACTTATCTCGGCCGTATCGGCGGGGAAAACAACTGCTTCGGGCAGGTAAAGCAGGTCTTCTGTCTCGTCGTGTCCACTTTCCCGACAGGTCATTTCATCTACCAGCAGGTGCTGTTCGCTCACTATGTCGCGTATTTGCGCCAATGCAGCGTCGGAGATGGGCTGGAAGGTATTACTTTTGTGGCGCAGGAGGGGCACCAGGTTATGGGCGATGTCTTTATTTGCCATTATTGATGGAACGAATTCATTTTCAGATGAATAACAAAATACTACTCATAGTTTTATTGCTTGGTGCGCTGCGCAGCACGGCACAAAAATTCCCCGAGCATGAGGATGAAACCGCACGCAACAAAGGTAATGGGATTCTCCTGCATTTTTCAGTCGGCGGACAGTTGCCTGGTGGTGATCTGGCCAACCGTTTCGGTTCAAATGGACTGGCCGGCGGGGGTGCCGAATTTATCACCCGCAGTAATTTTCTGATCGGGGCAGAATCATTTTTCTTATTCGGAAATACGGTCAAGGAAGACCCCCTGGCGATTTTACGTACACCAGAAGGGGATTTAATCGGTAAAGACCAATTGCTGGCCGATGTGGCGTTGCGTGAACGCGGACTGTATATCGGCGGTTCCATCGGTAAAATGTTCACCTTCAATGCATACCGCGATGGCTTGCGGCTTACGCTGGGGGCCGGTTGGCTACAGCATAAAATTCGCGTGCAGGACAACACGCAAACGCTGACCCAAATCACCGGCGACTATAAAAAAGGCTATGATCGCCTGACGGGCGGTCCGGCACTCACGCAATTTATTGGCTGGCAACATCTTAGCGCCAACCGACGGGCCAACTGGATCATCGGTTTTGATTTTAGTCAGGGCTTTACCCAAAGCCGCCGGAGCTGGGATTTTTCTTCCATCGGCCCGCTGCGCGAAAATCGCCTGGACCTGCGTTTTGGTATCCGTGCTGCCTGGATACTGCCTTTTTACTTCGGCGGGGCCGATAAAGTCTTTTATTAATGGGTACTGATTAACGGTTAATGTATAACGGTTAGTCAGTAGGCATTATAGATTAACCGCTAAAAAATGTACGATTTTTTTATCCATTTGTACGTGTTTTTGCTGCGTATGGCGGCACCATTTCATCCAAAAGCGCGGCTGTGGGTGAAGGGGCGCCGTAACTGGCGGGCGCGTTATGGTGCGGATTTTCAGCGACGTGGCCAGGTGTTATGGGTACACGTATCTTCTTTGGGTGAATTTGAACAGGGCCGTCCGCTGATCGAAGCATTCCGGGCGCAATATCCAGCGTGGCAGATTGTACTGACCTTCTTTTCGCCGTCGGGGTATGAAATCCGCAAAAATTATGCGGGTGCCGATTTCGTGGCCTATTTACCCGCCGACACGCGTCGGAATGCGGCCGATTTTCTGGACCTGATCCAGCCGGATCTAGCGGTTTTTGTGAAATACGACTTCTGGGCGAACTATCTTTTTGCGCTACAAAAGCGCGCCGTGCCGACGATGCTGGTATCGGCATTATTTCGGGAAAATCAACCTTTTTTTCGGTGGTACGGCGCACTCTGGCGGCGCATGTTACATTGTTTTACCCAGGTTTTCGTGCAAAATGAGGACTCAAAAAAACTACTCCACCGTATTGATTTTCAAGATGTTACCATCGCCGGCGATACACGGGTAGACCGCGTGTTAGGGATTGCCGCACAAGCGCCGGAGCATGCGGTCGTCGCCGCATTTGTCGGCGTTGCGGATCCATCCAATCGTGTTGTTTTTATCGCGGGTAGTTCCTGGGAGGCCGATGAAGCCGTGTTTTTGCCAGCCCTGCTGCATCCTAACACAGCGGCCGGGATTAAAATAATCATTGCGCCACACGAAATATCGCCCGAGAATATCCGCCGGATTGAGCAGACGGCCGGAGCGGGCGTACTGCGCTACACGCAGGCCACCCCTGCAACTGCCCGGACGGCGCGCATCCTTTTAATTGATAACATTGGCCTGCTGAATACCCTGTATCGGTATGGCACCTTAGCCTATATCGGCGGCGGATTCGGCAAAGGCATTCACAATACATTAGAGCCGGCGGCATTTGGTCTGCCGGTTATTTTTGGCCCGAAGTATGCTAAATTTGAAGAGGCCCGGCAAATGGTACAGCGGGGCGGCGCATTCCCGGTACATGATATGGCATCCTTAGCCGCGATTGTACAACAACTGCGCGATGCGGACGCGTATAAACGTGCATCACAGGCGGTGCTGGGTTACTTAGCAGAAAGCAAAGGAGCGACGGCCAAAGTGATGGGCTGGCTGATAGACCGAGAACGGACAACCGTGGACGGTGGACGGACCGGGTTCGACGGTAAAAAATAGCAGCCTAATGGTGTATAATTTGATAATCGTCCATGCGTCGAACCAAGTCATGGGTATGTTCGTGACATAGGATCGCGCAGGTACAAAGCGCCTACCATTGGTCTTTGCCCCAGTTGGGTATTATCGCTGCTTGCACCCGCCCGAAGATCGATCTAACAGGATGTATCCTGTAGATCCAACGGAAAGTCCAATTTCACGCTTGGTGCCCCGGCACTACCGCCCGTCCCTTTATACACTTCAGACCTAACATCTGGCAACCTGATTACTGTGAAATCCTGGATAAAAACCCTTAAAAATGCAAATCAATTAAATCAACTCGCCGGCTTGCTCGGTGCCGGCGCACTGGCATGATAGTCCTGCTGTACCCGGAAGGCGTAATTGTCCAGTAATTCCACGACGCGTTCCCGTTTTTTCGATTGCACAATGAGCCCGATGTGGTGGCTTTTGCTACTCATGCGCCACACGACTTCCGGATCGTTGAACTGGCTGCTGTCCGGCCACTCCTGGCGCGTGAGCGATACAATAATGCCGGCGTAATCGTTGCGGACTTTGGGTAGTTTGTAGGGCTGATCGCTGGCAACGGCCACTTCCAATTTCGCCCATTCGTACCACAGATTGATACCGGACGATGCCTCGACCATATCCGACAGGTGCGCACCACCGACCCGGGACGCTGTTTCCAGAAAGTAAAACTCCCCGGTTTCGTGATTTTTGATGAATTCAGTGTGACTGGCGCTGTATTGCATACCGAACGCTTTCATAACCGCCACATTCATTTCCAGTAATTTTTTTTCGTTGTCCGATCCAAACGGCACGACGACGCTGCGGAAGATGCCACCGCCATGCGCTACCTCGAAAGGCGTGGAGAGGTAAACTGAGGCGCGGGAGAAAATCACCTTGCCATCCTGCGACAAGGAATCTACGTGAAATACGTCGCCCGGTTTGAATTGTTCGATTAAATATTGGTGGCGATCGCCGCCGAGCGTGTCCAGATGCGCCCAGAGTTCTTCGACGGAATGTACCTTCTTCATCCCGGTCGCCGAAGCCTGCCCACGCGGTTTGACGATCCAGGGCGCCGGTACATGTTGGGTGAAATAATGAATCTCCTCATCGTTGAAAAGCGCCGCGAACGAAGGAACGCGGATGCCATATTCAGCCGCCTTGAAGCGCATGGCCAGTTTATCGCGGAAATGCCGTGCGGTGGTTTGACCCATGCCAGGGATACGGAAATGCTCGCGGAGGTAAGCGCCCTTTTCCACGTCAAAATCATCGAGGGAGACAATGCGGTCTATTTTGCGACTGCGCATCAGCCACGCCAGTCCAGCCGCTACATCTTCCATGTCCCAGTGGTCGTCGCGCTTGGCATCGACATAAAAAATTTCGTCGATCGCCTCGCGGGCCCAGGCTTCATGTTCCAGTTTTTTGGCCGTGACCAGATAAACGGTCGCGCCGGCGGCTTTCATGCCGCGTAAAAATTCATTGCCCTTAAAGTAACTCGCAATGCAAACAAAAGAAACGGGTCTGCTCATAATTTAAAAATAGATCTGAAAGTCTTCAAGATTAAATGATTCCGGCAAATGACGAAAAAAGTTTTCAAACCATGTGCATCCCTGGTGTTGGAAAGTGGAATATTTTTAATAAAAATGAATTTACAAAACTATTCTTCCAGTTGATACCAGAAATTATTGCGACTCACCCAGTTTTTATCGCGCCGGTAAACACTGATATTTGCCGGCTTTATGAGCATTTCATCGACGGTAAACGGCATGCGCACGCCTTTCTTCTGGAGAAAAATATTGACTTTGGCTTTATCTTCATAGACTTCGAACGGTACGTCAAACAACGCCCAGCCATCCACGATGGTGCGCAGGTAAAACCGCAGACCCTCGTATTTAAAATGCACTTCGTGGCCGTCCTGGCCATTGTTTTCCACAATTTTTACCTCCTGCGTCATGCCCATATCGTCGTTGACATAAATCCACATATTCAGGTAGTACTGCCCTTTCGGGATATTGTCGCGCCATAGCCAAGTGGTGTCGCCCATAATACCGGCGAGTGCGCCTTTGCCGCGAAAAATGCGTTTGGAGGTGGTGAGTGAATCGAACGAGCGGTAGAAAAAGTCTTGGTTGGGGCGCTCGCTTTGCCATCCGCCTACCCGGTACAGTTGACGCGTAGCGCGTTCGGTTTCGATTTCCTGCGCCAGTTCGTGTTGCATGGCACGCATACTATCGGGCGATAATGACCAGACTTTGAGGTCATTGCCGTCGTACACCTGTTTTGCTTTGCGGATGAGATACTGGTAGCGGCCGCGCACATCTTCCCATTGCGACGGATCGATTAAAATGGCCACGGGCCGGTTGTCGGGCAAATCGCGGAAGATGGCCGGAATCTGGCCGGGTACATTGACCAGTTGCACGGATTTCACCATTTGACTAATCGACGTGCGGCTCATATTGACACCCATATCGGGCAGACCGGTGTGTAATGCGGTGGTTTGCACTTTGCGGAAAAGCACCGGATTGGGATCCAGCCAGATGTTTTCCGAACCGACATTGTAGTATGGTAGCGGCAGCAATGCCTGATAGGGCGAAAAATCTACTTTGTTTAGCCAGTTGTCGGGTTCGGCAGCGGCTACTTCGCGGCGGGCCACATTGGGGCTGAGATGCAACTGTTTGCTTTTTTGAAAAACGATCGCTTCATACCCCAGCAATACCAATGGCAGCAAAGCAATGACCCAGCGGAACCACGGGTATTTACCTTCCTTAAATCCGCGAAACCGCACGCTGAAATTCCATAACACATAGAATGCCAGCACATTAATTACATAATAATACGCCCACGTAAAACGCCCCAGTCCCCGAAATTGCCGGATCGGCCCGAAATAATCAGTCATCCATTCCATACCTTTAATGGCATACGGAAAGCCGCAGGCAAACACCACCAGCAACATCGCCGCCGTAAAAATTCCCAGCAGATATTGTTTGTGCACGCGGTGATACGCAGCGTCGTTCCAGTTTTTTTCAAACGGCCGGAAACGGCGGAATAAAAGCCACAGCAGAAAACCCAGTC
>JBBRDQ010000223.1:0-8124 GCA_038203695.1 Chitinophagales bacterium
CTCAAAACTCAAAACCCAAAACTCAAAACTTTCCTTTCCAACCCAAAACAAACTAAAGTGAATTGCAAGTAGGTTGGCCTCCGTTTATCGAGTCGCTCTGAAAATAGTGGGTAGTTGTAAAACTACTCAAAACTCAAAACCCAAAACTCAAAACTTTCCTTCCAACCCAAAACAAACTAAAGTGAATTGCAAGTAGGTTGGCCTCCGTTTATCGAGTCGCTCTGAAAAATAGTGGGTAGTTGTAAAACTACTCAAAACTCAAAACCCAAAACTCAAAACATTCCTTCCCCTTACTCCGCATCCGCAAAAAACCGCCGGCTTTCCGTCGCGTCTTTGGCTTTGATGCGACCGGCCAAAACCAGTCGCATTTCCCGGCGGCGGACGGCACTATCGTATAAATGTTGTTCTTCACTGGATAAAGGTATTACGGGTGCCACTTCTATCGGCGTACGCTTTTCTTCATCCAGTGCGACAAAGGTGAAATACGCATGGTTGCAGCGGCGTGGATTCTGCCCCTTGATATTATTGGCAAACACTTCGACGTATACTTCAACGGAAGTATGAAAGGCACGCGTAACACTGGCTTCCAGCGTGATCACATCCCCCAGCTGGATCGGATTTTGGAACGAGATATTATCGACTGCCGCCGTGACTACATGCGCCTCGCAGTGTTTGCCGGCGCAAATAGCGCAGGCAATGTCCATCCAGCGCATCAGATAGCCCCCCATCAGGTTGCCCATCGGATTGGTATCGTTGGGCATAATCAGTTCCGTCATGACTGTTTTACTGTCATTTACTCTTTTGGGCGTTTTGGTGGAAATATGTTCCTGCATAGTAAGTAATTCGTTGATTATCAAGCCCTTACCTGATTAGTAGCGCGACCGGCAGCCCATTCGTATACGCCGAACAACACGACAGAAAAGCACAGATCGCCCAATAGCGTATTGGTCAAAAATGGCAATCCTGCGGTATAACAAGCCAATAATCCGGCCTGCGTTTGCGGGTACATGCCGCTTTGCAGCCATACACTGAAATTAGTCACCAAAAAGAAAATCAGTGATGCGGTAAGACTGGCGCCCAGTACGTTTCCTGCCGAGACCCGGCGACGGACTAAAATCCAGCCCGCGAGCATTACCAGTGCAAATGCGCCATAAATCCAGCCGGAAGTAAACCAGGTAAACGTTGGATAATACTGACGGTACACAATATTGTTAAGCAGCAGATCACTGACAAACAAGGCGGCAAAAGGAACCAGCAGTGCCAGCCAGCGGCGTTGAAAGTAGGCAGCGCCGAACAGGCCGATCGCTCCGATCGGGGTAAAATTGTTGGGGTGTGGCAAAAGGCGCGTCAAGGCAGCCAGCACAATAAGCGCGAACGCTAAACGAAGATTTTGTTTGTGTTCCATTGTAAGTATTGTATTTACCGGGCAAAGATAGGGTGATTGCCCGCGCAAATCGTTCGTTTTTCCAAAAAAACAGTTTCCGGCGCACAGAGTTGCCGTATTATTGCCCCCAAAAATCCAAACCGACCCATTGATCTGGCCGATTGATGAGGCACAATCTGTTACCACACATGAAAAAATTACTTGCCGCATTCCTCCTTATTACTTTGCTGGGCCCTTTGGCCCAGGCGCAGTCCGATCGCTGGCAGCAACGCGTATCGTATAAAATGACCATTGATATGAACGCTGCAGCCCACCAATATCGCGGCAATCAACAACTTGCGTACACCAATAACAGCCCGGATACGCTCACAAAAATATTTTACCACCTGTATTTCAATGCGTTCAAGCCGAACAGCATGATGGATGTCCGGTCGCGCAGCATTGCCGATCCCGATCGCCGGGTAGGTTCGCGCATTGCTAAATTAAAACCCGAAGAACAAGGCAATATTCAGGTCAATTCACTGAAAATGGAGGGCCAGACCGCCAAATTCGAGACCAACGAAACGATCCTGGAAGTTACGCTGCCCAAACCGATCCTACCCGGCAAGACGGTCAACCTGGTGATGGAATGGGATGCGCAGGTACCGGTCCAGATCCGTCGCTCCGGTCGCGACAACGCCGAAGGCATCGCCTATTCGATGGCGCAATGGTATCCGAAACTGTGCGAGTACGATTATCAGGGCTGGCATACCAATCCATACATCGCCCGTGAATTTTACGGTGTGTGGGGCGATTTCGATGTGACCATCAACATTGATAAAAATTACGTGGTCGCTGCCGGCGGCTACCTGCAAAATCCGCAGGAGATCGGTTATGGCTATGAAAAAGAAGGCTCCACTGTAAAACGAGCCGACGGCCCCACCCTATCCTGGCATTTCAAAACACCCAATGTACACGACTTTGTCTGGACTGCCGATCCCGATTATGTACACACCAAAATCAAGGCGGATGACGGTACGACTATGCACTTTTTCTGGCAAAAAAGCGAGAAAGCCGATGCTGCCTGGGCGCAACTGCCAACGGTCATGAACCGCGCCCGCACCATTATGAATAAAAACTGCGGCAAATATCCGTACCAGGAATACTACTTTATTCAAGGCGGAGATGGCGGCATGGAATACCCACTGGCTACCTTAATCACTGGCAATCAGGACATTGACGGTCTGGCCGGCGTCGCCATACACGAACAACTGCACTCCTGGTACCAGATGATTCTCGGCTCTAATGAAAGCCTGTATCCCTGGATGGACGAAGGTTTTACCTCCTGGTCGGAAGATCTGGTGAAGAATGAACTGATGCGGGAGGGCGTTTTGCCAGGCAAGGCCAAGGATTTCCCTTTTAACGATGCCTACAACGCCTACTACAAATTGCAACTTTCGGGTAAAGCCGAGCCGCTCAGCATCCACGCCGATCATTACAATACCAATCGGGCCTATGGCGTAAATGCATACAGCAAAGGCGAGATATTTCTGGTGCAGTTGAGTTACGTGGTCGGGCAGGACAATTTTCAGCGCGGTATGTTGCGCTACTTCGACACCTGGAAATTCAAACACCCCAACGCCAACGATTTTATCCGCATTATGGAAAAGGAAAGCGGACTGGAACTGGACTGGTACAAGGAAGACTTCGTAAACACTATCAATTTCGTCGATTATGGCATCCGTTCAGTCAGTAGCGACGATGGCGGCACTGCGGTGGTCGTTGAAAAAGCCGGCTTGATCGCCATGCCGCTCGATATCGAAGTGACCTACAGCGACGGCAAAAAAGAAATTTTCTATGCACCCCTGGAAAGCATGCGCGGCGAAAAACCGGCTGACAACAACCTGCCACGCACGGTTTTGCCCGACCATCGCTGGGTCGATAACTACTATTTTTTCACCATTCCGCACCCGCTGAAAGAAGTGCAGCGCATCGAGATCGACCCGTCACAGCGCATGACCGATATCGATATCCGGGATAACTTCTGGAAAAATTAATTAGAGCATGGAGGTCGATAAGTCTTGTAAATCTTTCAATCTAGACAAACTTATCGACCTCCATGATTCAAATTCGCGCTATCAAGCACCTTATCATTTTAGCACTAGGCAGATACAAAATTAAAATTCAAATCCAGGAGATGGAGTGTTATAAACATTAACCAATGTGAGCACCCCCACAAAAAAAGCGGTAACTGCCAGTCCAATTCCCAAAGCCCGCCAGTTGGAGTAGCACGTGCCACCTTCGAGCACGTGCGCTCTGAGCAAAGGGCCTTGCCTATGCTCGGCAAATGCGCGCACACCAATAGCGGTCGTAAGCGTAATTAAAAAATTAGGGATCCGTATATCAGCCGGAAGGATCATTGGAATTGAAAGTAATACTACTGTACTCAGCAAGGCATAGAGCCAGGTACGCCCTCTTAACGCAGGCCGGCCCAAGAGTCTATAATTATGCGCCATAAAATACCCTGCCAGCAAGGGCGAACCTAAAAAACAGCCGATATAAATGCCCCGAATGTTGTAGCATTTTCCGCTAGTCGGCACTGGAGCATCTAGTATTTCGTACATAAACGTTGTTATAACTTGCTCAACAAACGCCGCAACAAACTAATGGCCAGACCGATCAACATCATAATAGAGCCGATCCAGACCAGGTTGATCCCTGGAAATACAATGGCTTCCAGTACGATATAGTCCGAACGCGGCGCGTTTTCAGCGATTTCGAGCGGTATGGTACGCATGGATTCGTTGCTGCCTGCTACGCCGATCGTAAGTGTACCGGCTGCCGGATCGATGTTTTGGAAACGGAAATGCAGGCCCATGGTCGGTACGTCGTCTTTCAAACTATACGGGCGATTTTCGCGGATCAGATAAACGGGATGGGCTTCCGCAGTGCGGCCGTCCGGCGCGACGATATACAATCCGGCCGCAACGGCAATGTCGCTGGATTGCGCCACGTAGGATGGGTGTTTGATCTCGCGTTCTGCCCCTTTAAAGAACACTTGATAGCCATTCCAGGTAAACGTTTCGCCTTCTTTCACCTTGAAATCGGTGTATTGCAAGGCATCTTCCGCTTTCAGGATCTGCTCAATGGAGGCTTCTGTCAGGCGAACTTTCATTTGCAGTTGGCCGATCGTGGCCGGCAGGGTAAAGCCACCGCTGGCCATCCGCAGATAAAGCATGGGTTCGGCGGCGTAAACGTTCGGATCGCCCAGTGCGTGAACAGCTAGTTTGAGCCCAAAAGCCAGATCGCCTTTCTCCGGTTTATAGTCCGGGTGTTGGGGCTGTTTGGTCAACCCTTCCACGATCAGGTAGTGTTTTTTGGTAAAAATCGTATCGCCGATAATCGCGTCGTATTTATCGAAACGCAGGCTATCTTCCTGTTGTTTGGCAAAATCCTTGTCCAATTCGGCTTTGGGCAGGGAAGAAACGTGCGTAAAAATATCGTAATTCCAGTAGTGCTGCGTCGATGGATTGCTGGCCACTACTTTGGAGAACTGGCGATCGTACATCACATTGGGATTCAAGACAAACTCGGTGCCGGTATATTGACCTTTATCGTCGCGTTTTTTGAAACGCACGGCAAAAGTCCGCGTTTGCCGCTCGATGGTATCTTTTTCATACGTGGCTTCGTAGCCGTCCTTTACCGGCATAGCGGCTTGTTTCAGCAAGAGCACGCTTTTACTCAATTCATCGCTTTGCGCGCCTTCGATCAATCCCTCCATAGCGAAGGAATTGGAAGATATCCAGGCCTTATTCAGACCTGTACTCATAATGCCTAGAACCAGCGCACCAAAACCGAAGTGGGAAACAGCCGAACCGGCCAGTTTCAGATTGCCCCGGATGATGGAAATCAGATAATCCAGGTTGGCAACTACCGTGAACATCGCCGTAAACAACAGTACATATAATTGCCAGGCGTGTACGTCGATCCACTGCGCATTGAGCCAGGTCAGTACCGCTGCCCCCGCCAGGGCAATCCCCATGTGCAGCGCAAATTTCCGCAGGTATGCGCCCCAGTTGCGCTCATTGTAGCGCATAAACTGGGCAATGGCCGTCAACGAACCGATGAAAATCGCGATCCCGGTTTGAATACTGTTGTGGTGCGACATCGGGTCTTTCAGCGCCAGTGGTATATAAGACGGGTTAAAGGCCTGTACAATTTTATTCCAGACCGGCAGCGAGGTGGCGCCGGTCATCATCAAAGCCGACAAAAACAGCACCAATGAGCCGATAAACATCCAGAACTCCCGTGAAACGGCACTTTCTTCAACCGCCGTGTTGACTTCGCGTGTCTCAGAACCGCCCCGGTTGGCCGGTATATTTTTCAACTGCATGACCTGCGGCACGCCATTCCAGCGCGAAAAAAACAGCCAGAGACCAAGTACCGAAAATATGGTAATGAACAATACCAGCTGCACACTCAATCCCATTTCAGTAAAAGCATGCGCGGAAGTATCGCCCAAAATACCGCTTCGGGTGAGGTATGTGGAATACAATACCATGATAAAGGACAGCATGTAGTAGGCATACGTGCTACGGATCGAATGACCCGTCGAACGCGCAATCAAATTGGTGTGGATGCCGGCCAGCAGAATAATCCACGGCACAATCGACGTATTCTCGACCGGATCCCAGGCCCAGTAACCGCCAAACGACAGGGCTTCATAGGCCCAGGCACCGCCCATCAGGATACCGGTACCGAGAATGGCCCCGGAAAACAGCGACCATTGCAGCGCCGGTTTGAGCCAGGCTTTATGGTCACGCAACCAAAGTCCCGCCGCCGCATAGGCGAAAGGAACGATGGTAGAGGCAAAGCCCAGAAACAAGGTAGGCGGGTGGATGGTCATCCAGTAATTCTGGAGTAACGGGTTCAGCCCCTGGCCTTTTACCTTACTCAGATAATCCTGTTGCGCAAAAATTGGCGCATCCATCACGTCGCGCAAGAGGTCGAACGGATTAGCACCCAGACGGAATCCGCCAAAATACAATCCCAGGATCATACTTGCGATAACTGCCTCCGCCAGGGCAATGGTAGTCATTACCGAAGTTTCCCATTTCCCGGAGCGGGTTATAATAACCAGCGACAATACGATATGCCAGAAACTCCACAACAGAAAACTGCCTTGTTGTTCCTTCCAGAAAGCCGAAAAAACGTAGCGCACCGGCAAATCATCGGAGATATTGGCCCAAGCGTATTCGTATTCGTAGTGTTTATTGACCAGAATGAAAAACAGGGAACCGATAATCCCAAGTGTAGCCGCGCCATGGATCAGAAAAGAAAAGCGCCCGATGTTGCGCCAACTGGTCGCGTCTGGCTGGTTGCGGCGGCTGGTTGCCATAAAATAAGCAAACGCAGCAAAAAGTGCCGCCACAAAGGAAAGCACGATGCAAAGATGACCAATTTGGCCGGTAAACAGATGTTCGTTATCGTACATAATATTGATTCAAAGTAGTCGGACAGGTGGCTAATTGTGGCATACTTCATTGAATGCATTGATTGCAATTCGAATCCAACATTCACACTAGCAATAATCATTTCTAAGTGCAACCCACTCACCCTCTTTTTTCCCGTACATACACCTCCTGGTCTTTGTACTTAGAGGGGCATTTAAGCAGCATATCGGATGCTGTAAAATTTTCACCTTCCATCTGACCGGTCAGTACGATTTGCTCGGAGCGCTCAAAATCCTGGGGTTTGGCGGCGTGCAATTCTACCCGGCCAACTTGTCCTTTTTCGTCCTTGATATAAAATGCCAGGAAGTTCGGATCTTTTTCGGGGTTGTATTCCACGGGATGATCTTTCACCAGCAGACCGACCAGCTTCACTTTATCTCCGCTTTGGCGGGCTTGTTCCAGCGTTGCATAGGTAGTCACATCGCTGCTGGCAGAAATTAAAATGCCGATCGCGATGGCAAGAACGGCGATGCCGATAAGATGTGTCTTTTTCATAACTGAATATGGTTAAAAAGATATTATTGAACGCTGCTACGAGTTGTAACAACGAAAATGAGGCGTATTATAACTTTACGGCAAAATTACAGCGATTTGCGCGATTTGTCTGTCTTTATCAACATAATTGTCGACCATTCGTTTTTCATTTTCATTCTAAATTTCTGCTTCCGGCTGCTTTTTCGCAACCGCAAGTTTTAAAGTTCAAAACTTTCAGGTCATTGGGTGCAATTGCAACAAGTTAAGTGCTATTTTTGCCCAAATTCGTTCGCAGACCTCCCGAATACGATGCACGGTTACAAAACATTTCTTTTACTCTTTATAACATTCCTTTGGGGAAAAGGGTTGGCGCTGGGCCAGTCCAAACCGGTACTTGACTCGCTCAACAACCGCCTTACGCTGCTTACGCAACTCACCCAATCTGATAATTACGAACAGGCGCAGCTGGAAGTGGAAGGGCTGCGCGACTTTTTGAAACGCAATCGCATTGCCATTTCGCCCAAAACGCTGACGACTATTTCCGAGATTTACCGGCACAACGACGACGACCGCAGTGCGACGCGTTTATTATCCGAGGCGGAACTGGACGCGCGCCGCGACCCCAATCCGGCAACCAAAGCGGCTTTACTGGCCGTATTAGTGACGGAATGTCGGCGCTGGGAGTTGCCTGATCAGGCGCTTACCTGCCAGCAATTGTTGGCTACAGCCCAAGATTCTCTTACCGCACGCACCCGCCGCACCGAAACCTTGCAA
>JBBRDQ010000224.1:0-8082 GCA_038203695.1 Chitinophagales bacterium
CCACGGCTGTGGCGCTCTACCACGACTATGCTGCCGACCTGCCCATCCTAGATTATCACTGCCATTTATCGCCGGAAGATATTGCGCGAAACCGCCGTTTTGCGAGTATTACTCAACTATGGCTGAAGGGCGATCACTATAAATGGCGGGCTATGCGGACCAATGGCGTGCCAGAGCGCTTTATTACCGGCGACGCACCGGCCTGGGAACAATTTGAAAAATGGGCGGAAACCGTGCCGGCTACCTTGCGCAATCCCTTGTTTCACTGGACGCATCTGGAACTGCAACGGTACTTTGGCATCCGGGAATTGTTGCACGCAGGGACCGCCCGCACTATTTTTGAACAAACCAATCATGCCCTGCAGCAACCGCAATACACTACACAAGGCATACTGCAAAAAATGAAAGTTGAAGTAGTCTGCACGACCGACGACCCGTCCGATGACCTGGCCGCACACCGGGCGTATCAGCAAAATACCCACCAATTTACCCAATTATTACCTACATTCCGACCGGATAAGGCCATTTTGATCGAAAAAATAGATTTTGTAGCGTACATAGAGAAATTAGGGCATAGCGCTGCAACGACCATTCTTACGTATACCGATCTACTGGATGTGTTGCACCGGCGCATGGATTTTTTCGCTACGTTGGGTTGCCGTTTGTCCGATCACGGACTGGAAAGATTGTACGCCATGCCTTTCACCGAAGCAGCAGTGGACCGCATCTTTCGCAAACGCCTGGATGGTCATCCGGTCACGGCAGCGGAAGCGGAAATGTACCAATCGGCTTTGCTGTTTAACTTGGGTCAGGCGTACGCGCAACGCGGCTGGACGCAGCAATTTCACCTCGGGGCTTTGCGCAATAACAACACGCGCTTGCTGGATACGCTTGGGCCCGATACCGGATTTGACAGTATCGGCGATTATAGTCAGGCGATGGCATTGTCCTGTTTTCTGAACAGTCTGGACCGGAATAACCAGTTGACTCAGACAATTTTATACAACCTTAACCCGGCTGACAACGCCATTTTCGGCACGATGATCGGCAATTTTAACGATGGCTCCCGGCCCGGCAAAATACAATGGGGGAGTGCGTGGTGGTTTCTCGATCAGAAAGACGGTATGGAAACCCAGATTAACGCCCTGAGCAATTTCGGTTTGCTGGCGCGTTTTGTCGGGATGCTGACCGATAGCCGCAGTTTTATGTCGTTCCCACGCCATGAATATTTCCGGCGTATCTTGTGCAACCTCCTGGGTAAGGAGGTGCAAAATGGCGAATTGCCCGACGATAAAGCGCTTTTAGGCAAACTGGTGCAGGATGTATGTTACTACAATGCCCGCAATTACTTCCAGTTCAAATCTGATGCAACCGTATGAGAACCGTTTGTTTTGGTGAAATAATGCTGCGACTGTGTCCGCCCGATCACTTGCGGCTGCTCCAGACCACGACTTTCGAAGCAGTGTACGGTGGTTCGGAGGCAAATGTAGCCGTGTCTTTGGCACAACTGGGCTGCCAGGCTGCCTACGTGACGCGGGTGCCGGATAACGAACTGGGCCACGCGGCTTTGGGTGCTGTGGCGCGGTTTGGCGTAGATACCACAGCATCTCTGTTTGGTGGCGAGCGGATGGGATTGTATTTTCTGGAAACTGGTGCCGGTCGCCGCAGTAGCAAGGTGTTGTACGACCGGCAAAACTCTGGTATGGCTACCCTGGAAGGGGGCATGATCGACTGGCGAACCGTGCTGCAACACACCGGTTGGCTGCACTGGTCCGGTATCACACCTGCACTCTCGCCAGGAGCGGCAGATGCCATTCTGGAAGCACTGCAAATCGCCGCTGATCTGCAAATTCATATTTCCTGCGACCTGAATTACCGCGATAAACTCTGGAAATACGGTAAAACGCCGGCCCAGATCATGCCGCAACTAATTGATTATACCGATGTGTTGCTGGGCGACGCCAATGCGTTCGATCTGTATTTCGGTATCCAGGAAAACTCGGAAGCGGCGCTGTTACAAAGGGTGGCTGCACGTTTTCCGCAATTGCGCTACATCGCCATGAGCAGCCGCGCAGGGCATTCTGCCTCGCACAATACGTACGGCGGGGTTTTATACGCTGGACAACATGTTTTTCATTCACCGACTTACGAGTTGCCCGACATACTCGATCGTATTGGTAGCGGCGATGCGTTTATGGCCGGGTTGATTGTTGGATTACAACGCGCGCCCGCCGATCCGCAGGAAATCGTCACTTTTGCCGCGGCTGCCGCTGCGCTCAAACATTACGTAAAAGGTGATTTTAACCTGTCGGTGGAAACGGAAATTCGCAGTTTGATGAATGGAAATATGGGGGGGCGGGTGAACCGGTAATAGGTGGACATCCGAAGTAAAACGATCATTGTCAAATAGTTATAAAATGGCATCACGTACGCGTCTTCAAGTTTATCAGACCATTTTCCAATCTGGTTTGGTGCCGCTGTTCTACCATCCCGATGCCGAAAAGGCGTTTCAAATTGTCGCGGCCTGTTATCGGGGAGGTGCGCGGGTCGTAGAATTTACCAATCGCGGCGATTTTGCGCACGAGGTTTTTTCCGCGCTGGCCAAACGCATGCGCCGGGAATTGCCGGATATGTTATTGGGCGTGGGGTCCATTCAGGATGCCGGCACGGCGGCTTTGTTCCTGCAAATGGGTGCCGATTTTGTCATTACACCCTTACTGCGCGAAGATGTTATTCTGACTTGCAACCGCCGGAAAGTGGCCATTATTCCGGGGGTGAGTACTTCTTCTGAAATTGGCCGTGCCGAGGAATTGGGGGTCGAATTGGTAAAAATTGCGCCCGGTGAAGTGCTCGGCCCGGCCTTTCTCAAAGCGCATCACGGCCCCTGTCCCTGGACACGCGCCATGATCTCCGGCGGCGTCTCGCCCGATGAAGCCAATTTGCGGGGCTGGTTTGCAGCCGGCGCAACCTGTGTCGGCATGGGCTCCAAACTGATCTCAGCCGCAATCCTGGAGGAAGAAGACTATGCCGCGCTGGAAGAAAAGGTACGCGCTGTGGTGCACATTATTGACGGGTTGCAGCGTAGCGATCAATAACAGAAGGCACCCTCCGCATAACCAATGTGTTGTATAACAAGAAAATGCGCCCCACAAGGACATCTTACATTCCCGCAGGATAATATCTTACGCGTCTGCTTCCGAATCCTGCCGCTCCCGCTCCCAGTCCGTATGTGCAAATACCACAATCAGTACGCCCGCTAATACCATAATCAGCCGCAGTACAAAACCCAGCAGTCGGCCACCCAGGTCGAGGAACTGGAGAAATGCCCAGTTTACACCGACCATTTGCAGGACGATCGAAGTGAAGCCAAAAACAATCAGGGAGAAGCCCAGCAGAATCCAATAACCTTTATTTTTCATGTTCGAAATGGCCGCAACGGCCCAGATTTATACAGTTTGGCAAACGCACTAAAAAATTGCAAGAATTTGAAATTGGTTTGGCGTATTCCCAATGAATGAACCCATAACTTTGGCCAACCAAATTTGTTTAAAAACACGTTTCTTAATTGCCCTAGATTTTCTGTTTTGCAAGAATTATCCGTTCCACTACCATCTCATCCGTTAAAACTGATCGAATGCCCCCGCGACGCCATGCAGGGATTACACGATTTTATCGAAACGGATATCAAAGCGGCCTACATCAACCAGTTATTGCGCGTCGGTTTTGATACGCTGGATTTTGGATCGTTCGTCAGCCCCAAAGCCATCCCCCAAATGCGCGACACGGCAGAAGTGCTGGCAAAATTAGACCTTTCCGCTACGAATACCAAACTGCTCGCGATTGTCGCCAATGAACGCGGCGCAGAACAAGCCTGCCAATTCCCGGCTATTCAATACCTTGGATACCCTTTCAGCATTTCCGAAACTTTTCAGTTGCGCAACACCCATGCGACGATTGCCGAGAGTATCGAGCGCACCAAAGCCATCCAGGAGTTGTGTAAAAAATACGATAAAACGCTGGTGCTGTACATTTCCATGGGATTTGGTAATCCCTATGGTGATCCCTGGAATGTCGAAATCGTGCAACACTGGGTCGACGAACTCAGGGCGCTCGATATCGGTATTTTCTCCCTGTCGGACACCATCGGCTGCTCCAATCCGCAAAATATCGCCTATCTCTTTGGGAGCCTGATTCCCGCTTATCCGCACATCGAGTTTGGCGCGCACCTGCATACGCAACCGCACAACTGGCGGGAGAAAGTAGAGGCAGCCTATACCAACGGTTGTCGCCGTTTTGATGGTGCCCTGCGCGGTTATGGCGGTTGCCCGATGGCCAAAGACGACCTGACGGGTAATATGGCCACCGAAAACATGATTTTTTATTTCGACGAGGTCAAAGCCGGCCTGCAAATTGATCGCTTCGCTTTTGGGAAGAGCCTGACGATGGTGGGCGAGGTGTTCCCCGGATAAGGATTTGCCACCGATGTGGTAAAAAACAAAACTTGTTTTCTACTTTTGCCCTGTGTTTCAGTTTGATCTAGGTAAAATGCTACAGGAGGTTTTTCGCAGCCCCCTGGTACTCAATGCGAAAGGCCAGTATACAACGGTGTCGCCCTTGCTTTTCAGCAGTGGGCTTTTTTTGTTCCTTTTCATTGGCTTTTTTGCGCTGTATTACTTGCTGCACAAGCGGGAGACCTTGCGGCTCATTTGGGTGACGCTGTTTTCCCTGTTTTTTTATTACAAATGTGCCGGCATCTTCTGGATATTACACGTCGTTATTGTGGTCGTGGATTTCAATCTGGCCCACTGGATGGATCGCACGGAATCCAAAAATGGGCGTGGCTGGCTGTTGTTTGTCAGTTTATTGGTCAATCTGGGCATGCTGGTGTATTTCAAGTACAATTTCAACTCGGAATTGTGGTGCCAACTGGCCAATAAACCGTTCGATCCGGAACTACTCTTTCTGCCGGCGGGTATTTCTTTTTTTACCTTTCAATCGCTCAGTTATACCATCGATATTTACCGGCGACAATTGAAGCCGGTGGACAGCATACTGGATTATGCTTTTTTTGTGACGTTTTTCCCGCAAATGCTGGCCGGACCAATCGTGCGGGCGGCCGATTTTTTACCGCAAATTCATAAAAAACTGCTGCTCAGCCGCGAGGATTTTGGCCGCGGTTTTTTCCTGTTCTGCACCGGATTATTTAAAAAAGCCGTAATTTCCGATTATATCAGCCTGAATTTTGTGGATCGCGTTTTCAATTCACCGCAGCAATATACCGGGCTGGAAAACCTGCTGGGGATTTACGGATACGCCATGCAGATTTACTGCGATTTCAGCGGCTATTCCGATATGGCCATCGGCCTGGCGCTGGTCATGGGTTTTAAATTTCCGATCAATTTCGACTCACCCTATCAGTCGCTCAGCATCACTGAGTTCTGGCGGCGCTGGCATATCTCGCTGTCTTCCTGGCTGCGCGATTATCTGTATGTACCCCTGGGCGGCAATCGCAAAGGCCGTTTTCGGACCTACATCAACTTACTGCTAACGATGGTATTGGGTGGTTTGTGGCATGGCGCAGCACTGCGGTTCCTGATTTGGGGCGGATTGCACGGTGCGGCACTGGCCATCGAACGACTGATCAAAGCGATTTTCCCCGGTACACCAAACGGATTCCGGCGCGCTTTGGGGGGCATATTTACGTTCCACTTCGTCTGTTTTTGCTGGATATTTTTCCGTGCGGCCAATATGGATGTGGTCTATTCGATGTTATACCAGATTGCCTTTGATTTTCATGGCGAAGTATATGCGGAATTGCTGGCAGGTTACCCGGCGGTCATCTTCTGGCTGGCGGTAGGTTATGCCTTGCACATGCTGCCGCGCTCCTGGGAACAGATTGCGCAAAGAATGGCTACGGCCCTGCCTTTAGTGGGCAAGGCCGTAGTGCTTACGCTGTTTATTATGTTGGTCATGCAGATAAAATCATCCGAGGTCCAGCCGTTTATTTATTTCCAGTTCTAGTGCGCTAGCATAGTAGCCGCAAATTCCTGTTTCGTGCCATTTACCGGCGCATAGTTTACTTTTAAATCGCCTGCACCGCTGGAATTGTAATACACCACTTTCAATTCGTGCCAGCCGCGTTCGAGAAACGCCATACCCGATTTCTCGGTCATGCCATGATCGCCATCGTTGTTTACAATCACCTCTGTATCAATACTTAACGTGCTGCCATCGTCGGATTCTGTCCAGAACTGGTAACCGCCGGTTTGGGGTATCTGGACATAACCACGCCATACGATCCCGCATTTATCGGTCTGGCAAGTCGGTGCCAGTTCAAAATTATAAGCGACAATACTTTGCGATACCGTACCGCGATCGACGCCGGCCGCAGTGTAGGCCACGGGCTCCATTAAAGCCGCCAGCAAACCCGGTTGCGGCTGCTGAAACATGGATTTAGCCGGTTTATAAGTCAATATTTTTACCTCAGCCGTTGCTTCACTGCTTTCAATCATACCGGTTTTCAGGGCTTTCGTGCGCACTTTGCCCGATACCGCCGGAGAAAATGGTACGGTGTAGGCCGGAGAAGTGCCGACCGGTTCGGTACCATCAGTCGTGTAACGGATCGAGGCACCCGGTACTGCTGTGATGGCAACCAACGGTTTCATCGTACGCGGATCATAGGTCACTTTGATCTGCGGTTTCGCCGTAAATGCGCCATATCCGCTGATTTTCACCGCAAATGCATAGGGTGCTTTCATTTTGCTGGGATTGTATTCCGGCAAATACACGACGGTATTGGCCCCCAGTGTTTCACGGCGCAGTTTTTCCTTAGTACCCAGAAAGGTCACTTCCGCGCCGGCAGGCAGCACTATATTTTTCAAAATCAGGCGTTTATCCGCCGGGTATTTGGGGAAAATCGCAAAAACGGCGTTCGTTTTCGGATTACAGGTAAAGAAGACCTCTTTTACGGCGAAGCCTGGTTCCGGATCGATCGTTTGTTTGAGCAGTACATCGCCCCCGGTTTTCCAGCCATCCACCAGCTCCGCTTTGAAGGTGCGATTGCCTTCGCTCCATTGACTGGGCGTACGCCAGCGGCGGGTATTGTAAATCGCTTCCCCGTTGATTCTCAACCAGGTACCGATATCCAGCAGCCGTTCCTGCATGATGGGCGGGATTTGACCGTGCGCATCTGGGCCGATATCGAGCAGGAAATTACCGCCGCGCGATACCTTATCTACCAGATGCAACACCAGTGCCTGGGAAGAATTATAGTCTTCGGCATCTTCTGCGCGGTTGTAACCATACGAAAAGCCCATACCCCGGCTTTCTTCCCAGGCATGGTCTTCAAAATCAAGATCGGGCTGGTATTCCGGGGTGTAAATGCCGCCGTGTTTGAAACGGGTACCACTGCCCCAGCGGTCATTGACCACAATGGAACTGCGCACGGGACTTTGGTTGTAGAGCCAGGCCAAAAACTGCTGCGATTGCCAAGTTTCGGACGTAGCATCCCAGTCGCCATCAGCCCACAGCACGGAAGGGCGGTAGCGTTGCACCAGGTCGTATAATTGCGGCATGGCGTGTTCGCGCGCATACCGTTCTTTATCGGTCAGCCAGAGCGGATTGTACCATTCATATAAGGAGTAGTACAGACCGGGTTTTACGCTGGTTTTGCGCAAAGCGCCGAACAGATCATCGATCAGGTCGCGGCCGGGACCGCGATCCTGCGAATTCCAGGGAAAATTCCAGGTTTGATTGGCTTGTTGGCTGGGCCACAGACAAAACCCGTCGTGGTGTTTGGAGGTCAGGACTACATATTTAGCACCGGCTTTTTCAAACATTTGCGCCCAGTCGTCGGGGTTAAAAAGTTCGGCGTGGAAGTCGTCGGCTAAATCGTAGTAGGTGCGGCTGCCGTAATTTTGCTGGTGAAATGCGCGTATTTTCCCCTCGTGCGCATTGTTCTCTAAGGAATTCTGGTACCATTCGGCATAGTTTCCTTTCGTCGTATACGCAGGCACAGAATATACACCCCAATGAATAAAAATACCGAATTTTGAATCGGTCCACCACTCCGGCGTCGGACGG
>JBBRDQ010000225.1:0-7991 GCA_038203695.1 Chitinophagales bacterium
AAGGCTGATGTGGTTAGGTATGAGGCTGGGCCGCCCGTTGAAACGAGCGGTTACAAGATGGCTGATGTGATTGGTGCATTATCAAACGATTACATTGCGCCATACCTTTTCGAGCCCACATCAGCCATCTTGTAACCGCCGATTTCAATCGGCGGATCAGCGAAACTTACCCCGCACATCCGGCCGCCCGTTGAAACGAGCGGTTACAAGATGGCTGATGTGATTGGTGCATTATCAAACGATTACATTAAGCCATATATTTTCGAGCGCACATCAGCCATCTTGTAACCGCCGATTTCAATCGGCGGATTAGCGAAACTTACCCCGCACATCAGCCTTCTTTTTAAAAACATCCCATTTTCAGCCATATTATTGACAGCACAATCGCATCCTTGGTTATTTATAGTCTTATTCCTTGTAAATCAATATTTTACGTTCACCCGGTTTAGCATAACCCCGGTACATGCCTTCACTGTTGAAAGGCAGGGCAATATTGCCCATTCTATCCACTGCGATCAATCCGCCTTCGCCGCCTTTCTCGACCAGTTTTTTATTTATCGCCAAATCTGTGGCTTCCGTTACGGAAAGTCCTTTGTATGCCATCAGTGCCCACACGTCGTGCGCAACGGCATACCGGATAAAAAATTCGCCGTGGCCGGTGCAGGAGACTGCACAGGCATCATTGGAGGCATAGGTACCGGCGCCGATGATGGGCGTATCACCCAGGCGGTTCCAGCGTTTATTGGTCATACCGCCTGTACTGGTTCCGGCGGCGAGGTTGCCGTTTTTATCGAGCGCCACACAACCGACTGTACCGAATTTGTAGTCGCGATTAGGCAGATCCATGCCGCTTTTACCTGCCGCTTTGGCTTTTTCCTCCGCAAGCATTTCCTGGAGTGTTTGCCAGCGTTCTGCGGTGTAAAACCACTTGGCCGGAACCGTATCAATTTGATTTTCAATGGCAAACTGTTCGGCTCCTCGTCCGGTCAGCAATACATGCGACGATCGGTCCATGACCGCACGGGCCAGTTTGATGGGGTTTTTGACGTTGGTCACGGCACCGACCGCACCGGCTTTTTGGGTATTGCCGTCCATAATGCTGGCATCCAGTTCATTTTTACCGTCATGTGTAAATACAGCACCGCGACCGGCATTGAACAACGGACAATCTTCCAGAAAAGTGATGGTCTGTTCGACGGCATCCAGCGAAGTGCCCCCATTTTTCAGCACCGCTTCGCCGATTTGCAAGGCAGAATCCAGCGCCGCACGGTACCGTGCCTCTTTTTCGGGGGTCATGAGCGTATGGCTCAGCGTGCCGGCACCGCCGTGGATGGCGATCGCATAGGCTGGCCGCGCCGCATTGGTGACAGGAACGACGGCAGTTTCCGGTTTCTGCTGGCAAAATGACAGCAGACCACAAAACGGTACGATAAACAGGGCAAATTTATTCATGTGATTGAGTATTTTGAAACAATAAGCAGGTGAGGAACGTCCAAATGAAAGGGCGAAGTTTTGTTTTTCATTTCATTTGTCCCAAAAAAATATTTTCTCAGAAAAACAACCAAAATTTGCGGACCAATAACGGACGGTGATTTATTGACCGCTAGCCGTTATACATTAACCGTTAATCGTTCAAATGAAAATCTTAATTCTTGGAGGCGGCAACATGGGCCTCACCTACGCCCAGAGTTTTCTGCGCAGTCGCATCGTGACCTCGGAGCAAATGATGATATTGTGTCGTTCGTATGAAAAAGCCAACCAACTGAGTCAGACCCACGAAGGTAGGTTTTTCAGCGATCCGCGGTACTGTGTGGCCGAAGCGGATTTGCTGATCCTGGCGGTCAAACCCCAGGACTCGCCGCGTTTATTCGAAGAGATACGCAGCTTCGTGCAGCCCGGACAAGTCTGGATCAGCATTATGGCCGGGGTGCGGATGGACGTAATATCGGAAGGACTGGGTGCCGATAAAATCATTCGCGCCATGCCCAACCTGCCCGCGCAGATCGGTGCCGGCGTGACCGCTTTTACGTCCACGGATGCCGTTACACGGATCGAACTGGTGACGGTGCAGAACCTGCTGAGCACGACCGGCAAGACCTTGTATGTAGAACGGGAAGAAATGATCGACGCATCGACGGCCATTTCCGGTTCCGGTCCTGCGTATGTTTACTTTTTTATGAATGCCATGATTGAGGCCGCCAAAAGCATGGGCTTTTCTGAATCAGAAGCCGAATTGCTGGTGGCCCAGACCTTTACCGGTGCCGTAGATCTGTACAATAAATCCGACCTGACTTGTGAAAACTGGATCGCCCGGGTAGCCTCTAAAGGCGGGACCACAGAAGCCGCGTTGCGCGTATTTCACGAGACGGCCCTACATGAAGATATTATTGCGGGTACCAACGCAGCCTTACACCGGGCACAGGATTTGGGCCGCCCAAAGTAGCCTAAAACCGCGCCCACTATTGTTCACTGTAAAATCGTTGTTAAATTTTCAAAACAGGTAATTTTATTTTTGGTTATGACCTGAAATTATCCATACATTCGAGGCGAACATTACCAATCAAAATTTAAAATTTGTAGGCCTATGATGAACGAACTTGTACAATCCATTATGACCACCCAAATAACGACCCTCGGACCAAACGATTCGCTGGGGGAAGCACGGGATATCTTGCTCAAAAAAGGCATCCATCACCTGCCAATCGTCGATGGTGCCAAGCTGGTCGGACTCATTACCTCCTGGGATATTTTTAAACTCGGCAAATCCGCCGAAGAGTATCATTCCATGTCCTGCAAATCGATCATGTCGACCAAACTCGCCACGCTGGAGCCCGATCATCATATCGGCGCGATCGCCGAGGTACTGATGACGCATGCCGTACATGCCGTGCCGATCATCAACGACAACCACGAACTAATGGGCATCGTCACCACTTACGACCTGCTCAAATATGAATTCAGTAAGGAGTATCCGGACAACCTTGAAAAATTTGTTCCGGAGAACATGTAAACCATTCCTTAAATTATGAGTTATGGGGTATGAGTTAACGCGATTTGTATAACTCATAACCCATAACTTATAACTTAAAATGGCTGTTTACACCCTCAAACGCGTGCAGCGTTTGCCACTTTCGCTCGATGCCGCGTGGGATTTTTTCTCCGCGCCCGATAATCTGAAAGTGATCACGCCGGAATACATGGACTTTAATGTCACTTCCGATCCGAATTTTTACACCAAAATGTATGCGGGCCAAATCATTACCTACACGGTCAAACCGTTGCTGGGGATTCCGCTTTTTTGGATGACCGAGATCAAACACGTCGAAACGCAAAAGTTTTTCGTGGACGAGCAACGCTTCGGCCCATATACGTTGTGGCACCACCAGCATCATTTTAAGCCCATTCCCGGCGGAGTGGAAATGACGGATCTGGTGCATTATAAATTGCCGCTCGGCCCATTGGGCGATTTTGCCAAATGGCTATTTGTGGGTCGGCAGGTGGAGGGTGTTTTTGATTACCGCTGGAAAAGACTGGAGGCGCTGTTTGGCGTTATGCCATAGGGGTAAGAATGTACCCATGCCTTAAAAACCCACCAGCTCGATTTCAAACAGCAATACTTCATTCGCGCCGATCTGCCCCTGTCCCGATGGACCATACGCCAGCGCCGACGGAACCAGAAAAGTGCCTTTCCCGCTTTTTTTCAGCAACGGAATACCTTCCTGCCAGCCTTCGATCAGGTTCGACAACGGAAACGTGGCGGTATTGCTGCCCTGCGTTTCGTCAAAAATGGCACCGTCCAGGAATTTACCTTTGTACTTCACCGTGACGGTCGATTGCAGGTTCGGATGACCGCCCGTGCCTTCGGTCGTGATGATGTAATGCAAACCGGATGGCGTGGATTGGGCCGTCAAACCTTTGTCGGTCAGGTACTGTTGGATTTTTTTGAGGTCGATTTGTAATTGCTCCGCCGGCGACGGATCTTTTTTGCAGGACGGCAGGGAGCACAGACCACCCAGGGTCAGTAATAGAAATAAGTAGCGCATCGTGTTATTTTTGGCACAAAAGTAGGAAATTTTGTGGTAAGGTGCAGCAGACTGGCGGTCTAATTATCTACTTCACCCGGATCATCCCTTCCAGATACGTCACCGACCGGCCACTCATCCACACCCGATCGCCCCGGTTTTCGCAGAACAGCTCTCCAGTGCGTGCAGAAACCTGTAAAGCGTGCAACGTGTTTTTGTGCAGGCGATCGGCCCAGAACGGAATTAAAGAACAATGCGCCGAACCGGTGACTGGATCTTCAAAAACACTCGCGCCCGGAATGAAAAAACGCGACACAAAATCAACCGTATCGCCCGGCGCGGTGGCAATAATACCCCCGGTACCCACTTCGATTCCCTGTAATAACAACGCATTCGGCTGCAAACCACGCACTTCCGTTTCAGAAGCGTATACCAGCACATAATCGCGGGCCTTGTACACTTCCTGCGGGTTTTTGCCCATGCCCTCTAGCAATCCGTCGGGGATAACGGTGTCGCCGGGCATGCGGGCCGGAAAATCAAGCGTCAGTAGATCATCGTTTTTTGTGACGACCAGATCGCCGCTGGCCGATGTAAAGACGATGCGCTCGCCCTGGTAGTGCAGGTGCTGGTACAACACATGCGCCGAGGCCAGCGTGGCGTGGCCACATAGGTCCATTTCATATTCGGGCGTGAACCAGCGAATATGAAAATCAGCGCCGTCCTTGACAAAATAAGCCGTTTCCGCCAGGTTATTTTCCTGGGCGATGGATTGCAGCACCGCATTGGGCAGCCACGCGTCGAGCGGACAAACGGCAGCAGGGTTGCCGCCAAAAAGATGGCTGGTGAAAGCATCAACCTGGTAGATCGGTATGGTCATAGTTGTATAAATTACCGTTGCTGATTCAACCAGTTTTGAAAGCGATCCGCATTGACTTTATGCGCTGCAAAAGTAACGGCAAAAGCATGCGTCCCGGAATTGTCCGGCTTGGCACAAAAATACAGGTAGTCGTGTTTGTCGTAGTTCAACACCGCATCTAAGGTCGGGATAGCGGCCATACTGATCGGCCCGGGTGGCAGCCCTTTATACATATAGGTGTTGTACGGCGAATCAAATGTAGTGTGATACATCGTCACCCGGTGCGTCTGAAAATCGCGGGTGGCGAACACGCAGGTCGGATCAGCCTGCAATTTCATATCGATCTTCAGGCGATTGAGATAAACCCCGGCAATGACCGGTTTCTCTCCCGTGTTGTTGGTTTCACGCTCCACGATAGAGGCGACGGTATACACTTCCGCTTCGTTCAGCCCCAGCGTTTTGGCCTTCGCCCGGCGGTCATTTTTATCCCAGAAAGCATCGTGTTCCTTCAGCATGCGTTTCATAAAACCCTTGGCATCGGTATTCCAGAACATTTCATACGTATTGGGAATAAAAGCGCTCAGCAGTGTTTCCGGCGTATATCCAATCGATTGCAGGTAGTTTTTATCCTGAAAAAGCGTAAGCAGCGACAAGGAATCGGCTTCGATGAAACGGGACACCTGGCCGGCGATTTCTTCCGGCAACCGTTCGTTGTTCAAGACCACTTTTACCGGTGCCTGTTTGCCGGCCCGCAGATTGGTGATCAGATCGCGGTTGCTCCAGCCGGGTTGGATTTCATATCGACCCGCGCGCATGGTGTCACGTTTGTATTTCATTTGTTCGGCCAGCCAGCGAAAACTGGCTTCATCTTCAATAAAACCGCCGTTTTTCAGCAAACCAACCACCTGCTCGAAATTAGAGCCGGTCGGAATGGTGACGTATGTTTTGCCTATAGAACGGGGCACCCCGGAGAAATAAATGGCTTTGAGGGGCTGCCAGGCGAAATAAGCGCCGATTAACACGATAGCCAGTAAGACAAACAAGAGGTTTTTACGGGTCGATGATTTTTGTTGCGTCATGAAAAGGGTAAACAATGAGTAATGAATGCGTGATACAAAGGTATGGCGTCAATCCCTGGCCGCCGTTTAATTAGTACTGCTCGGAATCGTTGGGGAAGTCCTTGGCTTTCACATCGGCGATGTAGCGTTTCGTGGCGTCCCCAATTTCGGCAAAAAGTTCGAGATAACGCCGCAGAAAACGCGGTTTAAAGTCTTTTGTTATACCGAGCATATCGTGGGTGACCAGCACTTGTCCGTCGGCGTGCTGACCTGCACCGATGCCGATCGTGGGTATTTCCAGGCTTTCGGACACTTCCTGGGCCAGTTTTGCCGGTATTTTTTCCAATACCAGCGCAAAACAACCCAGTCTTTCCAACAGTTTAGCGTCGTCGCGCAGTTTTTGGGCTTCTGCTTCCTCTTTGGCGCGCACGGTGTACGTGCCGAATTTGTAAATACTTTGCGGGGTAAGTCCGAGGTGGCCCATTACCGGAATGCCGGCCATCAGGATGCGTTTGATAGAGTCTTCCACTTCCGAGCCGCCTTCGAGTTTGACCGCGTGCGCACCGGATTCTTTCATGATGCGAATGGCACTCGAAAGCGCGATCTCCGAGTTGGCCTGGTAACTGCCAAACGGCAAATCGACCACCACCATGGCCCGGCTGACGGCCCGGACGACCGATTGGGCATGGTAGATCATGTGATCCAGCGTGATCGGCAGGGTGGTCTCGTGACCGGCCATGACATTGGAGGCGGAGTCGCCGACCAGCAGGATATCGATCCCGGCCTCATCGAGAATACGCGCCATAGAAAAATCGTAGGCCGTGAGCATGGCGATTTTCTCACCGCGATTTTTCATGGCCTGAATACTGTGCGTGGTGACGCGTTTGGTTTCACCGGTTGCTGCGGACATATATTGTAACGATGTGTGGTGAGGGATGATGCTGGATAAAGGTACAATTTTGGGCGAAAGGTAAGTTGAAAGTGAGCGGCGACCCAACAAAATAATCAGATGTTTTATCGACGCTTGTCAGGCGCATAAAAAAACCGTTGCGGTGTGGCGCAACGGTTTTCTAACACTGGTTGATGCTAATGCAAATTTGCATTACAGTGCAAAAAGGACGCCGGCAGTGAGGGCGATTCCACGATGGGTAATAGAACTATTATCATTGTTATTGCTATCATCCAAATTCGTGAACCCGATGTTGTAACGGGCATCGGTAAAAATACGCGCATTGCCCAGGCCAAATTGAAGACCTGCACCGAAATTAAGCCCAAAATCAGTGCGCTTTATCTCATCATCCTTCCAATCCAAGTCTTGCTCTTCTTTGTCGACAGTTCCTCCAATGTTAATCTCAACGGAGGATTTACCGCTTAACCCATAGGAAAAATTGGGGCCTGCCAGCAGATAGGCGCCAAGTTTTTCGCTGCCGATGGACAATTTAGCCAGAATAGGCACTTCCAGGTAATTAAAAGTAGCTTTACTTTTAATAAAGTCGCTGCCGTCTGCGAATTCTTGTAAGGTGCCTTTTTGAATGAAGTTGAGTTCGCCCAGAATAGCAAAGTGATTGACTACGCCTATTTCTATGACGGCTCCGGCAATCAGCCCGGTAACATTTTTATCGTCGATACTCACATTCAGCGAATCCAGGCCATCATTAGAATACTCCAGTTTTGCCAGATTCACGCCGCCTTTCAAACCGACGGAGATTTGTGCCTGCGCTACAAAGCCGGTCAAAAGAAATACTGCAAGAAATAAAAGGTTTTGTTTCATGATTGTAATGGTAAATTTTGGTTAATAATGTGGATACGCAGCGTCCCACACGACATTGCTGGGTACAAAAGTACCAAAAATTAACCTTTATATAGAAAAAACAAACCAGTCCTTGGAAACGGCAGCGCAGCAACTGGGCTAAAAATGAAAACGGCCGCACCTCGTTTGGTGCGGCCGTAACAACAAATTATAATCCCATGAACTTGCTAGACTGGTGGCTCCGCAACTTGGCTGAGCAGTGTGTTTGAAAACATTCATTAAACGGTGCAGCCGTAAAATTAGTA
>JBBRDQ010000226.1:0-7867 GCA_038203695.1 Chitinophagales bacterium
GGACTGTGGAACGAAAACGAACTGTGGGATGCATCGCTGCTGCAACATGACCTCTGTGAATCACCGGCGGAACTGACCTTCGAGATGAAAGACTCTTGCTCGATCGGCGACCCGGATATTCACTACATGTTATACCTCGACCTCGACGGAGACGGTGTACAGGAAACGATTATCAACAGCGCAGACGTACAGGAATCCGGGGTGGTCTATGCCAATAATAACCCGATGTTACCTGGATTTACCGGTGGCGATGCGCGCAGTTTCGACCAGCGCACGACCAACGTAAACGACAAATACCGTTTCACAGTAGAACAATTCCACCTCGGCGAGCAAGTGATTGCCCGCGTACGCTGGAATACGATCGGCCAGCCGAACCAGTACACGGTGCCACAATTGCCACACGGCAAACATCGCATTCACTGGTACATGCACGATCAGTGTGAAGACAAGTGGGAGTCGGATTACGCTTTCGAACTGCGTGATTGCAAACCGCCGGTCGTTGTCTGCAAAGTCAACCCGACCACGGCCAATCTGCTGGTGCCCGGTCAGGTAACGGTCTACGCTGCCGACCTGCTGCAAGTGGGTTCCGACAACTGCACGCCGAACAACCTGATCGCTTACGGTGTACGCCCGGCGAACAGCGGAAGCGGCATGCCGATGGCTGCCAACGGTACAGTTATCAACAGCATGAATTTCACCTGCACACAATTGGGGGTTCATCCGGTTGAACTGTGGGCCGCGGATAAGGCTGGCAATATGTCGTTCTGCGCCACCACGATCACGATCCAGGACAACAACAACGCTTGTGTTCCTTTCGTCACGGTCGCTGGTACTGCTGCTACGGAATCGCTGCAAACGGTTGAAAATGTGAATATTGAGATCCAGGCCATCAATGCGTCGGTACCGATGAGCGCAGCGCAGGTTACGCCGGACAATGGTGCGTTCGTCTTCAATGACGATGTTCCATTGCACTCGAACTACACGATCACGCCGACTCGCGACGACAACCACCGCAACGGGGTAACCACCCTTGACCTGGCACGCATTGCGCAACACCTGCAAGGCACGGCACCATTGACTTCGCCATACCAGCGCATCGCAGCGGATGCAAACAAAAGCGGTACGATTACTGCGGTTGACCTGCAACAATTGCGCAAACTGGTACTGGGTGTGTACGACGAATTGCCATACAACACATCTTGGCGTTTTGTCGAAAAATCGTTCGTGTTCCCGAACCCGGCCAATCCGTTCCAGACGCAGTTCCCGGAAACGAAGTCGGTCGAGAATGTCCTGGCCAACCGGTACGCGGAAGACTTTGTCGCAGTGAAAATCGGTGATGTGGACGGCGATGTCGTGGCAAATAGCCTGGTCGATGTCGACGAACGCACCAACGGTACGCTGCTCTTCGATGTCGACGACCGCAAAGTGAAAAACGGGGAAGTATTTACGGCGACCTTCAGTGCGGCAGAAGCGGTACAAGGATACCAATTCACGCTGAATACTGGTAACCTGGAAGTCCTGGATATTACCCCGGGCGACCATATGGAAAGCGACAACTTCGCGGTGTTCAATACGGCTAAAGCGGTGACCACCAGTTGGTTCGGTCACAACAAAGCCACGTTCACGGTGAAATTCCGCGCGAAGGGCGCTGGTCAACTGAGCAAAATGCTGGCTGTATCCAGCCGTATCACCAAAGCACAGGGTTACACCAATGGCAACGATCTGCTGACGGTCGGTCTGCGCTTCAACAGCAAAGCCGGTGCAACGGTGACGGGTGTTGGTTTCGAACTGTATCAAAACCAGCCGAACCCATTTGCCGACCGCACGACCATCGGATTCTTCCTGCCGGAGGCTGCGACCGCTACGTTGACCATTCTCGACGAATCGGGTCGCCTGCTCTTCACGCAGAAAGGTGATTTTGCCAAAGGTTACAACAGCATTCCGGTAGAGGCTGCGCAGATCAATGCTGCCCGCGGTATCCTTTACTACACGCTGCAAACTGCTAACAACACGGCGACGCGCAAAATGATTCGCACAGAATGATAATGGTTACCAGGCAACTGGTTTGATGGAATAAAAAAGGGCTTCATGCGATTGCATGAGGCCCTTTTTGCGTGGTACCGGAACCGGCTGTTTTATGTGCCGAAAAACAGTTATGCGCTGAAACGGCACACTTATCAGTTTTTCCCGGACAGTTATAGTGTTGATGGAGCGATTGTGAAGCGGGATGTGTTGATTTGTGGGTGAAATGATACGGGGTATTATTTTTAGGATTGTAACTTGCTCGAGTTACGATCCTTCTTCCGTTGTTGGCGTCCTCGCCAACAACAGCAGCAGCGTGAGTAATTAAGAAAAACGAACTAACCCTTAGCCTATCACTTCGATCTTGTTGTTGGCGAGGACGCTAACAACAGCAGAAAAATTTTTGTCTCCGCTGCATGATTTTCAAGCATCATGCAGCGATTTTATCTTATAATGTGAATATTGGGTTAAGATAAATGCTTGATTGCCAGGGCTATTGACGGGGGTGACTTTAAGTCGCTCCGTCACTAAGCAACTGATTGTCAACCACTTCCTAATTCTAACGCAATATTCGCATTTACAGTAAATCCGGCATCCATGCGACTCATCTACTTGTTATTAACAGCACTTCTGTTCCCCTTATGCGCATTTACGCAAAAGCAGGATTTTATCTGGTACACCGGATATGACTGGAACTTTCAGGTTCCGGGCAGTAATAATATTAAGATGGGCTTTAATGCCAATCGCATGTCCTTTGAATATCTTGATCTGAAAATGCCCTTTCAGAATACCAATACGAGTATTTGTACTGATCAGGGAAACATGCTCTTATATTCCACGCCTAGCCTATACCAAAATAATGAGCAATAGCCAAGGTGGTTTTGCGGCAACTGTTAAAGACCAACCTGTGATTGAGGATACACTAAGCGGCGGGCAACTCAAACCCATTCGCCATGCTAATGGCCGCGACTGGTGGCTCATCGTACCGCGTTATAAAGTCAATCAGTACTATATTTATTTATTGGATCCCACCGGCATACACTTAGTGAACATACAGGCCATTGGCCCGGAGACAAATTCTCAAACTGTGGTTTCACAAGCGGCAGTTTCACCGGATGGCTCCAAATATTGTCGCTTTAGCGCACCGGGTGGCTTGCTGGTATTTGATTTTGACCGTTGTGCGGGCAAATTAAGTAACCTTAATTATGGAGGTTCAGCACTAGATATTTATAACTGCAATGGAAATGGTTTGGCCATTTCACCGAACTCCAGATATCTATATTTGGCACTATGTGATTCACTTTTTCAGTTTGACTTGGCCGCACAGGACCTTTTTGCGTCCAGGCAGGTTGTTCAGACTTATTTTGGCCCGGATCCATTAGAAGGGTTAATGGCATTTGCCCAATTGGCACCAGATGGTAAGATATATTTGGTAACCGGTAATGGTACATTGAATGCACATATTATACATCAACCGGACGAGCCAGGCTTAGCCTGTAATGCTGAAAATGGTGCTATCATTTTTGATACCCCCAAAGTAAGTTATCCCAATCTCCCCAACTTCCGCCTTGGCCCTATCGACGGCTCCGTCTGCGACAGTCTTGGCATCGACAACATGCCTTGGGCGCACTGGCGCTGGCAGTCGGATACGGTATCGGCACTCACTGCCTGGTTCCGCGATTTATCGGCCTACGAGCCGGATACCTGGCAGTGGAATTTTGACGATCCGGCTTCGGGCAGCGCCAATGCAAGTACAGCACGCAACCCCGTTCACCAATTCAGCGGGCCGGGTACCTATCATGTTTGCCTGACCATCAGTAACGCCCACGGAACGGATACTTTTTGCCGGGATTTGTTGCTGAGTGGTGTGGCTACTGCAGCCCCGTTTTCATCAGATGAGCTTATTACACGTCCCAATCCGGTGCAGTCGGACTGGGAAATCCTGCTGAAAACGCCGCTGGCAGTATCGGCTACGATGACATTGTACGATATAAGCGGCCGGCAGACCGCACAGTATACGCTGCCGCGCGGAACGGCTACGCAGCGCATCGTACTGGGCGATCTGCCGCCGGGTTTGTATGCCTGGGTGCTGGAAGGCGCAGGTGTAAGACTGGCGCAGGGTAAGGTGGTGAAGGTGGAATAACCATGGAGCTGTACCGGCCCGTACCGGCTGCTTCAACTGCCGAACAGAATTCGACAGATAAAGCAGCCAGAGCGAATTGGTTACCGCCAGTCGATCCGGCGCGAGAAATACATCACCGTCGCCAAGATCGCAAACAGACCCAGACTACCGATCAGCAGTGCATAATCCTGTAACTGTAACACCGTGAATAAAAACCCGTACAGCAACAGTAGCGTGCCACCCACCAGCAACGCACGGTTGCGACTGTCGAACAAGGCGCGGGCATAGAGCGTGGTCAATAAAATCGTCATACCGGCCGATACAGCGTAGGCCGCATTGAAAGAGATGTGCTCGGAAATAGACACCAGCAATGTGTAAAAAATAACCAGCGCCAGTCCGATCAGCGCGTATTGAAATGGATGCACCCGCCGCGTATTGCGCATTTCTACAAAGAAAATAACCAGAAATGTCAGCCCGATAAATAGGATCGCGTACTTCACCGAGCGGGTGGATTTTTGATAATTATCCACCGGCAGCAGAAAATCGATCCCGAACGTACTGTTATTGACATCTATGCCGGTATCGCTGCTCCACGCCTGCGGATAATTGCGGTTGAGATTCAGCACTTTCCATTGTGCATCAAAACCAGCCGAAGAAATATTTTTCCGGTCAGGCAGGAAAGCGCCCGTAAAACTCGGGTCGCTCCAACTTGATTTGATCGCTACATTGGTGACTTTCCCCACAGGCGTAAAAAACAGCGATCCCGAACCTTTCAAGGCGATATCGATATGAAATTGATGTCCACCAGCATCCGGCAACAGTACAATCGGTACCTGGATACCGCTGGTGGCAATACCGACGGCAGAGAGTCCCGGATCAAAAACCGACGGTCGTCCATCCCAGGTCAGCGTCACCTGTTCCTCCAGGCCGCGCAGATCGGGAATGCCCATTTGCAGCACCGCTTTGTCCCAGTAAATCGTGGAGCCGGCGGGAATGATTTTCTCTAGGGCCGGTTTGGGGAACGCCCCGTCCAGCGCCAGTTTTGAATTGTACACCACCACTTCAAAAATGCCGCGATACCGCTTTTCCGGAAATACTTCGCCAGTGATATTCAAATCATCGGGCAGCAGGTAGGCGAACTTTAATTCCGGGGTCAGTTCGCGACCCGTCTGGTCACGCGTGATTTGTGCATAAGGAATGATGAGCACCGGACCGCTGATCGTTTGCCGCAGTCCCCATTTGCCGGCTACTTCGCCGATGGCTTCGTTTTGACGACCCTGGCGTTCGCTGATGATTCCCTCAATCATGGCCGTAGGGATCAACAGTATTAGCATCAGAAAAAAAATGATCACCCCCTTGAGCGAGTTGGCGTTGCGCTGGAAAAAATGCTCCGGTTGTGGCAAAGGTGGCGGGTAATAAGAATTCGGTTCAGTTTGCATGGATGTGGTTATTTTAAAAGAACTTTGATTTGCAAAGTTATCTGCTAAAAAAATTCCCAACCAAATTTTTTGTCGGGAATTTTTAAAAATAAGGGGCGTGGAATTGCTTTATGTACTGTATGGGATTGATAATGAACAGATTGGTTGGTTAAATTTTTTTAAAATTCACTGAGTGAACGGCTGTTTGCCAGCCAGCCACGCAGGCTCAACCAGCCGAATCCGATACCATTCAGCGTGCCGTGCCAGATTTTCATGTTGGGAATAGTGATCCAGGACAGCGGCGCATAAAAACGCAGGGCATACAAAAAGGCCATACATGCGCCGATAAACAGGCAAGCGCCACCGACTGCCCAATATCGACGCGCCGGTAAAGGATATTGTTTTTGGGTAAATGTGTTGATTTGCCAGCCGGCCACGACCATCCCCAACCCGGCAAATAAGGTACCGGTTATCCATTCAAAAGCAGGGTTGTATCCGCATTTTGTCAGCACAATCCCCGCCGCCACCAAGGGCATTCCCAGTAAAACGGCCCATAAAAGCGCCCGCGAAAACCGGTTTGGATGGAATGTGCCGATCTGCAGCGCCACTACGCCGATCACAAAGCCAGCCACGTGAAAATGCGCCGCCGTTAGACCGACGATGGTGGCGTCAAAATCAAACGGATGCACGTCGCCCATATAAAACACCGCCCATACGGCACCCGTAACCCAATATAGCAACACGACGACTGCCACGAGGGAAGTGAGGGAATACTGCCTCGAGACGAACAGTTTCGCAACGCGCAGGAGCATAATGACGGTCGCCATAAGTAAATAAGGAACGGCGAGTACGGCCGCCAGCGGAGACGGCCCCAGGATATAACTGACGGCAAAACCGGCAACAACAGGCCAATACCACCAGCCCACTTGCTGTCCGAGTATCTTTAGTCCCATCGGCACCAGCATTAGCGCCGCGAATACCACCAGGGCGGCCTCCCACGATTGATGTAATAATGCGGAGCCGGCTAGTATCAGAAAGAGAATCCAGCCCAAAAAAGGGAGAAGGGAGCGTGCATACATACTTAAAATATTTGGACGAGATGGGTGGTCTTAAAGTGACGGTCCTGCCAGATGGTTTTTAACAAAATCTTGCATCGACAATTTTGAATCCCGGACGAATTTGCACTGGTACCAGCGGGCCAGCGGGTAAGCCATCCTGGCCATCCAGTGCCGCGGTTTTGAAAAGGCCCGGATGCGATAGCGCACGATTCCGGCCGCATCCTTTTCCACGATAAACAACTCTTCTCCGCATTCCGCATGGCCCGGCAAGGTACCATAAGCAAAACCGAATTGGTGCTCATTTTCAATGATATATACAATCCGGCAGGTGTTCAACCACCAGATTCCCAGTACTTTAGCCGCCATGCCGACTACTTCGCCCACCCGCACCGGTGGCCGATCGGGCATAATAAGCGCCCAGCCGCCGGGGAACATCCGCCATTGTCGCACTGCCTCCTGTGCCGCCGCAAAAACCTCGGGACCCTGCCCCAACTCTACGCTGTTACTATCATTGTCATAGCCCGCTACCGGCGCGTTATCGCGGGATTGGCCCACTTCCGGGTAAGTATGTGCGGCAGTTTGTTCCGTGGCAATAAAATGCAACGCGGCAGGTAGGGTAGGGCGGAAAACAGTTAGCATTCTCGTTATAGGTTGGTATTGATGAAAGATTTATAAATACAATAAATGCGCTCCAAAGCACCGGCATTTATTACTTTCCCCGATTAGGCAGGCGTTTCGCGGCCTTAGAAAAACCCCCATTTTGGTTACTTTTTGGACGCAAAAAGTAACAAACCTCAAAAGAAACCCCCAATTTTGCACTTTACTCATTACTCTGGTACAACCATTGCAAGACACCGCAGTAAGTTTACCATACGATTTGGATAGCCTTAAGTTCGTGGCACTGGTACGGCTTCGTACTTTTTGCCTTGACGCAAAAAGTACCAAAAAAGTCAAGGCTGTATGCAAATCCAACGGTTTTGCCACACTACCCTAACCCAAACCAAGATTTGGTTAACACTACATGCGAATATTGGGTTAGAATTAGGAAGTGGTTGACAATCAGTTGCTTAGTGACGAAGTGACTTAAAGTCACCCCCCGTCAATAGCCCTGGCAATCAAGCATTATCTTTACCCAATATTCACATAACCTATTATTTTTTAAACCCCGGTGTGCTGTTTCGACCAAACAGCACACCGGAATTCATGTACGCTGCTACCGACCAAAGCCAATCTTTGCCTAAATCAAT
>JBBRDQ010000227.1:0-7828 GCA_038203695.1 Chitinophagales bacterium
CAGCACATTATGGCCGCGTTCTCTTCCGGCCTGGCGGCTGCCGATATTTACGACCGGGACACCCAGGCAGGCTGATTCACGAATGCCGACGCTGGAATTACCGATCAGGCAGCGGCTGTTTTTGATCAGTTCCAGAAAATCAGTCGGCTCCATATTTTTAAAAAAGTGAAACCGGCTAGCGTCGCCGTGTTCGCGGAACGTACGGATTCCCTTAGAAGTGCCATCCGCCCCGGCATCGACATTGGGCCAAAACCACAATACTGGCCAGGCTAAGTCGCGCACGGCCAGCAAAGTTTGCTCGATGTGCTGACGCGATTGCTCATATTCGGTAGTGACCGGGTGTTGCATAATAACAACATAGCCGTTGCGGAGATCGAGGGTTGGCCCAACGCCGCCATATTTGGTAAAAGGGTCAAAACTCAACCCCTGTTGTTGTTGCAACGGAATAGCGAGATCAATCGAAGGGCAACCGGTTATAAATACTTTATCGGGGTGTTCGCCCATGCGGATTACCCGTTCGGCGGCTTTCGGCGTAGAAACCAGGTGTAAATCCGCTAGTTTGGTAATAGCATGCCGCACCTTTTCATCAATATTACCCGTTACTTCACCGCCCTGAATATGGGCTAACGGAATATTCATGTACGCTGCACTGATCGCAGTGGCCATAGTCTCAAAACGGTCGGCCACGGTAACCACGATATCGGGGCGGAGGTTATCGAACACGGTGGATAATTCCAGAATACCAATGCCGGTCGTTTTTGCCGCAGCGGTCAGGTTTTCGCCCTCCAGCACATTGAACACTTTGGCGGTAATCTGGAAACCGTCGCGTTCGATGTAATTGACGGCCGAGCCATAGCGATCCAGTAGAGCCGAAGCCGCCACCACTAGTTGCAATTCCAGTTCCGGGTGTTCTTGGATGGCTTGAAGGGCCGTTTTGATCCGACTGTACGAAGGCCGGGCCGTAACTACTACACAGATTTTACGTTTTTTCATCCAGATCTTCTTCGCGCAGGAAAGCCCATTGTGGGAGCGCATGATGCAGTTTCCGCCCGATAACGGTGCGGAAATTGGTTGCGGCAATACCGTACCCGTGGGGCTTTTTAGCCTCCAAGTCCTCAAAAGTCAGGCTATGACCAGCCGGCAGTGTTTTATTAACGGCCAGGGATTTTTCAAAAATTGTTTTTAAGTGCTGAAATCCGGAAGCGTCCGATTTATCGACCGGATGTTGCTGGGCAGTTCGGATACTGCGCACGCCCTGCACCAATTGGGCGATATCATCTACTGTCAGTGAAGAAGTGGCATCCGGGCCAAAACTGCGGCGGTCGAACACGACATGGAATTCCAGGATCTGTGCGCCCAAAGCCGTTGCGGCAATGCTGGCAAAAATCTGTCCGCTATGATCAGAAAGGCCGGTTTTCAAACCCGGATAACGTTGCTGTAGTTCATTGATGACATTAAGCCCCAGTTTTTCATAGGGAGTAGGGTAGGAGGTAGTGCATTGCAGTACACTCAGGTCGTTGCCAAAAGATTGCACAAAAGCAACGGCGGTATCTAATTCGGCCAATGAACTCATGCCCGACGACAGGATAACCGGTTTGCCGGTGCGGGCTATCTTTTCCAGCATCAGCAGGTTGCTCACTTCGCCGGAGGCTATTTTATAGCGTTGCATACCGATCTCTTCCAGCCAGTCTACGGCAAGTTGTGAGAACGGCGAGCACATAAATTCAAGACCGGCTTGGTCGCAGTGTTCCTTTAGTTCCTGCCATTGTGGTTGGGTAAATCCGATGCGTTCCCAGTAAGCATAGCGGGTCTGGTCGGCATAGCTGAATTTTACCCGGAACGGCTCGTGTTCACTGCTTTCCGCTTCGGCAAGGTGCATTTGGAATTTGATCGCATCCGCGCCGGTTTTGGCGACCGCATCGATATAGGCGTGGGCCATCCCCAGACTACCATCGTGTGCATTGCCTACTTCCACGATGATGAAAACAGGCTCATCAGATTTCAGGATGTTCACTTTTTCTTTTTACCGGGTAATAATTTGCGCCACCATGATTTGGCATGCGATGCTTCGGCATAATACGCGCCATACCCATACCCGTATCCATAGCCGTAGCCATAGCCGTAACTGTTGCGTCCTTTGGTCGGCAGACCGTTGAAAATGACGCCGATATTGGGCAGTCGTTTTTGGATATGCAGGTCTTCGAGCAGTTTAAGCATGCCCTTGCGGGTTTCACCGTACCGCACAACACATAAAGTGGCATTGGCAAAACGGCTTAACAAAAACGCATCGGCCACCAGTCCGACGGGCGGTGTGTCGATTAAAATATAATCGTACGTTGCCTTGAGTTGATCTATCAGTTCTTCGAGTTTATCCAGCAGGATTAATTCAGCCGGATTGGGCGGTACCGGGCCACTGAGAATACAATCCAGGTTTGAATTTAGTTCGGTGGAACGAATAATCTGCTCCACAGTGGCCTGACCCACTAGATAAGAGGTCAATCCAGTATCGTTATTATGCTGGTTAAGGTAAGTGCCTAATTTGGGTTTGCGTAAATCTAAACCGATGAGCAGTACCTTTTTGCCGGATAACGCCAGCGTAAGCCCCAGATTCACGGTGATAAATGTTTTACCTTCTCCACCGGAGCTGGAAGTCATCAAAACAGTCTGTTGCTGGTGACTGGAATTGAAAAACTGCAAATTGGTACGCAAGAGCCGGAACATCTCGGCAATGGCGGTTCGATTGCCGGCACTGACTACTAAATTTTCTCCCGTATCACTCAATCCAATACCGCCAATAATAGGTGCATGGGTAACATCGGTAATGTCGTCCTGGCTTTGCACCCGGTCATTGAGCATTTCCAGTATCCAGATCAATAAGGCCGCAATTCCTAAACCCAATAAAAGCCCCAGCGTAAACACCATTTTCCGATCCGGGTAAATGGGCTTTTTGGCGTATCGGGCAGCATCTACCACGCGCGAATTAGATACTGCAGTAGCCAGCGTCAGCGCAGTTTCTTCCCTTTTTTGTAATAAATAAAGGTACAGATTCTGCTTGATGGACTGCTGGCGCATGATCTCTTGCAACTGGCGTTCCAACCGGGGCGTTTCGCGTACACGTCCGGTAAGGCTATTGCGCTTGGCAATATTATTTTTCAACTCAGTGCCTAATCGGGCATCCACTTTTTTAATGGATTCCACAACGTTGCTACGCAGTGCTGCCAGTTGTTGGTTGAGGCTGATCAGGGCAGGGTTGTTCTCTTTGGCGGTGCGTTGCAGGTTATCTCGCTGTAAGACGAGATCGTTGTATTGCGTAATCACTAGCGTCAGCGTACCGTCTTGTGCACTTAGATTAGTTGGGATGAGTTGATTTTGTCCAGCGGGGCTGCGGATGTAGGCTTCCATATTTTGGAGTACGCTGCGCTGCACTTCGATATTTGTAATCACTTGGTCGAATTGAGTGATTTCCGTAAGTACCATTTCGACCCCTGATTCTATTTTCGTCGCAATCTCATTTTTTTGCTTGTACTGCTGCACATCGCCTTCTACATCGGCCAGTTCACTGGTCAGGTAACGCAGGCGATCTTTAATGAAAGCGAGGGTACTTTGACTTACTTTATTCCTGTCTTCGATAGCCGCCTGATTGTATAAATCAACCAGCGTATTTAAAATATCGATGCCTTTATTGGGCAGCTGATCTTTCATTTTTAACTCCAGTACGCTGGAGTATTCGCTTAATGGCTTGACCATCAAGCGCCCGACGTAACGGATCGCAACATCTTCAGCCTTTAAAAAACGAAAATCGAGATACCCGTCTGGCGGCCGGAGCGTCGTGTCCCGGCGCAGCCGGAAACCGCCAAATTTTGTTCTAAACCATTCACCGTACGTATGTGGCTCCATATTTACGCCATATACTAAGTTAAAGGTATAGTTATCAACGTATTGTATCAATAAATGGCCAGTTTCCAGCGTGTCAATCTTAAAGGAATCGATTAAAATCGGACTATTTTTATACAATTCATTGCCATTGATACGTCCAATGGAATGACATTCCATATGGAGATTTAACTTACGCACTACCTGCTCCATCAACGTCTCCGATTTCAAAATCTGGATTTCATTCTCCAGATTTTTACTGCCCTTGATCAGTCCAAGGTCTTTAAACAGGGCTTCTTCGGAGATGCCGGATGAATTGCTTTCCGAATCGTCTTTAATCAGCAATGAACTTTTAATTTCGTACTCAGGGGTAGTGTAGCGCAGGAACAACCACGCCAGAGACAAACTTACGGCTGGAAAAACAATATATAAATACCAATAGTGCAGCACATATTTGTAAAAAAAAGGCCGTAGCTCAAATGTTTTTTCCTCCTGGGAAAAAAGGTCAGGCAGTTTGATATCTTTTGACAAGAGTGATAGTTTTAAGGGATTACTTTCGAAGCAATAAAATAAGCACGTTAATTAAAATAGCTCCACCGGAAACCCAGGGTAATACTTTTGCGGTGGTCTTATCACTTACGCTGCTTGCTTTTTGTGGAATCGGCTCTACGTAAATCACGTCATTTTGCTTCAGATAAAAGTAGGGAGACTGAAAGACGTTGCGATCCCGTAAATTTATGTGTCCAAATTCGCGTTGACCATTTTGTTCCCGAATGATCAGGATATTCTCCCGATTCCCGTACAGCGTCAGGTCGCCGGCCTTTCCAAGCGCTTCTAAAATGCTGATTTGAGTTTCGGACACAGTATAAGTTGTTGGCGCGATTACCTCTCCCAGTACAGTAAATTTAAAATTCAGGAAGCGAATCGTTACAATCGGGTTGGTCACGTAGGTCGCAATACGGTGTTGTAAGGTATCGTGGGCTGCTTCCAACGTAAGGTTGGCTAATTTGACCTTGCCTAAGACCGGGAAGTCGATATTTCCGGCGGTATTTATTAAGTAAGTATTATTTGTCGTGACATTGGTATTACCCTGGTTTTTGCCAAAGGATGCCATGCCTTGTAACGTAAATGGTGCTATAGCGGTCAAATCCTGGGCATACACTGCAATTTCAACCAAATCATCGGATTGGATCAAGAGGGCTGGGACAGTCGGAATTGACTGTACTCCAGCCGGAAAAGCAGGGCCTTGATTAAAATTTACCAATTGCTCGTGGCTTACGCAGGCGCTCATGCACAAAAGCAGGCATAGCAAATTCGGTAGTATAGTGGTTAAACGCATGAGTTGGGTACGCAAGATTTGGTAAAATTGGATTTAGCGGCGCAAAATTACACCGTTGTTTCCTGCATTTTGTATCCTGATCCTGTTTCTTTTACTGCTACGATCCTACTCAGGGGCGGCAAGTGCCTTAACAATGATCTTTCAGGCATACAAAATCCGCTGTAAGCGTAAAAAAATAAAGTCCCGTATACTGCGTAAAATACCGGCCGGCCGTTCTGTGATCGATGACTGTCCAGTTTTCTTCAAAATTGTATAGTAGGAGTTGATATGAGAAATGCCCAGTTGCTGGTATTTTTCCAGGGCTTCTGGTTCCAGACTTTTGCCGAGGTGCCAAAAGGTGGCGTCGTATCCTTTTTGCCGGGCAAAGGCTGTCGTAACTGTTTTGCCCTGATCGATGCCATTTTTTACATAGGAACCAAAATACATGGCAAAACGCCCACCTGGAAGCAGGTAATTGTCGAGTTCTGCAAAGATCAGCGGAATTTCTTCCAGCCCGCCTTGCTCATGATCGATGAACCAGGGATTGGCTAAAATTAAATCAAACTTGCCGTGCAAACCAGCGAAAAGATTCGATTCGGAGGCTTTGAGTTTGCTGGAAAGTCCATTTAGCGCGGCTGATAAATTTGTTAATTTTACAGCACGTGGATTGATATCGATTCCTTCGAGTTGATCTGCCAGGTGTTCTATAGCGAGGAGTTGGATGCCACTGCCGCAACCAAGTTCAATAGCGCGATCGAATTTCAGGCCAGCCAGATGCCGGCGGTTCATTTCGGCAAATTTGACGGAGTCCGAACCAACCCAAACCCGGTTTTGCGGTTTGCGAACATCCAGTTCGTGAAACTGGTAGGTAGCATGCCGGTCGCGGATAAGCAGAAAATGGTCGTATGGCAGTACACTGAAAACCAGCGAATATTTTCCATCGTCCAGCTTTAATAACCCGGCTTGCACCGCCTGCGTGGTCCATGTAGTGCCGATTGCAGTTTCAATAATTGACAGTTCAAAGGCACGATTTTCAAAGCAGAATTGATACAGAAATATACTTTTAGGGTAGCGAAGTTTTTGCCAGAAAAAGTAAAACCCTGGGAAAGCCGAGTAGTAAAACAGTAAATGTTTTTTTTGCCGGAACATATTCCCAATATTCTCATACTCCTTGAAAAGTCCGAAGAAGTTTTTCCGGGAAGGCAAGTATTGTAATGCCAAGTAACCGCTGCCGCGCAATACCTTGAGCAATTCTGCTAACAAAGGGTGGTGTGCCGCTGGCAAATCTTCGATGTTCATTATATAGCTATTTACAATTCAAATCGGTACGATGATGCGTTGAGCCTGAAACCACTGTACCGTTTCCTTTAATCCGTCTACCACACTGATAGTTGGATTAAAGTCGAGTATTTTTCGCGCTTTTTGAATACTGGCTAAAGAATGCCGGATATCTCCGGTGCGTTCGGGTCCGAACAGCGGTTGTACATCTACGTTTAAAATGCCCCGGATGGTTTCAAATAACTGTAATAAAGACGTTTGCCGGCCGTAGGCAATATTGAAAACCTGGTTTAGGGCGGCCGGATTACCGGTGAAAAGTGCCTGGAGATTTGATTTGGCCGTATTGAAGACGAAGGTAAAGTCGCGGCTGTGTGAACCGTCTCCATTGATAACCGGCGATTTCCCCTCGGCTAAGTGGCTGATAAACAAAGGTATAACTGCCGCATACGCGCCATTCGGACTTTGCCGCGGACCAAATACATTGAAATACCGCAAGCCAATTACCTCCATGCCGTACAAACGGCTGTACACCGAAGCATACAACTCATTCACATACTTAGTCACGGCATACGGGGAAAGTGGTTTGCCGATTTTGTCCTCCATTTTAGGCAAGTCGGTGTTGTCTCCGTAGGTGGAAGACGAAGCGGCGTACACCAGCCGTTTGATGCCGGCCTCTTTCGCTGCGTGCAACACATGTAAACTGCCGGTAACATTCACCGCATTGGTCGTTAGTGGATCGTCAATCGACCGGGGCACCGAACCCAGCGCTGCCTGATGCGTGACCAGGTCCATGCTGGCACAGGCGCGCTGGCAATCTTCAAAGTTGCGGATGTCTCCCTGCTGAAACTCAAACCGGGGATGATTGATTAGGTGGGCAATATTGTCGATCGAACTGGTCGACAGGTTGTCGAGTACCCGTACAAAACTGATTTGCGGATGGTTCAATAACTGGTCCGCGATGTGCGAACCAATAAACCCTGTGCCACCGGTGATGAGTACTTTTTTCATAAAATAGGCGAAAAGAACGGTTTTATGCGGATGTCATGCTAACATCAGAAGTGCTTACAGCGGTAAGTCCTTCACTTTCCATAAGTACAAGCTCTTATCTGTATATTGTCCGTAGGATTCAGTACAATCTTCGTTTATGATCGCCAGCGGAGGCGGAAAACAAAATGGCTTTTTTAAAAAGTTAATAGCACGCCAGTTGCCCGTAGTAATATTGTAATTGAATCTGGTTTGTTCAAAATTGGTCGTTAAAAGGTACTCAACCTTGGATTTTTTTAGATTCCCTAAAAATGCACGAATATCTTTGTAAGAAAAGTGCACAAGACAATCGCGTACCATTATCAGTTGAACCGG
>JBBRDQ010000228.1:0-7809 GCA_038203695.1 Chitinophagales bacterium
CGACCTTGCGGTTGCGGTAAAATTCAGGATTGCGGATAAAATACTCTACCCCACGGTCTTCAAAGTATTCAATATTGGCGATCGGAGGTTTGCGCGGCTCAAAACTACCCAAGCCGCCCGCAATGAAAATCACCGGGGCCAGGATCCGTTTACCGCGTTGGGAAGTGACCAGCCAGCGACCGTCTGCCTGTTTTTCGACGCTTTCTGCACGGTCGCCCAGGGTAAATCCGGGGCCGAACGGTTCGATCTGTTTCATCAAATTCTGCACCAGATCACCGGCCAGCACGGAAGGATAACCCGGTATATCGTAGATGGGTTTTTTCGGGTATATTTCGGTCAGTTGACCGCCCGGCTCCGGCAATGCGTCGATCAGGTGACACCGCAACTTCAGCAATCCCGCTTCAAAAACGGCAAAAAGACCCACCGGTCCCGCTCCAATGATCAATATATCTGTTTCCGTAGTCTGCTCGTACGCCATTATATGGTAATGCTTATTTTATTGAAAGTGTAGCACGACGGATCGCGCTGGTTGAACACTTATTTTCCCTGAAAATTTGCTTTGCGTTTTTCCACAAAAGCGGTAGCCCCTTCTTTAAAGTCTTCGGTGGCGCAGCATTCGCCGAAAGCGTCCAGTTCTTTCCAGAAACCATCTACGCCTTCGTCGAAGTATGCATTCACCGATTCGATCACCTTGGCGATTGCGACCGGGGCTTTGGTGGCAATTTTCTCGATCAGTTCAGTGGCTTTGGCTATTTCTTCGCCCGAAGGTACGACGTAGTTGACCAGTCCGAGTTGATACGCATCAGCCGCGCCAATAATATCGGCAGTCATGAGCAGTTCCATGGCTTTGGTTTTGCCGATGTACTGAATCAGTCGCTGGGTACCGCCATAACCCGGAATAAGTCCCAGGTTTACTTCCGGCTGACCGAATCTTGCCTTTTCGCCGGCAATGCGCAGGTGACACGCCATCGCCAACTCGCACCCACCGCCCAGCGCAAAGCCATTGACAGCGGCGACCACCGGACAATGAAATTGCTCGATCAGGAAGAAAAGGTCTTGCCCGCGTTTGGCGAAAGCCATGCCCTGGTTGGCATCCAGGCCATTGAATTCGGTGATATCGGCACCGGCCACAAAGGACTTTTCGCCTGCGCCGGTAATAATAACGCCTTTCAAACCGACTATATCGTGCGCGGCATCGCTAAAGAAATGCTGTAACTCGATGATAGTCTGGCTATTGAGGGCATTCAGGGCTTTTTCCCGGCTGATGGTAACCAGCACAATGCCGTCATGTTGGGTGATAATCAGATTTTCGTATGTCACGATGTGGATAATATTATAAGGTGTCAGTCAACTTTCAAAACTTCAATTTCCTCGGCTTTCCACTCTACCGCCCGATCCAGGCCATAACTCGTCAGCCGGTTGTGGTAAAAATGCAGGGTGCGGAAATTAGCCGAAACAATATCGCCTTCCTTGGTCATCGTCAGTGGTTTTTCGGAGTGGAAAATACCGAGATTCTGAACGCCATGCCGCACGATTTCCGCCGGGCTCAGGTGAATCTCCGGAGCGATCTTGATTTTCGCCTGGCTTTCCATCGTAAACAATTTTTCCTGCATTTGTTCGACCACTTCTTCCACCGCCCGGAACGGGAAGCGATAATCGTCGGGGGGCAGGCGCAGGATGCCGAACAGGTCCAGGCGGGGGTTTTCATGTATCAGCATTTCAAAAACGGCATACGCCACTAAGTGACTGCTCAGGACCACATTCTCAATCTGGTAGCGTTCCACGATGCGGTCGGCCAGCAATTTGGTATATTCTTCCTCGCGCTGCCGGTCTTCGTTGATGTTGTTCTCGGACATAAAGTATTCCCGGATGTCCAGTTCGTTGCCAAAACGGTCAAAACTGCGGCCGGTGGTGTCGACAAAATTGCCGAGTACATCCATCGGGCGACCAATGCTGAGCGTGATATCGCTGGTGGTGGTGAAAAACCGCCACACGAACCGTAGCCAACTGCGGATACTTTTACCCTCATCGCGCAAGCGAATGTAGTTTTCTTTACCGGTACTGCGCAAGTGTTGTTCGATCAGAAAGGGCGCTTCCAGTACAAAATTATAACAAATTACTACGGGCACAATAAAGACTTTCTTGCCCGCATTTTGTTGACTCAGTGTACGTTGTGCTTCGACACAGGTACCCAGCAGGCCCATTTTCAACTCATTCTCCAGTTGGCCGGAGCGCGAACGCGTGCCGCCCGGGAAGAAAAGACTATTGACACCGCGTTGGATACTCAGGCTGCTCATACTTTTGAGCGTTTCGAGGTACACTGCATTTTTTTTGCGGCGGTCTACCCGATAGGCACCCAAACGGTTCATAAAATACGCGGCGGGACCGAAGTTGTAGAGGTTCAAACCCGCACCGTAACTAAAAGACGGCAATCCCATGATCTGGTCCATCACATAACCCACCAGTATACTATCTAAATTACTGCTGTGGGTGGGCACGATGACGATAGTGCCTTTGTCAAAAATGGAACGCACCGTGGCGATATCACCGACTACGTTCAGGCGTTCGTAGAGGTGGCGACGGCCGCGCCAGAATGCGCGGATGCTTTTACCGACGGCGGCATTAAAAATCCGGTTGAAAAATGCGGTCAGAAAACGCTGCGCAAAACGGAACGTGGGAATCTGGAAGGTACCGACGATTTCCTCGGAGTAGCGGTGAATGATCTTTCGCAAAATATCTTCCGCTGCTGCCCGGGCAGCCGGATCTTTGCGATCCAGGGTGGTATTGATCAGTTTTTTGCTGATTTTATTCCAAAAAGTGCGCTCGTTAGGCGGATCGACTTTCCAGGGGTCTTCTTTGATCCGGATGCGCTCGTTGTATATCGTCTTGACAATTACATCCGACAGGTCTTTGCGGTGGCGGCTTACGAGGCGTTTAAACGTAAACTCATCAATCTCGCGGAGGAACTCCGTACGGTCTTTACTGAGCCGGGTAATGGGCCAGTCTTCCATCCGCTCGATGACGCGGGGATATATTTGCACTTCTTTTTTCATACGCAGGCACCGGGATACAATCCTGGCAGAGGGTTGCCCCGAAACCATTTAAGATATGATACGATTGTTTTTTAGTGCTTCGCCGATATAATCCAGGATTTCCTGTTTACCGTTTTTGTACTCTGACGAAGTGAGGAAATAATGGGGCGGCGTTTCCCAGGTCTCGGCTAATTTATCCATAAATAAACCCACATTCTTTTCTACCGTCATCTTGCCAACGCGGTCGATTTTGGTAAAAACGATGGCAAAAGGGATGCTGTGTTCCCCAAAACCATTCACAAAATCGATGTCGATTTTGGTGGGCGCAATGTTGGAGTCGATTAATATAAAGGCACAGGAGAGTTGTTCGCGGTTCAAAAAGTAGCCGTTGATCATGCCCGAAAGTGATCGTTGTTTCTCTTTGGACACCTTCGCATACCCGTAACCCGGCAAATCGACCAGGTACCATTTACTATTTATGAGAAAATAATTGAGCAATTGCGTTTTGCCCGGCGTACCTGAAACTTTGGCTAAGCCCTTCACTGTCAGCATATTAATCAATGATGACTTACCTACATTGGAGCGGCCGATGAAAGCGAACTCCGGCAGGCCATCTTTGGGGCAGGCAGTTTCCCGTGGGTAACTGGCTACAAATTCAACACTTTTGATTTCCATAATTTGACTGCAAAAGTACTATTTTTTGGGTCGCGCCGTCGCTGCGTATCCTGCAAAATCTTTAGCCCGGATGGTCGCGCATGTTGGCATCGTTTTTTGGGCGCGATCACAGACCTCCCGTCCGAAGCATAAGCAGATTGCAGGATGGGGTTAGTTTCCGATTCAAACTGGTAGTCATACTAAACCTGTTCCAATGCGCAATTCCTCAAAAAAACACAATACCTGTCAAAATGTTAAGACTGGGTTAGAAAACGGTTAAAAATGCGACATTCTACCCACTTTTGTACCAATCTACCCTAACCGCCGTTTTCGTGGAAACATTCTTACACAAAATAAATCGTATGAAAAATCTGCTTTTTGCAATTGCCTGTTTCTTTGCCTTCGCTTCTACGGCTCAGGCACAATTTTTTTCTTTCGGTCTTAAAGGCGGTGTCAACACCCAAGTAAAAAAACCAACTGACATCATTATTGGCTCCGGTGATACTTCGTTGAATTTCGGGGTAGATAAATTCAAGTTCGGCACCCAGTTCGGCGCTTATTTTCGTTTTGGTAATAAAGTGTTTATTCAACCGGAATTTATGTTCAACTCTAATAAAACCGACTATAAAATCGGTGAGTCGAGCGTAGGCGAAGTCATTAAAAATGAAAAATACCAGTACCTTAATCTGCCGGTACTGGTCGGTTTTAAACTCGGACCAGTACGGGTGATGGGTGGCCCAGTCGGCCACTATTACCTGAACAACAATTCGGAACTGAGCGATTTTAAAGGTTATTCCGCGCGTTTCAAACAAATGACCTGGGGCTGGCAGGCCGGTCTGACCATCGGCACCGGACGTATTTCAGCCGATCTGCGCTACGAAGGCAACTTCAACAACCAGATCGATCAGGTCAGCCTGGGCGGACAAGATTTCAAATTCAGCAACAACCCTTCCCGCCTGATTCTGGGCGTCAACATAGCGATTGTGAAATAACAATCAACCAGTCATTATTCCATATTTCGGGCGCGATTGAAGCTAGTATTGCTTCAATCGCGTTTTTTATTAAGAATAATGCTGGCATTTTTGCTCCCGGGAAGCAGTCGTACAAAGTTGAAAAAACAAAAATGTCCGGTACTATGTTACATTTGGGCTCAATAAGCAAGTTGTAATACATGGACGTATCTTTCTGGTATAGTTTTTCCAAATCACTCCACCTCATCGGCATGGTTTCCTGGATGGCCGGGATGTTTTATCTGGTACGCATCATGGTCAACCACGCCATGGCCTTCGATCAATCTGAACCCGCGCGCAATATCCTAACGCAGCAATACACGTCGATGGAATGGAAAGCCTACCGCATCATTCTGCAACCAGCCGTGGTAATTACCTGGTCCTTCGGCGTGACGATGCTGTTTTTACAACCGATTTGGATCACGGAAGGCTGGATGCAGGTAAAACTCACATTTCTGGTATTTTTGACCGGTTATACCCATTACTTACAAAGCCATATCCGCCAATTGGCCGCCGAAACCTCAAAATTTACCCATATACACTACCGCGCACTCAACGAAGTACCGACTATTTTCCTGGTAGCGATCGTCTTCCTGGCTGTATTCAAAGACCGCATCAGCTTTACCGCGCTGGGTATCGGACTGGCTATTTTCACCGGGCTGATCGGATGGGGTATCTGGCGCGCACTGCAACGCATTAAAAAGTAAGCATACATAATCGCCTTTCCCGGCATAAAACATACACACATGAAAAAATTTGTACTCTTTATTCCCGTACTCTGCATCGCCCTTGCGGGTTTGTTTTTGTGGCATAATCCGCATAAAAAAGCGGTCAATCCTGACATGATGTCCGTACCGGGCGGTGAAGGAGAAGAAAACCAAGAACTGCGCGCGAAATGGGAGCGCATGCGGTTCGCCGACCCGAATACCGGTGAAATACCATCCGGTATCAGTTACTGGGAACGCCAGTTTGCCGCCGGACTCCCCCAACGCGTCAGCGAGCGCTCCGGACCGGACTGGCAATCGCGCGGCCCCTGGAATGTCGGCGGCCGCACCCGTACGGTCGCCATCGACGTCACCAACGAAAACCGGATACTGGCCGGCGGCGTCTCGGGCGGCGTGTGGCTCAGCGAAGACGGCGGACAGTCCTGGTCGCGCAAAACACCGCTCAATGCCCATCCTGGAGTGGTGAGCATCGCCCAGGATACGCGGCCGGGCCATACGAATACCTGGTATTATTTGTCCGGCGAAGTTTTCGGTACTTCGGCCGGCGCAACCGGTGCCTTTTATCTCGGCGACGGCATGTTTAAAAGTATTGACGGCGGTAATACCTGGACGCCCCTGACGGCTACTGCCGGCGGCAATCCACAGTCTTTCAGCACTTTATATCAGTCCGGCTGGCGCGTCGTGACCAGTCCGACCGATTCGCTGGATGTCTTGTACATGGCCACCATCGGAACGGTGTACCGCAGTACCAACGGCGGTCAGAACTGGACGGCCGTGCGCGGTGGCAACATCAACTCTTACTCTTATTTTGCGGACGTAGCGATCACTTCAACCGGTGTTTTATATGCTACCCTGAGCGATGACGGACCGCAAAAAGGCATCTGGCGCAGTACCAACGGGACTTCCTGGACCAACATTATACCGGCCAATTTCCCGGCGGCCTACGATCGCGTGGTAATGGGCATCAACCCCAATAATGAGAATGAGGTGTATTTTCTGGGTACTACGCCCGGTTTCGGATTATACAATAATTACATCAATTCGGACAACTGGACCAGCCTCTGGCGGTATAACTATCTGAGTGATAATGGCAGCGGTGCCGGTGGAACCTGGACCGATCTATCGCTGAATTTGCCTTCCAACGGGGGCGAATTCGATAAATTTGCCAACCAAGGCGGTTATGACCTCACGGTAAAAGTGCAGCCTGGCACCAACCATGTTTTTGTCGGCGGCACCAATTTATACCGTTCGAACGATGGTTTTACCTCACCGGATAACACTACCCACATCGGCGGTTACAAACCGGCCACTACCCTGCCCTTTTTTGAAATTTATCCCAATCACCACCCCGATCAGCACGATATGGTGTTTCTGCCTTCCAATCCAGAGGTGCTGATCACGGCCAGCGACGGCGGACTGCACCGTACCGATGCCAGCAACAGCAATACGGTCGTGTGGACGGCCCTGAACCGCGGCTACCAGACCACCCAGTTCTACACTGCAATAATCGAGCATACGATTGCAGGTGATAATACGATCATCGGCGGTTTGCAGGACAATGGCAACTTTGCCGTAAACAGTGCCGATCCGGTCGCGCCGTGGCGACAAACGGTCAATGGTGACGGTGCATTCGGTGCTATTCTGGATGGCAAGATCGGCTATGTACTTTCGATCCAGCAAGGTCGGGTCGCCAAAGTGGCGATGGACAATAACAATGTCGTTACGGCTTTTCGCCGGATCGACCCGATCGGTCCAAAAAAAGACGACTACCTGTTTATCAATCCGTTAGCCGTAGATCCGAACGATCAGAACACCCTCTTTTTGCCGGCGGGTCACCGGCTCTACCGCCAGAATGACCTGGCCAATATTGCCCTGACCGGCCAATGGGATTCCATCGCGCAGGGCTGGATGCAATACCTGGACACCTTGCCGATGGATGTTTTTGCCGACAATGCGTTCAGTGCCATTGCCATTTCGCAAGCCAATCCGGTCCACCGGGTGTATGCCGGCACCAATCACAGCAAATTGTACCGCATTGAGAATGCGCAAACGGATACGGCGCGCCTGACCGCCATTCCCGCACCGATCAGCAATACAGCAGCCTATATCACTTGTATCGCCATCGACCCGGTCGATGCTGATCGCATTATTGTCGCGTATTCAAATTACGGAATTTATAGTATGTTTTTGAGTGAAAACGCGGGCCAGACCTGGGCAAAGGTGGCCGGCAACCTCGAGTCCTCGCTCGGTGGCGGCGGCTCGGGCCCTTCGTTGCGCTGGATCAGCATCCTGCCGTTCGCCAACGGTACGCGCAAGTATTTTTGCGGTACCAGTACGGGTTTGTACAGTGCCGATACGCTCATCGTACATGCCAGCAATTCGCCGGGT
>JBBRDQ010000229.1:0-7794 GCA_038203695.1 Chitinophagales bacterium
CCCTATTCCTGGACGACGGCGTTGTTGCGTAAATTTTTGACCCGTTTTGGGGTGGCGCATACGTTTGTGGATGGCACCGATATTGAAAATATCCGAGCGGCCATTTTACCGAATACCAAAGTGCTTTTCCTGGAAAGTCCCAATACCATGACGTTCGAATGTCAGGATCTGGCAGCCTGTGCTACCCTGGCTAAAACACACGGCATTATCACCATCATCGACAACTCCTACTGTTCGCCGATCTTTCAAAACCCGGCTGCATTTGGCATCGATATCATTACCCATAGCGGCACGAAGTATCTCAACGGTCACTCCGATGTGGTGGTTGGCGTGCTGTGCGCCGGCAAAGCAATGGTGCGCAAAATCTTCGAATCCGAACTCATGACCTTAGGTGGCATCATCAGTCCCCACGATGCGGCTATGGTGATTCGCGGCCTGCGCACCCTGCCATTGCGACTACAGCGCAGCGATGAAAGCGGCAAGTTTCTGGTAGACAAATTGGCCAATCACCCGAAAGTGGAACGCATTTGGTATCCGTTTCACGAAAGTTTTCCACAACTGGAACTGGCCAGGCGGCAGATGCGTGGTTGTGGTGGATTATTTTCGGTACAATTCAAAACCGATTCTAAGGAAAAAATGGAGGCGTTTATCCATCGGCTGGAGCGCTTTCTGATGGCGGTGAGTTGGGGCGGACACGAATCGCTGATTATTCCAACCATCGGTTTTTACGACATTCCGGGTCGCAGCAGCAATCCGCCGCTGCCCTGGACTTTTGTGCGGTTCTACATCGGACTGGAAGATGCGGACTGGTTGTGGGAAGATTTGGAGCGGGCGATGGAGTGCTTATAAAATGACCCTGCACAGCAATCCAGGTCGTTTAACAATGATGAGGCTTAAAGGCCCATTTTTATACGCCCTTAAGCCTGTGCTTAAGGGCGTTTTATTTTATCATTAATCCCCAAATACCCCCGTTTTTGGCCGATCTGTCGAATGCTGCCAACTTTGGAGGCCGCAATGCTGTTCTTTGCGTTACATTATTTCAAAAGTTTTGCGCAAATGACGTCATTGTTACTCACACACGCTACCCGTATTGGAGCGTTGGTCTTTCTGCTGTTTTTACCCAGGTTCGTGTATGCCCAATACCCCGGTGGCGGTGGCGGCGGTCGACCTGGTGGCGCGAATGCGGCGCAATTTAATGTCGGTCGTTTTTATGGCAAAGTAGTGGATGATGCGACGGGTAAACCACTCGAGTATGCCTCGATTCAACTCGTCGGTATGCGCTTCGACACGATCAGTAAGTCTATGAAAGAAGCCGTGCTGGGTGGTCAATTGACCCAAGCCAATGGTGATTTCAGCCTGGAAGGATTACCAATCCGTGGACAATTTACGCTGAAGATCAATTACTTAGGCTACGCTTCCCTCGACCAAAAGATCAGTTTCGGCGAAATAAAACCGGGGGCTGGTGGCGGCGGTGGTCGCCCAGGTGGCGGCGGAGGTGGAGCCGGTGCGATGGCTGGCGCGATCGACAAAGACCTCGGTAATATCCGGCTGGCGGCTTCGGCTACGCTGTTAAAAGAAGCGGTCATCACCGGCGAAGCCTCACAAATGACCCTGGCACTGGATAAAAAGATCTACCGGGTCGATAAAGACGGGATCGCTGCCGGTGGCACGGCCGAAGATGCCATGAAAAACATTCCATCGCTGAATGTCGATATCGACGGCAATCTCACGCTGCGCAATGCCGCGCCGCAGATTTTTGTCGACGGTCGCCCTACCCCACTCACGCTAGACCAGATTCCAGCCGATGCCATTGATAATGTGGAAGTTATTACCAATCCTTCCGCTAAATTCGACGCGTCCGGCGGCAATGCCGGTATTGTTAATATCGTCCTGAAAAAAGACCGGCGCGTAGGCTACAACGGCAGTATACGCACTGGCGTGGATATGCGGGGGCGAGTCAACCTCGGTGCCGACCTGAATGCGCGTGAAGGCAAAGTTAATGCGTTTCTGGGGGCCAACTTCAACCAGCGCCGCTCGCTGGGCTCCGGCGGTACCGATCGTTACAATCTGTTCGGCTTTCCACGGACCAATGTTTTTCAGGAAAGCAACTCCAGAAATGACGGTTTTAATGCTTCCGGCCGTCTCGGTGTGGACTATTTCATCGACAACCGCAATACGCTGACGTTATCCGGCAATTTTACGCAGGGCCAGTTTAAGAGTTCCGATGTACAAGCGATTCAGACTGATACGCTTTTCAATACCAGAACCAGTACCGGGCATTCAGTGCGCAATACGGCCAATGAACGCGAATATCGCAATCTCGGCGGCCAGTTGTTATTCAAACACCTTTTCCCTAAAGAAGGCAAGGAATGGACAGCCGATGTGAATTACAATGGCAGCAAATCCAACAATGAAGGGTTATTTAATACCGCATACACGGAATCAGCTACGGAAACGCGGCAAAAACAGACGGGCAACGGTGGCAATGATTTCATTACCCTCCAGACTGATTTTGTCACCCCGATGGCAGGCGGGCGCAAACTGGAATATGGTGCACGCGGCGCGATCCGTAATTTCCGGTCCGACAACGCCAGTTTTCAGTACGCGTTTTTAGATAACACGTATGTACGGGCCCCCAATTTTGCCGATCGCTATAAATTCAACGATCAGGTCTATGCGGCCTACGGTACGTTTAGTCAGTCGTATACAAAATGGGGCTATCAGGTTGGCCTGCGCGCGGAAAGTTCGAGTTATACCGGTACGCTGCTCGATACCGATTCCACGTTCAACAACGACTATCCATTGAGCCTCTTCCCGAGCGTCTTCCTGACGTATAAAGTGAATGAAGAAGACAACCTGCAACTCAACTTCACGCGCCGCGTCAGCCGGCCAAATTTCTTCCAATTGATTCCTTTTTCTGATTTTTCGGACTCGTTGTTGTTGTCGCGCGGCAATCCTGGTTTACGGCCTGAATTCACGAATTCAGTAGAATTATCCTACCAGAATATCTTCAAGACGGGTCATAACTTGTTGACTTCCATTTATTTCAAACGCGCAACTGATCTGATCACACGATTCCAGGCTTCCGAGTTCAATCCGCAACTGGGCCGGGAAGTGATCGTTTCTACCTTTGCGAACTCCAATTCAAGTATCGCCTACGGACTGGAGTTTACGCTGAAAAATACGTTCTGGAAAAAAATTGAACTGACCACGAACGCCAATTTTTATAACTCAGTCGTAGATGCCAGCAATGTGGAGGCCGACCTGAAAACGTCACAATTTACTTGGTTTATCAAGGAAAATCTGACCTTGAAATTGCCCCAATCATTCACGGTGCAGATTTCCGGCTCTTACCAGAGTCGCACTTCATACGCCATCGATGGTGGCGGTGGCGGCGGTCGTGGCGGCGGCGGCTGGGGCGGTGGCTCGTCCAGTACCGCGCAGGGTTACGGTATCCCAGTGTGGTTCACGGACTTATCTATCCGCAAAGATCTGTGGAAACGCACCGGCAGCCTGACCTTAAGCATGCAGGATATTTTCCGCACACGCCGCAATGGCTCATACGCCGAATCGGCCTTTTTCATCCAGGACACCTGGCGCCGGCGCGATCCGCAACTGGTACGCCTGAATTTCTCCTATCGTTTTGGTAAATTCGACGTGTCGCTGTTCCGTCGGAAAAATACCCGGTCGGAGTCGGAAGGAATGGACTTTTAAAAAGTTGTAGATGGTGAGTTATTTTTCACAATTTGGACCCTAACTTGGTGTATCATAAAAAACGGCCACGCAGTTACGCGTGGCCGTTTTTAGTTTAGTGACGGAGTGACTTAAAGTCACTAAACTAAAAGCGAAAGCAACCATACCGCTGTTTTCCTTTTTTGCGGAATTTCTTCACTTGGGCAGGCGTGCTTTTTTTCACGGCGGTGCGTGACTTTTTCACCGATTTTGAAGTGGTGACTTTGGGGGTGGTCTTGTACGTTTTGGCGAATGTGCTGGTCGTCACAACTCGCACGTTTTCTTGATATTGTGGCGAAAAGGAATTGTTATCGGGCAGCGTATGCACGGAAGTAACGTCTGCGAGCAGATTATTGACCGGCGGTGTAAAGGCCAGCGTTTCTGCTGCGGTCGTAGATCTGCTATCGGCCAGCACCACTGCGATATCGTCTGATGCGACCAAGTGGCGGGTTAATAGATCGTTGACTAGAACGGCAGGTGTAGTGGGCACAATGAACGCATGGACCGGCGCGGTTAGCGGGACAGTGACTGATTTAGGTTGCGGTGTACCGACCGCGATACGCACCACATCGCTGATACCGTAAGAACCTTCTAATTGCGCCAGCACTTCGGCGTCGATCCCACCTTCATTTTTATAGACGACGGTGGTTTGGGCGAATTTGTCGTCGGTCTGAGTGGCGACAACTTTACTTTGGGCAAGCAGATTAGTGGCAAACAATACCGCCACCAAGGGCAGGACATTGTTTGCCTTGAAATAATGATTCATGGCAATTCGATTAAAACGTGAAAACTGAGATAGGTAATATGTGCGGATTAAACGAAAAATTATAGTTCGTTACTTGTTTGTTATACTTGCAAATGTGGTACCAATTCTGTGTGCTAATTTTTAAAAATAGCGGGCAAATAGATTTTTATCACAGCAAGTTGTCTAACAAAACATTGATAATCAATCTGTTAAATTACTTGCTGCGATAGAAAAATATTTTTAAAACCATGGATTATTCTTTAATCGAAACCAACCACGTAGCAATCTTCGTCAACTCTGCTTTCGGAATACCAGCCTGCGCTACCATAGGCACATAACCTGGCCAGTTAGCGGGCTCCGGTTTGCGGACGAGGGCGGTAATCCGTTTAACCGAGTAACCTTTTGCGGCGATATCGGTCCATTTTGGGCCGACCAGTTTGCGACCGATAGCATGACAAGCGGCGCAGCCATTTTTCTCCAGCAGCGCCTGAACATCTGCAGGAATTTCAGGTGGCGCCGGCGGGGTTGGTCTGGTGAAAACGGCTAATCCTACTATGAGGGGTAAAAAGGCGAATGCTTTTTTCATGTAATGGAAAATTGTAAATGAGTTGAATGGTTGAAATCCGTAATTCCACTGCAAAATAGACGGGTTATTCCCATTCTAGTCACGGTTATTTAGTTAACGTAGATTTAATGGGCAAAAAAAAGCGTGTCACTCCGCTAAAACAGGGTGACACGCCGGTATATCAGGCAATAACAAATTACTTTTTCTTGGTTTTGGGGTCTTTGGCTTCCTGCACTTTCTGTTGTTCTTTCATGGCATTTTCCAGGCGTTCGCGAATACCACCCGCTTTGCGCGGTTTGTTGCGATTGGCTTCCAGTTCCGCGTGGATCTTATCGTTATCGATGAAAAAGCGCTTGGTAGCCACGGTTTGTACGATATTCAGAATGTTACTGAAACACAGGTACAAAGTCAGACCGGCGGCAAAACTATTGAAGAAAAACATGAACATCACCGGCATCAGGAATTGCATGTACTTCATCGCCGGGTTGCTCATGGCGGAAGTATCCATTTGTTTCATGGAATACCAGGTGTACCAAAGTGTGGTGATTACCCAAATAATAGTAAAGGCGCTGATGTGATTACCAAAACCCCAGATCTGAAATGGCAGATGCACCATCACATCATAACTCGACAAGTCGGTTGCCCACAGAAAACTGGCCTGCCTGAACTCGATAGAAGCCGGGAAAAAGCGATAGAGTGCGAACCAGATCGGCATCTGCAGGAACACGGGCAGACAACTACCCAGCGGGTTTACGCCGAATTCGCTGTACAGTTTCATCGTGGCCGCCGAGATGGCCTGCTGATCGTCGCCGTGTTTCTTGCGCAGGTCGTCCAGTCTTGGTTTGAGTGCGGTCATTTTGGCCTGGCTGTAGACCATACGATAGGTCAGCGGATACACCATCAATTTTACCAGCAGGGTCAATAACAGGATAATGATACCCTGATTGCTGACGAACATCGATAGAAAACTGAATATCCGGTGAATAACCCAGCGATTGATACCGCCCAAAATGCTGGCACCGAATGGAATTACGTCTTCCAGACTGATATTGTAGGCCCTGAGACGTTCGTATTCATTAGGACCGGCAAATAGGGTCATACTGGCGGTACCATTGTTGTCCAAAGGCAAGATTGCGCTGGTTTTCAACAGTTTAAGGTCCGGGTCTGCCGAAGTATATACTTGCGTTTGTCCAGTAAACTCGCGAAACGCAAAGTTCTTGGCGATAATGGCCGTATTGAAAAACTGGTTGCTGTGCGCAAACCATTGCACCGGTTTTGGTCCCAGGCTTTCGGTGGCGTTCTTAGTGCAATTGCAGTAATCCGAATTCTCGTTGACCGGTTTAAAATACACCGACGACATGGTGCGTTCGTAGTCCTGGTTTTTTTCAATTTTATCCAGGTAATTATCCCAGTTGAGATACAATTCCGTTTTGGACAACACCGATTGCAGGTTCGTTGCGACAATATTGTAGTCGATCTGGTAATTATCGGGACTGAGCGTATAGTTCTGTTCAAAATAACGACCTTCTCCGGCCGATGCCCGAAACGTCACCGTATTGCCGGATACCGTTGGCGTAAAAAACAGATCGGCCGTATTCACTTTACCGGATGCGGTGTTTTGCACGGCAAGGTCGTAGTCGAAACGGTTTTTGGCATCTTCCAGCAAATACAGATCGCTTTTTACGTCGCGACCGCTGGTATCCGTATTGATTTTGGAGAATTTTTTGAAGAAAATTTCACGAATGCGACCGCCTTTACTGCTGAATTTTATGCGCAATAAGTCGTTTTGCAGCGTGACAAATTGCTCCTGGCCGGTACCGGAGGGGGTAAAGGCACCAAATTTGGCCGAAAGCATGTTCATTGACTGCGAATCGGTGGCAGGTGGTACGACGGCGGGCCCAGGTGGTGGCACATTGGGGTCGGGCGTGGTGGTGGTCGTATTGGTTTGGGCGATAGTCGTTTGATCCGTTGGTGTAGCGGGAAGGGGCGGTTTGTTGAACTGCATCCACAAATAAACCAGTAGCATCACTAAAATGACCCCGATAATCGAACTTCTACTATTTTGATCTTCCATTTATTGATATTATTCACGCATTACAAAAGCGGCGCAAAAGTACGACAAAAGCCCGCGTTGAAAGAACAAAGCTTCAACATTCTCCACTAAGCAGCCGTGTTTTTCCGATAAAAAGCATGGAAACATCGGTAAGGCATTTACTTTTGTCAGGAAAACACTTCCTTTACGCGATTTCGCATTCACCAAACCACATGTTCAAATGAACCGCCAACTCCTTTTCTTGCTTGCCTTCCTATTTACCGCCAGTCAATTTACGGCCCAGACCTATTATCAACCGGAATGGTCGTCGCTCGACAGCCGTCCGACGCCAGAGTGGTGGACCGATTCAAAATTCGGCATTTTTATTCACTGGGGCGTGTATTCCGTACCGGCTTATACCACGAAAGGGAATTACGCTGAATGGTACCAGAATTCCCTGGAGAATAATGCGCACGAGGGGCAAATACGCGCATTTCACCAGCAAAACTATGGCAGTCGGACCTACTACGACCTGGCCGACGACTTTCACGCCGAACTTTTCAATCCGGACGACTGGGCGCAGATGTTTGAAAAAGCCGGTGCTAAATATGTAGTCCTGACCTCCAAACACCACGACGGGTTTTGTCTGTGGCCCAGCCAACAAGCCAATCAAACCTGGAATTTTCCCTGGAATTCGCAGGATCGCGGTCCCGGCCGCGA
>JBBRDQ010000230.1:0-7771 GCA_038203695.1 Chitinophagales bacterium
GCGCGGGTACAGACTAATTTTCTGGACTTATTCCCGACCGGTGTACTGGAAAAAGCACCCCAATTCAATGTCATTATTTCCCGGGTAAGCAGTGCAGAGCAGTCGGCCAAATTCCAGTCCGAACTGGTGCAGCGCTATCCCGGCATTTCCGCCATCGACCTGACGCAAATCCTCAAATCGTTGGAAGAAATACTGCGTAAAATCTCCTTTGTGATTCAATTCATGGCCTTGTTCAGCATTTTAACCGGACTGCTGGTTTTGATCAGTTCGATCTATCAGGGCAAATTCGCCCGTATCCGGGAAAGTGTTTTGCTACGTACGCTGGGTGCCAGCCGCCGTCAGATTTTGTGGATCAATGCAATCGAGTACTTTCTGCTCGGCGCTTTGTCCTGCCTGGCCGGCATCGGTTTATCCGTGCTGGGTGCCTGGGCGCTGGCCTATTTTGCGTTTAAAATTCCGTTCACACCCGAGTGGATGCCGCTGGCCGGTACGTTTGTCATCATTACCAGCATTACCGTATTGATCGGTCTGTTCAACAGCCGGGATGTGGTGCGCAAACCGCCGCTGGAGGTGCTGCGGGCAGAGGTGTGAGGAAAGGGAAGGAGTGAAAAAAAGGGAAGTATGAAACCGGGAGCGGGGTCCAAAACGCTTTGTGCGGTTGGGAATAGGGACGATTGCCGTGCGGTAGAGACTTCAAAGCCCGTCTATTTATCTGAAAAAAGCCATAAGTTTGCGCCTTACTTTCCAATAAATGCCAAGATTTAAACTGATTTTAGAATACGACGGCTCCCGCTACACTGGCTGGCAAATGCAAAAAAACGACCGCTCTATCCAAGGCGAAATACTGGGGGCGGCTTATAAAGTGTTTGATACGCGCCACATTGAGGTCTACGGCGCCGGGCGTACCGATGCCGGGGTGCATGCGCGGGGCCAGGTAGCGCATTTGGATGTTGCGGACACCGACCTGACGCCGGAGGAGGTCAATACACGCCTGAACGATGAATTGCCGTTCGACATCAATATTTTATCGGTAGAAAAAGCCGACCCGCGCTTTCACGCCCGCCAAGATGCGTTGAGTCGCAGTTATGTCTATCAAATCTCGAAACGCCGCGACGCTTTTGGCAAAAAATACATCTGGTGGGTACGCGCACCCTTGAATGTAGATGCCATGCGCGAAGCTGCCGAGGAGTTGATCGGTTTGCATGACTTTGCTTCGTTTGGCGACCTCGAACGAGAAGGACAATCCACGATGGTCGAGGTGGATGTCATCGAAATTTACGAGGATGATAACTGCATTTATGTCTGTATCCGGAGCGCGCATTTTCTCTGGAAAATGGTGCGGCGCATCGTCGGCGTGCTGGTAGAAGTGGGCCGGGGGCGCATGACGACTAACACCGTGGTAGATTTTCTAAAAACACCGTCCCGGGAACCGGCGCGACACACGGCACCGCCCTCCGGACTGTTTTTAGAGGGCGTTACTTATTGAACTGGGTATCTATTGCCGCTCGGTAACGCGACAGATCGGGCACATGCGCGCGGGGACGTTTTTGTTCAAATTCCTGGATCGCCCGGCCTAATTTGGCCAGAAAAGGAAAGCCGACCGTATCGTACTCGTATTGATCATCGTTGAAAATACCGTCGCGGTTGCACAGAATGGTTGCAGCCAGGATAAATTCAGTATGGTGTTCAAAATCAACGACATAGGCAACATCCGTTAGGGTTCCGTACGCCTCCCCCACTTTATTGAACACCCGAACGGACCCGTTGCGGCGTTCTTTTCCGTCACCAAAAAGGAAGAATTTAACATAACCGTCGTAGTATTCAGCCGTGTCGTAACGCGGGTAGTCGCAGGCGCGTGGAAAGATGCCCATGTAATGCCACAGAAATTGGTAATCGTCCGGTTTGAGCGCAAACCGGTTTTCTACCGGCGTGGCTTCCGGGAAAATAACCGCGCGCAACATCCGCTCCATATCCGTCAGCGCAAACCAGTTGCGGGCGCGAAAATCGAATGGCTTTTTGACTAAACTATCGCCAAGATAGTAGCCTTTGCCTTTCCGCAGGCCGGTTTGCGGGTTTTCCCGGATGCGGTCGTCCATTTGCTCTTTTTCTTTAAAAATAGTCCCCGCAGCATCGTACAATACCATCGGACTGCTGTAACGGTTGTCGCGGTCGGGTGTACTCAACCGGTGCACAATTCCAGTGCGGGTATAACCCTTGGCCTGCAACGAGTTATTGATCGATGCGCGGCCCAAAAATTCAAACAGGTGGTTGAAGGCAGCATTGTCACTGACTGTAAAAATCTTGCGGATGTCGTGGGCAATGCTTGGTTTGTTACCGGGTGCCGTGCTGTCGATCGCGTACGGTTGTTGGAAAGGGCGCAGCGAATCTAAGCGATACGCCGTATTTCGGTCTATGCGCGGATAACCACTGGCGCGCAGGCGGTTGATTTTTTCCAAGGCCAGGAGCGCAACCGGCATTTTCACGACACTGGCCGGATAGAAGTACCGGGTCGAATCTACCTGGTATCGGTAGGTGGTGAAATAAGGTCGCCCGGCTGCATCGCGGTTGATTTGGGTGTAAATAATCTGCACTTCGTACGTTTCCGGGTGGTCCAGAATCGGTGCAAAATCACCGGCGTGTGCGGTGAGAATCCGGTCAAGCGGTGTATCCTTTGCTGGAATCCGGCGACCGGGAACACAAGCCGAAACCGCCAGAACAAGGCAGCATAACAGAAGTTGTTTCATGCCGCTTTGTCGGTTAATTGCGCCAGTTTAGCCCCAAAATCCAGCAGTTTTTCTTCCTGCCATTTGCCGCTCATCAATTGTACGCCGATGGGCAAACCATTTTCCGGATGCACGCCGGCTGGCAAGGCAAGCGCGGGCACACCGGCCAGATTGGCCAGTACGGTGTAAATATCCGACAGGTACATGGCTACGGGATCGTCCGATTTTTCGCCAAAACGCCAGGCGACCGAGGGCGCAGCCGGCAGCAGGATAAAATCGTATTCCTCTAAAATCGCCAGCGTGCGCTGCTGAATCAGGCGGCGGGCCTGCTGGGCTTTGGTGTAATACGCATCGTAATACCCGCTGCTCAACACAAACGTCCCCAGCAAAATCCGCCGTTTCACTTCGGCACTGAAACCCTCCGTTCGGCTGAGCAAATAAGTTTCCTCCAGATTGGTGGCGCGCGGACTGCGATAACCATACCGGATACCGTCGTAGCGGGCCAGATTGGAACTGGCTTCGGCGGTTGTTAATACATAATAAGTCGGAATAATATAGTCCAGCAAGTCGAACGGGACCGTATCTACTGTGTGTCCGGCCGACTGCAACTGTGCCACAAAAGCCGCAGTTATTGTGCGAACGCCTATTTCAATTCCTGCACTGTCAATGGTTTGTGCAAGGCAGGCTATTTTTACTTGGGTCGGCAAAACGTGGGTATGCGGGGGCGTGACAGGCGTTTCTGCGGTGGAATCAAACGCATCCGGGCCCGCCATTATTTCCAGTAACAAAGCAATATCAGTTGGATTATTAGCCAACACACCTACCTGATCGAACGAAGAACCATACGCCAGAATACCGTGGCGGGAGATGCGCCCATAGGTCGGTTTAAAGCCCCACAGGCCGCAAAAGGCCGCTGGCTGGCGCACGGAGCCGCCGGTATCGGTTCCCAATGCGGCAAGGCAGGTATCCGTTTGCACTGCGACCGCTGCTCCGCCCGACGAGCCGCCCGGCACACGCTCCGGATCGGCTGCGTTGCGCACGGGACCATACACCGAGTTTTCATTGGAAGAACCCATGCCGAATTGGTCGCAGTTGGTGCGCCCGATCAAAATGGCATCTTCGGCGAGGACACGTTCAACCACCGTGGCAGAATACAAAGACGTAAATCCTTCGAGAATCTTCGCGCCGGCCGTCACCTGGTGGCCGGCATAACAGATATTATCTTTAATGCTCAATACTACGCCAAACAGCCGACCTGTACCAGCGGGATTGTCGCGCAGCCGCGCATCCAAGGCATCAGCCTGGGCGAAGGCTTCATCGGCCCACACTTCCACGTATGCATTGAGGTGCTGGGTGCTGGCAATTTGGGCGAGGTGATGCTGCACTATAGCACGACAGGTGGTGACACCGGTGCGGAGTGCGGTTTGCAGGTCGGAAATGGACGAGTACTTTGGCATAATCAGGCGCGAAAGTACGGTTTAATGCTTATCCGAAATGCCCCTGCACATAATTTCGGGTCAGTTCCTGTTGCGGATTGTCAAAAATATTTTTTGTTTCACCGAATTCAATTACTTCTCCCAGGTACATAAATGCGGTGAAATCCGCTACGCGCTGGGCCTGCTGCATGTTGTGGGTGACGATGACAATGGTGTACTGCTTTTTAAGCCCCAGCATCAGGGTTTCAATTTTGTCCGTGCTGATGGGATCCAGCGCGGAGCAGGGTTCGTCCATGAGCAGCACTTCGGGCGCTACAGCGATAGATCGCGCGATACACAGGCGTTGTTGTTGTCCTCCGGAAAGTTCGAGCGCCGGTTTGTCGAGTTGGTCATGCACCTCGTCCCACAAAAAACTGTCGCGCAGGGCTTGCTCCACCCGCTCCTGCACACTGCTGCTTTTATCAAATCCATTGATTTTAAGCCCGTATGCCACGTTGTCAAAAATAGATTTAGCAAATGGATTGGGTTTTTGAAAGACCATGCCGATTTTCTGGCGCACTGCCGTAACGTCTCTTTTTTTACCGTAAATACTTTCGCCATCGAGCATTATTTCACCCTGTAGATGTGCATCCGGATTGAGATCGTGCATCCGGTTCATACTGCGCAGCAGCGTGGATTTTCCGCAACCCGAAGGTCCGATAAGCGCGACAATCTTCCCTTCCGGAATCTCCAGCGAAATATTTTTCAGTACCTGTTTTTTTCCGAAAGAAAGGTGGAGGGACTGAATGTTCATTTTTGATTTTTCCATGATCTTAGCGCTTGTATTTGCTTCGCACCCAAAAAGCGGTCAGATTGAGCAAAAATACCAGTAATATTAAAGTAAGTGCGGTTGCATACGCCAGCGGCCGAACCTGCTCAATTGCGTGATGCTGGGTAGAAAGAATATACAAATGATACGGCAGGGCCATAAATTCGTCGAATGCAGACCCGGGCAGATAACGCAGGTAAAACGCTACGCCGGTAAACAATATAGGAGCCGTTTCCCCTGCCGCCCGCGATAACCCCAGGAGCGACCCGGTTACGATGCCAGGCATCGCCGGTGGCAATACGACCGTGCGGATACTTTCCCACTGGGTTGCGCCAAGCGCCAGTGCGCCTTCGCGGATGGATTGGGGGACATTTTTGAGCGCTTCTTCGGTGGTTGTAATGATGTAAGGCAATGTCAGCAAACCCAGCGTCAGACCGGATGCCAGTACCGAGGCACCAATACCCAGGCCATCGACAAAAATGGCTACGCCAAACAACCCGAAAATAATACTCGGCACGCCGGCCAGGTTGCGGATGGCTGCGCGGATCAGCTGATTCCACAAGTTGTCGCGGGCATACTCGCTTAAATAGATTGCGGCCGCTACCCCGAAAGGCACCGCAAAAACAGCAGTTGTCAGTGTCACAAACACTGTACCGGCGATGGCTGGGAAAATACCGCCCTCTGTCATGCCTTTTTGCGGAAAAGACGTCAAAAATTGCCAGCTCATCGTACCCGCACCTTTGCTGAAAATGTCGAACAAAATCATCCCAAGCAACGAAACTACGATCAGTGTGGCCAGTAGCAGTGCATTCAGGCCAAGCAGCGCCGTATATTTTTTGGTTGTGTACATGGCTTATATCTTATACCGGAACCGGGCCGCCAGCCGTTCTGCCGCCATATTCATGCCCAGGCTCATGAGAAACAAAACTGCTCCGATGGCGAATAAACTGTGATAATGCACCGTCCCATAAGGCACTTCCCCCAATTCAATGGCAATTGTGGCCGTTATTGTCCGCACAGGATCGAAGTAACCATGCGGCATGGCCAAGGCATTTCCAGTGGCCATCAGTACGGTCATTGTTTCGCCGATGGCCCGCCCGGTGCCGAGGATAACAGCGGCGATGATACCAGAAAAAGCCGCCGGTACTGTCACATGTATCAAAGTAGTCCACTTGTTGGCACCCAGGGCGTAACTGGCTTCTTTAAATTGGTCGGGCACGGCCCGAATGGCATCTTCCGCTACGGTAACGATAGTGGGTAACGACATAATGGCCAACAAAATAGACCCGTTCAGCGCATTCAATCCATTGCTAAGTCCGAAAGTCGTAGCAATCCAGGGCGCAACTACTACGATACCAATAAATCCCACCGCGACAGAAGGGATGCCGGCCAGCAACTCAACTGCCGGTTTTAAGAACCCGCGCAGGCGCGGCGAAGCCACTTCTGAAAGGTATGCGGCCGTACCTACGCCGAGCGGAACAGCGATCAGCATAGCACCTGCCGTTACCAGCAAAGTACTGATCACCATTGAAAGTATGCCGTAGGTGGGCTTGTCGAATGCAGACGGATTCCATTGCGCACTAAGAAAAAATTCGGCGAATCCGATCTTCTTAAAGGCTTTTACACCATTGAACAACAACATCCCAAAAATACCGAGCAGTAACCCGACCGCTGCAACAGCCGCGAGCGACAATGTTCGGCGCATGAATCCATCAGTGAATAACCTCCGATTTTTCATGCTCCAGCAGGATTTTTTTGTTTAATAAAACTTGAGCGGCTGAAATGGGAAAATAGCCGTTTTCGGCTACGATGCGCTGTCCTTCCGCACCCAGGCCAAATTCCAGGAATTCCCGCAATTTCCCGGAAGGGGCACCATTTGTATATTGAAATAAAGGGCGCACCAGCGCATAGGTACCATTGAGGATGTTGGCCGTCTCCAGCGGAGAAATGGCCGGGGCTCCAGCGTTCCGCTTGATTTTCAGCACTTTAATGCCGTTATTTTTTTCTTTTAAAACATATCCTGCACCCACATATCCAACGCCTGCACGGTCTTGTTTCATCGCTTCCACGATCTGGGCTGTTCCGTTCATTTGTTTGAGTGACGTCGCATAATCCGACTGCAAAACGCTGTCGCGAAAATAGACGAACGTGCCGGAATTGCTCTGCCGGCCGTAGAGCGAGATTACCAGATCAGGACCGCCAACCGCACGCCAGTTGGTAATTTTTCCGGAAAAAATAGCGCCGAGTTGCTGCACCGTCAGGCTGTCGAGCGGCAGGCTTTCATGGACGGCAATAGCCAGGGCGTCTATGGCAAAAATGATCGGCAACGGCACTATCTGGCGTTGTTTGGCCAGCTCGATCTCTTCCGGTTTTATCGGCCGGGAAGCATTCGCAATGTCCGTTTTGTTATTGATAAGCGCAGCAATACCTGCGCCGGAACCTCCACCGGTCACGGCGATCGAAACGGCCGGATCTGTTGCCATAAAGGTCTCAGCCAGCGATAAGGCCACATTCACTTCCGTATCCGAACCTTTTACCGTAATAGACTGGTAACCGGCAGGCGGCGTTTCACAACTCAGTAAAATAGCACACGCCACGAAGATCCAACAGGCTTTTTCCATAGTAAAGCGTATTAAATCACAATAGTAACCCGATCAGGTTAAGCCAATGTAAACTGTGGGTTAAAAGTGCGTAAACACGCTAAAGAAGTGGCCACTAAAGACCCGGGCGACGCGACAACAATTGAGAATTACGCATTTTTCTTCTAGGTATTCATCTGAATTACATCCACTAAGAAAGCAAAT
>JBBRDQ010000231.1:0-7768 GCA_038203695.1 Chitinophagales bacterium
TAAAATAAAAAAGATGGGGGTATTTTAATTGACGGGGTGACTCCGAAAGTCACCCCGTCAATTAAAATACCCCCATCTTTTTTATTTTTAGGCAACCCTACTCCCGTCAAACTGCTCCAGATAATCCGCCACCTTCCGCAAAAATGAACCACCCAACATACCATCTACGACCCGGTGATCGTAAGACAGCGAAAGGAACATCATCTGTCGCACGGCAATAACGTCGCCGTATTCCGTTTCCAGCACGGCCGGTTTTTTACGAATCGCGCCGACGGCCAGAATCGCGACCTGCGGTTGATTGATAATCGGCGTACCCATGACATTGCCGAAAGTACCGACATTGGTCATGGTGAAAGTGCCGCCCTGAATTTCTTCCGGTTTCAACTGGTTGAGCCGGGCGCGACCGGCAAGGTCATTCACCGCCTTGGTCAGGCCGGTCAGGTTGAGCAGGTCGGCATTTTTGATGACCGGCACGATCAGGTTGCCTGACGGCAAAGCTGCGGCCATCCCGATATTAACGTCTTTGCGGATAATGATCCGGGTGCCGTCGATCGAGGAATTGATCATCGGGTAATCGCGGATCGCCCGGGTAACCGCTTCAATAAAAATCGGCGTGAAGGTGATATTCTCCCCGTGTTGTTTTTTGAACTGGTCCTTCACCCTACTGCGCCAGTTGACCAGGTTAGTGACGTCCACTTCCACAAAAGAGGTGACGTGTGGGCTGACGTGTTTGCTCATGACCATGTGATCGGCAATGAGTCTGCGCATCCGGTCCATTTCCACGATTTCTACATTGCCGCTGATGCTGACAGCGGGCGCAGTAAATACCGGGGCGGCAGACTGGCCGTTGCTGGTCGCTTTTTGCGGCGCAGGGGCCAGTTCGGTCGCCGGAGCAACCTGGCTGGAGCGCGTGGCCACATGTGCCAGAATATCCTTTTTGGTCACCCGGCCTTCGGCTCCGGTACCCGGTATTTTGTCCAGTTCGACCTGGACAATACCTTCTTCCTTAGCGATCGTGCGCACCAGCGGTGAGTAAAAACGACCTTCCGCATTGGCGACAAGCGGTTGATTTTCTGGAACATACGGGACCGACGCGGCAGGCTGTGGTGGTGTACCTTTCGCGGCAGTCGGTTCGCTGGCAGCAGGGGCCGTTTCGGCATTGGCCGCTTCCGTTTCGAGGATGGCGATGGCTTTGTTAATCGCCACCACTTCGTTTTCCGCAAACAGAATTTCGACCAGTACGCCGGCTACAGGCGACGGGATCTCGCTGTCTACCTTGTCGGTAGCAATATCGAGAATCGGTTCATCGAGTTCGACGTGATCGCCGATTTTTTTACGCCACTTCAGGATAGTGGCTTCCATGATACTCTCGCCCATTTTGGGCATCACAAGTTCTACGCGGGCCATAAAAAAGGCTAGTTTTGGTTAAAGCGCCACAAAGGTATATAGAAACTGATAATTACCTTTGCCCGATGACAAATTCAACTCCCGACTTGCTGCGGCTGCACAAACCCGATCGCCATCTCCACGCTGACCTCGCGCTCGACGGTTCCAAAAGTATCAGCAATCGCGCCCTGATCATACTCGCCTTGGCCGGTGTCGATCCGGATGATTACCTGACCAACCTTTCGACGTCAAAGGATACGCGCACGCTACGACAATTGCTGGCCAATCAAACCGACACCTTCGATGCGGGCGACGCCGGGACTACCTTTCGCTTTATGGCGGCGTATTTATCGCTCCAGCCGGGTACACAAATACTCACCGGATCGGACCGGATGCGCGAACGTCCGGTCGGCGCATTGGTAACGGCATTGCGCACGTTGGGCGCGCCGATTGATTTTTTAGCAAAAGAGGGCTATCCGCCGCTGCGGATTGGCGATGCTGCGCACCTGGGACAAGGCAACCGGCGCATCGAAATCGACGGCGGTACCAGCAGCCAGTTTTTGTCCGCTTTGCTGATGATCGGGCCGTATTTGCCGAATGGGCTGGAGTTGGTACCGACCGGCACGCTGGTTTCGCGCCCATACCTGGAGATGACCCTGGGACTGATGCGCTACTTCGGCGCGCAGGCCGAGTGGCAGGGCGATTCCATTGTGGTAGCACCGGGCACCTACACTGCGCGCGCATTGGTAGTCGAGGCGGACTGGTCGGCCGCTTCGTACTGGTATGCGCAGGCTGCCTTTGCCGACTCACTGGATTTGCGCTTGCGCGGGCTTTTTGCCGATAGTGTACAGGGCGATGCCGTGCTGGCGCGGATGATGCAGGTCTTTGGGATTCAAACGGTATTTGAAAAAGACGGTATCCATTTAACCAAAAACAACCAGGCGGTGCGCCCGGTGTTTGAGTGGAACTTTGTCACCTGTCCGGACATCGCCCAAACGCTGGCAGTTGTCTGTGGCGGATTGGGCGTACAGGGTATTTTTTCGGGTTTAGAAACCTTGTATATCAAGGAAACCGACAGGATCAGCGCCTTAAAAAACGAACTGCAGAAGGTCGGGGTGTCATTTGCAAAGTTGCCACCGCATTTTTCCAAAAAATCACCCGATCAGCGGTTTTACCAGGTGGAAGGAAAAGCAATCTGGTCCGATATTCCGCAGTTTGCGACCTACGGCGATCACCGCATGGCCATGGCTGTTGCGCCACTGGCTTATTTTGGCGCAATCTGCCTTGAAAACCCCGATGTGGTCGTGAAATCGTACCCGCAATTTTGGGAACACTTGGCGCAAACAGGCGTGGTATGTGAAAGAGTGAAGGGTGAAGAGTGAAGGTGTGAATTTATTTTGCCAGTCCAGCGAATAATCCGCTGAGCAGTTTCAGGGCATTTTCTACGACGGCGGCATTTTCGATCGGAATTTTCAGATAGGTCTGGCCGGTTTGTTCATCTTTTGCCACCACGGACTGCACCAATTCTCGGGTCTTTTCCGGGCTGCTCAAGGTCTGTGCGAGGCTGGCAAAAAAGGATACGCCGGTTTGCACCAGTTCCTGCGGTGTGGTTGAAGCTGGAATTGGCCGCAGAATGCCGGTTCGTTCCAGTGGTTCGCCGGGTGTTGCGGGAGCCACTGTAAATCTTGTTGGACCAGTATCAGGGTTCGGTTCGGGTGTTGGCTGCGTCGATTGCGGGCGGGATTTTTCTGGCGCATTTGTTACGTCGTCCTCGCCGGTAAATGTCTCTGCCGACGCCGGTGAAATAGGGCGCTCCCGCGTTTCCGGCGCGGATGGTGCCGGTGCAATTTCCAGGTCTTCGAGATCGGTCGTTTCTACTTCGGCGGCTTCACCATTTGCGGGCTGCCAATCGCTGCCGGTAAGCGATTCTACATTGTCCATGAATTTTTTGAATTTGGACTCCGACAGAAAGATGGTGTCATCCCCGTCAGGATCCAGCACGCCTTGGGCCATGGAGGATTTGAACTCGAGTACGCCGAGCATGCGTTGTTCGATGCTGGCAGTACTTACCATGTTGATTATGTTGATATTGCGCTCCTGGCCCATGCGGTGGATACGGGCGATGCGCTGCTCCAGTATGGCCGGATTCCAGGGAATATCCAGGTTGATAAGCAGCGATGCGGCTTGCAAATTGAGTCCGACGCCGCCCGCATCGGTGGACAGGAATACGCGGCAATCGGGGTCGTTTTGAAAACGGGTCAGTAAATCCTGACGGTCCTTGCTGGGTATGCCGCCGTGCAGGTAGGCATATCCCGTTTGCCGGGCATCCAATTCCTGCGCTACCAGCCGCGTCATGCGTTCCCATTGACTGAAAATGACAATTTTTTGGGTAGGCTCGGCCAGGGCTTCTTCAAAAATACACAATAACTCATCAATTTTGGTGTCGAAACGCGTCTGTTGATCCAGAATAAAAGTACTGTCGGCCACCATACGCATTTTGGAGAGCGAGAGGATCAACTGTAGCCGATCTTTTTCACTGAGAAAGTGCATCCGACGCCAGCGTGCCACCAAGCGGGCTACATTATCGGCCAACTCCTGGTGAATTTCTTTCTGCTCCCGCGTCATCGGTACGAACAGCGTTTTGTCCATGCGTTTGGGCAACTGTTTTAACACCTCTTTCTTATGCCGGCGAATCATGCAATCCGACAATATCTGCGCAATTTCTTTGAGGTTTTTATAGCCGGTCACCTGCCCGTTTTCGGCCTGAATCTGGTAGCGATCCAGGAAGCGGTACAATGGCGGTAATTTATACTGATCGACAAACTGCGCAATTGCATACAGTTCTTCCAGTTTGTTTTCCAGCGGCGTGCCGGTAAGGACAAAACAATACGGGGTGCGCACCTTTTTGAGTTGCATAGACACTTTGGTGCGGAAATTTTTGATCCGCTGTGCTTCATCGATAATCAGCAGATCGGCGTCCATGGCGCTAATTAATTCGGCATCGTTAGCGACCGTATTGTAACTTATAATCTGAAAAAAGGCCGGGTCGGTTTCGTATTGTTTGCGGCGTTTGGGTTGCAGCCCTTCTACTACATTTACGGTCGCACCGCTGAATTTTTCAATTTCCATTTTCCATTGATACTTCAGCGAAGTCGGGCAGACGACCAGTACTTTTTGAATACCCATTTCACGACGTAATAACTCGGCAGCGCCGACTGCCTGAATCGTTTTCCCCAAGCCCATTTCGTCGGCAAGCAGACAGCGCCCCGCATTTACGGCGAATACTACACCCGTTTTTTGATAAGGGAATAAATTGATTTTCAGTAAGTTATCAAAATAGGAACTTTCAGCACCCTGCGGGAGTAATTTTTTCAGGATGGCTTGGCGGCGAATCGTCTCCCGCTTTTCCGCAATCAGACCGAATGCGTCGGCATAACATTGGAACTCCGGTTGGATTTTTCGGGCTTGTTCCACAAATTTTTCAAAGTATGCGGTGCCTTGCGGCAATAAAAACCCGGCTTCATCAAACCATTTGACGGCTAATTGCAGCATATTATCTACCTGTTCCGTGCCGATATACAGACGGATGCAGGGCGATTGCCGGTAATCCACATACAACGCAGACCAGGGCGCATCGTACCCATCCCGAAACGCTTTTTTACTACCCCGCTGTTGGTGAATGTGATGCAACACCGCACTGATGTGTTTGCAAAGACCCAGTCGGTTGGTTTTAAAATCCTGGCAGGTACAAGCGTTGCCCATGGACGTGATGGTATTTTCTTTGGGCAGGCCTTTTTTGGGTAAATCAGCGCGAATGGTCACCTGATAACTATTGCGGGTAGCCGGATTCCAGATGGTAAACGTTGAAAAAACCGGATGCTCGCCGGTACGCTCGATCTCAAAAGGGTTGTCTTCGCCAAATTGCTTCCGCAAATTGAGTTGCCATAAATCGAGGGTTAATTCATCGGGCCGCCGGTGATAGGTAATTTTAAGCGGTTTCTTTTTCGCTGTTTTCTTTTTGGGCTTGGCGCTCGAACCGGCGGCAGATTTTTTCATACGTTGATGGATGTTTGCAGTGTTTGGAATAGCATCGCTATTTCAAGACAATAGAAAAACTAAAGAGCAAATTTTATAAAAAAGTGGGGAAATGGATCTTAAAATATTTGCTTAAAAGTAGATTTGCCGGCCGAAGTAGCATTTATGGCTTGATTTGCCGGATTAGCAGCCGTAAATAATTATATTTATGCCGCACAAGGGCGCGGGCTGAAAAAGGCAAGTTGCGCAGTATGCTGTTGATTGCAGCGATTGGGGTGCCGATCGTAGCCACGTACACGATCTTTGTGTTCTGGACGTTTCGGGGTAAAGTAAAGTTGGATGAGACGAGTTATTAGGCAATGGCGCACCGCTGCATTGCTGATTGCCGGGTGGGTTGCCTGGCCCTTTTTTACCATACAGGCGCAGACACTCTTGCGGCTTTCGCTGGCCGACCCGGCTACTTTTGCCAGGGAGATTGATGGATTTCGATTGCAGCCATTGGCACAAGCGGATAGTACCGCTATTTTTATGTTGCCCGATTCGGCCGCAATACTCCCCTTTTGCCGTGATATACGGCAGTTTTTTCTGGAAAAAGCCTATTTGAACGCTTCCATCGACAGTTTACAGGAAAAAAATCAAGGACGTGATTCGCAATCAGTCAACCGTACTTTTTCAGCATACCTATATTTGGGCCCGGCGATGCGCTGGGTATCCTTGCGCCCAGCCTCCCGCGACGATGACAACTGGTTGTCTGCTGTGGGTTTTCGCGAAAAATTATTTACGGAGAAACCCTTGCGCCACGACCTATTGTTGAAATTGCAACAGCGCCTGCTGGAAACCGCCGAAAACGATGGGTACCCTTTTGCGCAGGTTTTTCTGGACAGCGTGCAGGTACAAACAGACGGCGGTGTTACGGCGCTACTGCGCGTAGAGCGCAATCGTTATTTTTCATTTAAACAATTGAAAATCATTGGCGATGTAAAGTTGCCTAAATCGTTTTTGCCCAATTATCTCGGGCTTCGTCCGGGCAGTCCGTACAGCCGGACACGCGTACTGCGATTGAGAGATCAATTGCGATCGCTGCTTTTCCTGGAAACTACGGCCAATCCTACGGTTACTTTTGCCGGGAGCGAAGCCACTATAAACCTGTTTTTGCAGCGAAAACGCGCCAGTCGCTTCGATTTTATTATCGGATTACTGCCCCAGACAGATGCGGCCAACAGCAAACTTTTAGTCACGGGTACGCTCAGCGCCGCTTTTCAGAATGCGCTTAATCTTGGCGAACGCCTTTCGGTTGAATTTGAACGGTTGCGGCCCGAAACCCAAAAACTGGATGTGCAAGGGGGCGTGCCATACGTATTGGGTACGCCATTTGGCATCGAAGGGCATTTGAATATTTTTCGGCGCGATAGTACCTGGGTCGATGCGCAGGCCGATATTGGCGTACAATATTTGTTCACGGGGGGCGATTTTGTCAAATTCTTTTGGGAAAACAAAAGTTCTTCGCTGCAAAAAGTAGATACACTGACTATTCTGCAAACCCGTCGGCTGCCGGCTAATCTCGATTTACGCCAGAATGGTTTTGGACTTGAAACTTCGGTGACCCGGCTGGATTATCGGTTTAATCCACGCCGTGGCTGGGCAATCACCCTTAAAACAGTGGCGGGTTACAATACTGTGCAGCGCAATAATCTAATCGAAAATCTGCGCGATCCGGAAAATCCGGACTTTCGTTTCAGTACCTTATATGATTCGATTGCCGGGCGCGAGGCGCGTTTTCGGCTGGAAGCAAATACGGAAGTGTATATCCCATTTTTTACCCGCACTACCCTGAAAATTGGTGTGCGCAGTGGCGGTATTTTTGCGGCGAAGAAAATTTTTGCCAACGAACAGTATCGCCTGGGTGGCAATAAACGCTTGCGCGGTTTTGATGAAGAAAGTCTGTTTGCGACCCGTTTTGTGGTGGCGACTGCGGAATTGCGGCTTTTGACCGGGCAAAATTCCTATTTGTCGGCGTTCAGTGATTATGGGTATCTGGAAAATATAACCGAGCGCACCCGCATTTTTCTGCGCCCAGTAGGTATTGGTGCAGGATTGACGTTCGAAACCAAAGCGGGTATTTTTGGCATTAGTCTCGCCGTAGGCCGTCGCGATACCAATCAGGCGATTGACTTCCGGGCGGCCAAATTTCATTTGGGGTATGTGAGTTTGTTTTGATAGGGTTTAAAAGAAGTGTAAAACGAGATTAAAATATAAAGGAAAGCCGATTATAGTGTCGGGGTGACTCCAAAAGTCACCCCGACACAATAATCGGGTTTCGATTATAATTAATTTTAAAGACCCTTTA
>JBBRDQ010000232.1:0-7745 GCA_038203695.1 Chitinophagales bacterium
TTTTAAAAAAATTGTGCGACAGATTTTTGATGCGGGTTTGAGCTGCGCCTATTAAGTATTAAGCAACATCTGGTTGTATAAATACGCACATCCTCCATTTTCACAGCATCCGTTCCAGTTCCTCATCACTCATTCCATTCAGTGCCTTTTCAAGGTCTTCCGCGCTTACATCATTGAGGAGTTCGTGGTGTTTTTTAGTTATTTTAGGGGATGTAACCGGGGCAGGGTTTTCTGTTTCAGGCAATTCCACAGCTAGTAAAGGGATGGAAGCCAATTGTTCCGGCTCAAAATCCTGCACATTTTGCAACAAATAGGTTTCAATTTCCTCATCGCTCAATTCCGGACGCGCTACAACCGGCACATTGGCGGCTATTTCACCGGGCGTCACCGTGTTGGGAGCCCGCAAAAACCAGAGTGCCCCCACCGTCAGTACAATCGCTGCGGCAGCGGCTACACCTGCTTTCGGCGTACGCAGCAGACGCAGCAATTTACCACCACGCGTGGCCTGCATGACCGGAGTTTCCCGTCCGCCGGTTGCTTCCATTTGCGCAAAAACGCGCGCCTCCAGGGTGTCGAAGTAATCCGCCGGCACCTGGAGTCCGGGTTCCGATTTTTTCAAATCGCGCAACCAGGGTGAAAGCCCTTTTAATTCGTCGTCTAATGATTCTTTCTGTTGCATAACAGTCATGGTTTATACTTTTCACGCTGGAAAAGGTTGGTTTATGGGCACTACGCCTCCCGGAAGGCGGCTTCTATTTTTTTGGTCGCATGGTGAAAAGAGGCTTTTAAGGCACCGACCGACGTTTCCAGCACGGTCGACATTTCTTCATACGGCATTTCTTCAAAGTAGCGTAGATTGAATACAATGCGCTGTTTATCAGGCAATTCAGCAATGGCGTGTTGCAATTTTACCTGTACTGCATCACCATCAAACCAAGTATCGGCTTGCAAACGATTCATCAAAACACCCGATGCATCATCCAGCGAAGTCGAACTATTGCGCGCTTTACTTTGCAAATGTGTGATTGCTTCATTGGTCGCAATCCGGTACAGCCAGGTGTACAATTTAGACTTGCCTTCAAACTGCGCGATACCCCGATACACTTTAATAAAGGTATTTTGCAGCACATCGTCGGCATCTTCATGCACCAGCACCATCCGGCGAATATGCCAGTACAGCCGTTCCTGATATTGGGTCATCAGCAGCCGGAAGCCACGTTCGAACGCCGGTTCGGTACGCAACAACTGCATGATGTGTTCGTCGGAAACTGACTTGTCTGTGGTCAAGGCTTGCAAAAATGCTGATTTACCTCTATGACGCCGCAAAGACGCAGAGGTTTAATTTTTGGTGGAGAAAAAGGTAGATTTTAAATTAATTGACGAATGCGGAGTGATGATTGTTGATTTTTGATGTAGTCGGATATGCTTGAGATTGTGCACGGGTGCAAAAATGAGCATACTTTGAATTTGCGCTCCCTGTCCAGGCACCCTAATAAAGGTCAGGTACAATGGGAAATGCCAGGCACGCGCCATAACTTTAAAAATCAACAATCATGACTCCGCATTCATCCATCAATTTAGAAATAGACCGCAATCAGGCAAATACAGGCACATCGCCATCGTACACCGCTTCTTGCGTGTACACCGCTTCGATTTCGTCCAGGATCGCAAACAGGGTTTCCGGCTCCATTTCCGTCACCAGGCGGGCACGGTAAGGTTTGATATGCGGTAAGTCGCGCAGATAGGGGGAGTAATGGCGCCGCATTTCGAGTACGCCGAGTTTCGCGCCTTTCCAGGCCAGGCTATCGCGTAAATGCTGGCGCGCCGCGCGCAGGCGCTCGCGTACATCGGGGGGCGGCAGGAGTTCCCCGGTGGCAAAGTAGTGTTTGATCTCGCGGAAAATCCACGGATAGCCGATGGTAGCGCGGCCGATCATAATGCCATCAACGCCAAAACGATTGCGGTAGTCGAGGGCTTTTTCCGGGCTGTCCACGTCGCCATTGCCAAAAATCGGAATGTGCATGCGTGGGTTCTCTTTTACTTTAGCGATCCACGACCAGTCGGCCTCGCCTTTATACATCTGTGCCCGGGTGCGCCCGTGTATACTAAGTGCCTGAATACCAACATCTTGCAAACGTTCGGCTACATCCACAATATTAATCGTACTATCATCCCAGCCGAGCCGGGTTTTTACAGTGACCGGGTATCGGGTACTTTTCACCACCGCTTCCGTAAGTTTTACCATCTGCGGAATATCGCGCAACAGGCCGGCACCGGCCATGCGGCAGGCCACTTTGGCCACCGGGCAGCCGAAGTTAATGTCGATCACATTGGGATTTTTGGCTTCGATCATTTCCGCTGCTTCCAGCATACTGTCCAGTTGTCCACCAAAATATTGAATACCAACCGGCCGCTCATAGTCGAATATCTCCAGTTTTTTAAGACTATTCCACGCATCGTGCACCAGTCCGTCGGCACTGATAAACTCGGTATACACCATATCGGCCCCCTGTTCCTTGCAAAGTTTGCGGAAAGGCGGATCGCTCACATCCTCCATGGGAGCGAGCAAAAGCGGAAAATCACCCAGTTCGACGTTGCCTATTTTGACCATCTGAAAAATTGGTGGTTGCGGGAATTAAAAAAATGAGCCGCAAAAGTACGGCTTAAATCGGGAGATTACCCAAAATAAAAAAGTGCACTCATATATGTACTTCTTTTACAATATGCTACCTTCCGCCTCTTTTTAATCCCGGTTTACATTTTTTGTCAAACTTACCCGTATTCTCATGAGATTAATTTACACCGTTTCCCGGTCCATCATCGGGCTGGACGTCGTCAATGCGTAAACCTTCGGGCTGCATTCTTTCCCACGATTTTTTCAAAAAATTTGCGGCAATTGTTCCGTTACCGGAATTAATGTACATTTGCGACCGCTTTTAAAGAAAAATCAGGATGCAGGCGTTTTGGCATCAATATTGGTGACAAACGACGCAGTGAAAAGCCACTTTAGCTCAGCGGTAGAGCAGCTGATTCGTAATCAGCAGGTCGAGGGTTCAAATCCCTTGAGTGGCTCCCAAAATTGTAAGTCCTTGTAAGTTTACTACTTACAAGGACTTTTTTTATTTCTGACAGGCAGATTACAACTTTATCTCCAGCGAAACCTGCACAAAAGGCTGAAAACCATCGTGCAAAATCCCGCCGGCCCGAATTCCCAGATTAGGACCGGCGCGCACGGAACCCACCGTGAGATCGGCAAAGACGGAAAAACGGGTGGTATTTCCAGAAATGGTTTCGGTTTCAAGGGGGTAGTTATAAGGATACTTTTCCGTGATTTCCACCGGTGGGTCAACGGTGCCCTGGAAACTGCGTATTTCAATGCCCCGTTTAATCGTCGTTCTTTCCCCATTAAATAAGGTAACCCGTGCAGCGGCACCGATACCCGCTCCAAAAAAGCGGGTGAAGTTCTTGCGCAACAGGAATGGAACTTCAAAGGAGATAAATCCGCGATTGTCTTTTTGCAGGGTGGTATCAAAAATTGTGCTGCGGTAAGGTGGTTGTCCTGGCATATCGATGGTCATCTGGGTAAAACTAGTCGAAATGATTTTCTCCGCTAATTCCGTCCGCCCCTGTATCCCCGTCAGCAATTCCACCTGCGGATAAATTTTCCACGATTTAAACGGCGATAAACTCACCCCCACAAAAAAATAGCCTTCGTTCAAAGAGTCCGGCGCAAAAGCGTAGCCAAATTTAGGACCGGGCGACAATCCGGGTTTAAATCTGGTCTTCGAAAAATTGGTATAAATCGGCGGATTTTTATCAAAAACGATCTTGGCGCGGCTGCGAAACGCGCGTTTCGGCATATCCTTATGCGGCACGATTTTGTATTTTACAAAACCTTTGGTAGAGTCTCTGTCGTTCACGCCTTCCTGACTGCTGCCCGGCAGATAAATATTGCGGAACGTAAAAACAAGCCCGGCTTTGGTGGTCAGTGTATCGAGGCAACTGCGCGTCGTAATTTCTTTCGGACAAATCGGACACTTCGGATACCAGTCGATCGGCTTCATTTTGCCCATATTCAAACCTTCGGGCACTTCCACATTGAGTTGTACGGTGCTGGCCGGCCCCTGACCGTTATTTTGAAAACGCACCGTATAATTAAGGTCTTTGCTTTTTATAAACCGGTAATTCACCCGGTTATCCGACACCGCAATGGCGTTGGGATCGTGTGAACTGACAATTTCAATCTCCAGCGTATATTCCTGTGCCGGCACGGCGGGATCAAAAGGCTCGAACACAGCGGTCAGGTGAATCGTCGTATTCGTATCTTTTACCATGTTGGCGGTGCTCAACATGCTGATAAAAACATTGCGTTGCTCGCCCGTCATGAGATTATTGAACCGCCAGACATTTTCCGTGCGGTATTTAGTATGCGCCTGCGAAAGCAGCTCTGCGGCGGTAGAAGGCGGCGGCGAAAACAAAAAATGAGCGCTTTCACCCGTTGTGGAAAGATTCGAGGCCAGGCCCTCGGGGTCGAATTCGCGGGGCGCATTCGTAGCGGGTTCGACCATCGTTAGACCGGAAACATTCGTTTCCCCAAAGTGTGTGCGGGCCTTTAGCAGCGTAAAATGGGTGTTCTGAAAACTTTTTTCGTTGTAAAACAGGTGCAATTGCCCATCCGTCGTGAGCCTGCTGTTGTGCTGATAACTGATCACACAGATCATCTCTTCCTGCGGAACCGGTTCGCGAATGGCGCGCAGGGCAATACTTTGGCCCGGTTCGCTAAATACGTTTTTAAACACGCCGCTCATCGTGCCGCCACCCAGCAGCGCCATAACGCCTTTTTCCTTTTTATCGGGCACTTTACCATCGTCGTAATGCGGGGTAGCCGAAAGTACGGCCATATAGTTGCCTGATTGGGCATATACGTGGGCAGGATTGTCTTCATTGCTGAAATTGCCATCGCCAAACTCCCAATGGCAAGTCCAGAAAGCCGGTTTAGCGCCGGCTTTCTGCATCAGAGACGGTAAAATGCTGGTAAATCGCAGCGCATTCCCCTCCACCGCAGTAGTAAAATCTACTACTCTGGGCACGACCGGGGTTTGCGCATTGAGTGTGGAACCAAAAAAGCAACAAAAAAGGAGCGCAGGCAACAGGTTTTTCATGTGGATAAAGTGGTTGGTTTGTGGTACGAAACTAAGCATATATTATGTTACGTACCGTAAAACTTATAACAGTGCTTTTTTACACCCCTATATCGCAGCGCATGAAAAACCTTACCTTCGTTTTTTAATTTCCGGAAATAAAAATGCACATTGACCAACATTATATCGAGGCCCTGCGCCGCAACGATCCGCAGGGCATCCAGGCAATTTACCGGCAATTTGCCGCACAGGCCCAACGCTGGATAAATCAGCACAACGGCAGCACAGCCGACGCGCAGGATATCTTTCAGGAAGCCATTCTAACCGTTTATGAAAAGGCGCTGCAACCGGATTTCGTGCTCACCTGTCCGCTGGGCGCTTTACTGCACGTGATTTACTCGCGCCGGTGGATGGATCGCCTGCGCCATAAAAATCGGGAACAGGGGGTAAGAAATGCCGAAGAGCAGCGATATACCCTGGAAGTCACGGAGGATACGCTCGTCGCTGCCGAAGATGCCCTCGCTAATCAGACGCGGCAGCAACGGTTTGCCCAGACCTTTACCCAACTCAGCGACCTCTGCCGACAGTTAATGACCCTCCTAACCAACGGTATCCCACCCCAGCAAGCCGCTGTAGAACTTCAACTAAATAGTGTGAACACGCTGTACCGCCGCAAAAACGCGTGCATGGAGCGCTGGCGCACGCTTATTCAATCACCCGAATAATCCGATCACTGATGAACGAAAAAGATGCTACCCTGCTCGATAATTATTTTAATGACTTACTGCCGGAAGCGGAAGCGCTGACCGTGCGCCAACGCGCCCGCGACGACCCTGAATTTGCAGCAGAATTTGCCTTGCGGCAAGAAATCGAAACCTGGCTGCAACACGAACCGCAGCGGCAGGCCCTGGCAGAAAATCTGACGCAAATCGGTCCGGCATTTTTTGGAGCAGCCGACAGACAGCCATCGCTGCAAGTCGTGCAAGTGAACTGGCCGCGCCGCGCCGCCATTGCAGCGGCTTTTGCCCTTTTGCTGGCGGCCGTCTGGTTTGTGTTTTCGCCGCGCCCCTCCCTGTATCAACAATATGCGCAGTTCACCCCAATGAATGTGGTCGAACGCGGTGCCGCCGATGCCGACAAGGCCGTTGCACAAACGGCTTTTAACCAAAAAAACTATCCGGAAGCGCTTGCAGCTTTGGATCGCTGGCTGCTGGCCGTACCAAATGACCCTACTGCTGCGTTGTATAAAGGTATGTGTCTGCTGGCCTTGCACCGTCCCGTCGAAGCGCGAACTACTTTTCAGCCCCTGACGGATAACGATACCGCACTGAAAGCCGACGCAATCTGGTACACCGCCCTGGCTTATTTGCTTGAAAATGACAAAAACCGCTGCCGGAGCACCTTACAACTGCTTACTTCAGACGACGATCATTATCAGGAAGCCCAAAAGTTGCTTCACGATTTATAATTTTGGGGGACGTGGGTTACCTTTTTTTGAAAGATTCGCGTGTTCTTTTCCGCTGAAAAAGTTTTTTTCAATAAAAAACAGTATTTTAGAAATAAAATTTTTCAACAAACGCGTATTTTTGTCCGCATGGTTTTAAAACTAAAACACTGATTGTCAACAAAATAACTTAATCAACTTCTTTTAATTCGACAAAAAACAGCATTTTTGTAATTCAACAAACGCCAAAAACTGTCCTTTACTACTCAAGTTTGTTGCTGCACTTTTGTACTGTTAAAAGAAAGCAACGACAGCGCAGCGAATTGAAACGAGTCTTTTAGCAAACGTTCTGAAACTTTTCATGAGATTATATACGGGAAACCGCCGGGATGCAAACGAGCATCCCGGTTGTTCTTATCTCCCAGAAAAAAGAAACTCCAACCAAGAGGCCATTCCAAAAACAATACCGCGAGGCTTACCCCGGTTTCGCACCTAGTTCTGAAACTTTTCATGAGATTATATACGGGAAACCGCCGGGACGCAAACGAGCGTCCCGGTTGTTCTTTTCTCCCAGAAAAAAGAAACTCCAACCAAGAGGCCATTCCAAAAATTTGATTTCGCAACGCCTACCCCCAGCGTTGCATTTTGTTCTGAAACTTTTCATGAGATTATATACGGGAAACCGCCGGGATGCAAACGAGCATCCCGGTTGTTCTTTTCTCCCAGAAAAAAGAAACTCCAACCAAGAGGCCATTCCAAAACGATTCCGCAGCGCTTACCCCGGCGCCGCACCCTGATTCAGAAACTTTTCATGAGATTATATACGGGAAACCGATGGGACGCAAACGAGCGTCCCATTTTTTTTGCCCAAACCAGTGAAAAGAATGAAAAATGAAGCATGAAAAATGAATTCTTGCTGCATTTAGGGCTGGCCTGATTTGACAATTTTTATGCTGGTCTGCCGGCCTTTTTGCTGCAATTGCAAGAAATAAACGCCTGGTAATAGTGAGGCCACCACAATGCGCTGGTCACCGGAATTCTGCCCGGAAAGCATCTTCCGACCTTGCAGGTCGAAAATCACAAATGTTTCAAAATCAAAGCCTTGTACAGTAAGGTAATCAGTGGCCGGCACGGGCGATACGCTGACATTGACCTGCGTT
>JBBRDQ010000233.1:0-7723 GCA_038203695.1 Chitinophagales bacterium
AGTACCGCTAACTTGTTGTGTTTTATCATCAATTCCAAAAACCAAATAGCCAAACGGTTCATTTTGTAAGCAAGCACCATTACTTAATGCGGAAATGTACTTGCCAATTTCCTCATCACTTTTAAAATTCAATTTAAACTCAGCCCACTCACATTCTTTGGGGAGTTTTAAAAGACGATCTATGATTTTATGTAGTTCTTTTTCGCTCATTATGCAGCCAATGCCTCGTTTAATTCGTTAATAATTTCCTCTGTCTTGTCGCCAAACAATTGCCACATCTTCCCCAGTCCACCTTGTGCATTAAAAGGATTCAAATCAAAATCGTCTTTCTCAATATGGAAACTGCTGATGACATAATCCTTAATCATCCGCAGCCATTGCATTTGTTCTTCGTTGAACTTGGTGGTTCCGGCTTGTTTTTTAAATACCCAATCCTGAAAATTCTTGTCCACTGTTTTATCGTAGGCCGTCAAGGTACTATCTACGCCGCTTATTTTGCGCATGAGCGAAACAATAGCAGTCAATTCATTTTTTGGGGAACCGTTGCACTGCTCCAAGGCTTCATAAGCCCGCCAAACATTCATGGGGGCAAGGGTTGGTTTCTCATTTTGCAGTTTCTCCAACACTTCCTTTATCATGGTGTAAGTCAGTTCCCGTCTGCGAAATGGTTGGTTGTAGAAAATCTGCAAAGCCATTAATTCATCTTTGTTTTCCTCCATCCACTGCCTAAATTCAGCTACTCGTGCTGCGCTTGTCGCAGCATTGTCTTTGTCCCAACCCATGTGCATCACTTCATCAGGATTTGCCAAGTCAATTTTTTGTTCGTGCGCCTTGCGCACATTTTCAATGTATTCATTCAGTTCGCCGGTGAATACTTTTGCGGCTTCGTTCTGTAGGCTTTCGGTTTTTGTTTTGATGGCTGCTTCAATTTCCACCGGTGGGGCACCGGCCATTTCGGCTCTTACGTTGCTTTCAATGTGTTCCAGCACATCAGGATTAAAAGCATTCAACAACTCTTTCACCACCTGGGAAACACTTTTGCCGTTGGCTTTTTCAGCAAATTGCTTTTTTTCTTTTTCGGTGATCTGTTTGTCCAATCGGGTCAGTCGGCTGGCCAATGAAGTAAATAATGCTTCTTCCCTTGCACCAACTGCAACCGCTTGTAATAAATCCTTTAGCGGTACGCCGGGCTTTTTTTCCAAAGGTCGGCTATCTGTTTTTAAACTTTTGGTTACGCCAATGGCATCCACAATTACAAAATGGTCTTTCGTGAATTTTGCCGTGGGCGTTACTTTTCGCAAACTATCTAAATCAATGGTTCGCGTGCCTCTGCCTTTCATTTGCTCAAAATAATTGATGCTTTTCACATCGCGCATAAACAGCAAACATTCCAGCGGTTTAATGTCCGTGCCAGTGGCCACCATATCAACGGTGACGGCAATGCGTGGGTGGTAGTCGTTGCGGAATTGTGATAAAACCGATTTTGGGTCTTCGTCCGTTTTGTAGGTGATTTTTTTGCAGAACTTGTTTTCTTCCGCAAATTCTTGTCTTACAATATCAATAATGTCATTGGCGTGGCTATCGGTTTTGGCAAAAATCAACGTTTTGGGCACTTCAAAAACACCGTTTTTATCATAGCGGTCTTTGAAAATAGATGGCAGGTGTTCTTTAAAAGTGCGGATGATGGTCCTGATTTGATTGGGATTTACCACATCCTTGTCCAATTGCTGTTTGGAATAGGTTTCATCTTCATCCTGCAACTCCATTCTTTTCTTTCGGCTCAGGCGTTCCCGGTGCTCGATGTATTCGCCTTTCCAAAGCGTTGCCCCTTGTTGGGTCACTTTGGTGTCAATAATAAATACTTCGTAGCCGACATTCACGCCATCGGCAACCGCCATTTCGTGGGAATATTCACTCACCAGGTTTTGGTCGAAATAACCAATCGTTCTTTTGTCCGGCGTAGCGGTTAAGCCAATTTCAAAAGCATCGTAATATTCCAACACCTGTTTCCAAAGGTTGTAAATGCTTCGGTGGCATTCGTCAATGACCATGAAATCAAAAAACTCGATGGGCATTTTGTCATCGTATTCAATCGGTGGAATTTCTTTGGGTTGCCAGCTGCTTTCGTTTGGGTTTTCTTCTTCGGCACTTTCTTCCAGTTCCGTTCCTTTTAAAATGGAATACAACCGCTGAATGGTACTGATGCAAACCTGACTGTCGGAGGCGATGTAACTGGATTTGAGCCTTTGAACGCTGTATAGTTCGGTGAATTTTCGGTTGTCGTCATTGGGCACGAACGACATAAATTCTTGTTCTGCTTGTTCGCCCAGGTTTTTGGTGTCCACCAAAAACAACACCCGTTTTGCTTTGGCATATTTCAGCAACCGGTAAATGGCGGTGATAGCAGTAAACGTTTTCCCTGAGCCCGTTGCCATTTGTATCAATGCTCTTGGTCGGTTTTCTTTAAAGGAAGTTTCTAATTTTGTGATGGCGTTTATTTGACAGTCACGCAAACCTTCGGTTCGTAAAGCGGGCAAATCCAACAATCTTTTACGGAGCGATTTGTCTCGTTTTACCCATTCTCGCAAAGTTTCGGGTCTGTGAAAACTAAAAAACCGCTCTTGCTCTTGGTTTTGGGTCGGTAAAATCGGTAAATCTGGTTATTTCTCCGGTGCTGATGTATACAAAAGGCAGAGGCTCATTTTTCAGATGTTTGAGTTTAGCATTTGCATATTCTTCGCCTTGTACTTCGTGCACATTCATTCGATGTCCTTCTTCTTCCCGCTTCGCTTCAATTACACCACAGGGTTTTCCTGCTACAAATAACACATAGTCTGCAGGGCCAACATCCGTCGAATATTCTTTAACGGCAACCCCCATTCCGGCAGTCAGATTTATTTGTTTAATGCTCTGAATAACCCAGCCACAAGCAGTCAGCTGCTTGTCAATGGTATCTCTGGCTATTTGCTCTGGGCTTTGATTCACTTTTTAGATTAATGACTCGTTATAGGTTATCGTTCTGGTAAGTTTCTAACAACACCTTATTATACTGTTCTGCAAAATAAGGGCTAACAAAATTGATAAAATTGACATCTGAATAGATGCTTTCTTGCCTAAAATTGGTAAAAAATGAGATATCGCCATTCGTTAGGAAGGCATTTAGCCTTGGGTTGTTTTTGACGAATAGATAAAATTCTGCTTTGTCGTTGTTGTCTAATTCATCAATCGCCCTTATAAAGTCGGATTTTGTTACTTTTTGGTTTCCAACTTCTATAATGCCGTCATCTGACAAATCAAACTCTGCTAATTTTCTTTTCTTTGCTTTCTTGATAGATACTGCATCAGTTTCTGCCACATCAAGCAATTCAAAAGGGTTTACGAAGTTCATACGATACATTTGAATGATGATAAAATTTTTGCCGTGCGCAGTTTCTCACAAAACATTTTATTTTATTTATTTCTCGCGCGGTCGCGCATAGATTTTATATTATTTATTATTTTTTTATTACATGGAACTAAGATTATCCGTCAATACCCCCATATAAGCCATTGCGTGAAAACCCATTATGTCAACCTTTGCGTTGCGTGCATCCAACCCAATCGGCTGGATGCACGCAACACAAAGAAATATAGCATAAATGGCGTAAACTGGTTCATGTGGTATTGGTTTGGATGGCAAATATAGTGTTCCGTTTCAAATACCCCAATTATCCAGCGGACTTTTTATTTTATCCCAACTTTTTTGCGCATCTCAGGACAAAAAACAAATCGCTACCTCCATCCCTTCCATCCCATACGCAAACCGCTGCTGGTCTTTAAAGTTAAATACCTGGCCTTCAGCGCGTACTGCTTCAATCTTCGCGAAATCCAGTTCCTGGATCAGCCAGCCCGGCTGCTGCGGTGGCAGGGTAGCGAGGATGCCGTCTTCAGGCAGACCGGCGTCGGGCGTGCTATATACAGCCGCATACCCGTAATTGATATCGACGGCCAGCGACCAGGGGGCCAGCCCGATGGTTTGGGCGACGGCTACATAACATTGATTTTCCAAGGCCCGGGCGCGGGCACCCACATGTACGCGGGCAGCGCCCTGGATGGTCTCGGTACAACTGGGTGCCAGGATCAACTGTGCGCCGTGGGTAGCCAGCAAGTGCGATCCGATCGGGAATTCAATATCGTAACAGATCTGGATACCAAAACTGCCCCAATCGGCCGTAAAAACCGTGTACTGGGGCGGGGCCGGATTGATGCCCCAGTCTTCCGCTTCAAAACGGGTCATGAAAGATTTATCCTGAAAGCCGATCCAGCCTGTGGCCGAAAAAACGGCCGTGCGATTGTATATTTTGTCGCCCTCCACGACGGGGAAACTGGGTGCAACAACGATGATCTGGTACTGCCTGGCTAATTCTGCAAACACGGCCCAGCAGTCATCGCGGTACCGCTCCAGGCTGCGCACTTGTCCGCGCAGGTCTTGTTGTTCGCGTTCGCTCAGGAGACTGACCAATTCCATCGAACCGTATTCCGGGAAGAACAGGAGTTGGGCTTTTTGCTGAACGGCATCTGCTACCCAACGGGTGGTATGCGCGCGCCACGCCGCAAAACTTGGGTGGAAAGTGATGGGATATTGCGCGGCGGCGATGGTGACTTTCATGTGTAATTGGTTGGCTGTCAATTTTGTAGGGTTTGCGTGGTTCTAGTGTCGGGGTGACTCCGAAAGTCACCCCGACACTAGAACCACGCAATTTTCCTGGTCCAGTACACCATCGGTTTGACCGTCGATTCCGTTTCGCCTATATCCGGCCAGTCGAACCAACTTTGCAAACGCGGCTCCTTTTGATACCCGCGTTTGTGCCAAAAGGCATCGAGGGGCTGGTAACCGGCCGGTTTGAGCGGGTGATCGTCCGGCCGCACTACGGCGCAAAAACAGGTCATGGTGTATTCGCCAAAACTGCCGGCATGTGCTTCGCGGGCATCGAAAAAACGATGTCCCAGTCCCAGGCCACGATAGTCGGGCAACAAAATACTTTCCCCAAAATAAAAGATTTTCGCCAGGTCGTACCCGGCCTCCAAAAACGGCTTTTGCACGTCCACTGTCTCGTCCAGCAAGGGAATGCAAGTCGTCGCGCCGACCATGCTGGCGCCGTCATACACCGCAAACAGCAAAGCGCGATCCGCGTTGGCGTAGGTTTGCAGATACGTCTGTTCGTACGCTGCTGTGCCGGCATACAAGTACGGAAAATCGCGAAAAACAGCGATGCGCAACCGGGCCAGATCCGCAAAAACGTCGGCGATTTCTCGACCCGTTCGTTGTTCAAAGCGCAAGTTTGACGTCATTCCGACACCAGTTTGATCCACAATGGCAGGTTGTAATACGTGGTGACGCGGATTATTTTTCCGCCGTGCACTTCCAGAAAAGCACCAGCCGGCAGGACGTAGGTCTGGTTGTGTGCCGGTGGTTCATCGCCTTTTTTATACATGCCGTTCACCACGAATTCGCAGGCAAAGTGTTGCCCTTCGGCATCGGACATAAACACCAGATCGCTCAGCGTTTCTTCGTACGATTCATCCATCATCTGCATGAATTCGCGGTATTTTTCTAGACCAATCCGCACTTCTCCCTGGTTGACTTCGTGCCGGATCTCCGGATCAAGCAAGGCGAACATGCCCTCCCAATTTTTCTGGTTAAAATCAGCGTAATACTTTTTGACAATGTCAAGTCCACCCATTTTTTAATGATTAACGGTTAAATCCCTGGTTTATAAATGCGTTCCGCCTGACCATACACTTTCTTTTTGTCCAGACTCATCGGCTTGGTTTTGTGTTCGAGGAACATATCCATCTGGTCGCTGTAATGTTTACTGGCCGGGCGATTGGAGGCACCGTAGGTATTGACGGATTCGATGATCGGGCCTTCGGGTGTAAAACGCACCAGTTGGATCAGGCAATCACCGACAAAACCTTTCACCATGCCTTTTTTATAGGGGGTGCTGTAAATGGCGGCGATCACATCGGGCAGACCCGCCAATGGCCGCACTTTTTTGCCCCGGACCATTTTCTGGTAATCGCCCAGCGGCACGTCGAGCCGGCCGAAATGTTTGCGCAGATACTTTTTGGTGTACCGCAACGCATCCACGCTTTCGGCAATGGTCAGGGTTTTGCGCTGATAAATGGTGGTCAGATGGTATTTATGCGACACGTATTGCACCATGACCAGAAATGCAGTTGCGCCGGTGTTGTGGATGTCCGACTGGCGGTTCCAGTGTTCCAGGCTATCCAGCAGCGGGGCAATATCGGGATATTGGGCCGGTTTCAGCGCCAATAAACTGTCTAAGTTGACGGCGTAGGAAATCTGCGCCGGCAGTTGCTGGTCGTATTTAATGCGTTTAAAATCAGCGTAATCAATCTTGTCCAGCGGAGCGATCAATTCCATAAAGCGACGGCTGCGGTTGTTTTCGTAGGTCTCATAGTCCATGGTCGGGTCAAAATTTTTGGCTGACAAATTATCGGCCGGCGCGGAAGCATTGAAAGGGGAGTGATTGCTGTTGAACAAATACCCGGATGCGGGATTGAGGATTTGTGGCAGGTCTTCCAGCGGGTGAAACTGCATCCACAGCGTACGCGAAGTATTTCCCGGCACGGTATGGCGCCAGTCATAACCGGTATTGCGGATGGGCAGTTTGCCGTTGCTGAGGTAAAAAATGGTGTCGTACCGGTCGGCGTACACCACGTTGAAACCGGGAATGGCTTCCATTTTGAGCGCCTGATGGAACTCGGTAAAGTTGCGGGCCTTGTTCATCCGGTACCATTCTTCCAGCGCCCGGATGTCGAACAGCCCCGAACTGCGGATCGAAAACATGCCCAGTTTGTTTTGGAAGGTCGGTCCGTACACGCTCCACCACGCTTTTTTGTGTACACTTATCGGCACACCGGCAATTTTTACTTTCAGTTTGATCGTGCGTTCTTCCAGCGTAATCCATTGATTGTCAAAGCGATACTGTAGTTTATTTTGTGGATTGATCTCCAGTTGGTACACATCTGACTTGTCCGGATTGTTGACGGTGTGCGCCCAGCCCAAATATTCATTGCAGCCGTGCAAAATACAGGGCGCGCCCGGAAACAGTCCGCCGACAATATTCAGCCCTTCTTCGCTGCATAAATGGGCTTCGTACCAGGCGACAATGCCCTCCCAGGGCTGGTGCGAATTAATATTCAGGTAGACCTGCCCGTCTTTGGTTTTGTGTGAATTGAAAGCGTAGGCATTGGAGCCGTGCACTTCCGGTAATTTGGCCAGCGGGACTTTTCCTTCGACAATCGATTTCAGCGCCGCATCACCGCCGGTAAAAACGAATAACTGCAATACGCCAAAAGTGGCCATGTCGCGCGGCGTGATCGGGACCAGCCGTTTGTGCAGGACTTCTTTGGGATGGGTTTTGGCAAACTGGTTAAAACCTTCGCAATAACCTTGCAACACCCGCTGAAAGTCAGATGAAATCGTGTTGAATTCTTCTTCTACCAGTTCCCTGGCACGGATCGCCTGCACCACGTAGTCGATGCCCGCGCCGTCTTTGCCTTTTACCTGTCCCAGCAAACCTTTGGCAGCCAGAAAACAGGTCTGCAAGGTTTCAAAATCATCTTCGCAGTGCGCCCAAGCCAGCCCGTAGGCTACCTCCGCGTCGGTCTTGCCAAAAATATGCGGCACCCCAAAACTATCGCGGACGATGTCGAT